>JALYHT010000240.1 GCA_030776225.1 Acidobacteriota bacterium | reverse complement strand
TGGACGGCACCAGATTGAAGGTCTGCCGTATCCCAGGGAACTCTTCCAGAATGCGCGCCATGCCGTAATAGTCTTTTAGCGCATGCATCCGCGTCCATGGCAGGCGGTATTGCCCCGACACAAGGTCTTTGTAAAACGGCTGGTGCATGTGCCATAGAAAGCACAGGTAAATCTTCGGCATCAATGCCCGAACCTGCTCCTCACCGGCGTCGGCATAGGCACACCCGGCCCCCGGATCGCGGCCCACAAAATCCGGTTCAATTCGTCTTCATCCACATTGTCGGCGTCTTTGAAGTTCATCTTCAGTGAGCGGGCGGCTGTCGGGGATTTTGCCGGATTTCGCCGGTCGAGCGGCGTCCGGGGCTTTTCGAGAGCATACGGTTCGTTGTTCGCCGCCGTATTGAACACGCTGAACATCGGCCGCGCCCCGGCGTCGTACGTGGTCATGGGCCGCATGCCCAGAATGATCTCCATCGTCCGCAGCACCGAAGCCTGGTTGTACATGGTGCTGTTTACGGCGCCCTTCTTCACCCAGGGCGAAATCACCCACGCGGGGGCGCGATGCGAATCCACATGGTCCGGTCCGTTCTGCGCGTCGTCTTCGATCACGAAAATGGCCGTCTCGTTCCAGAAGCGGCTTTTCGAAACCGCTTCCACCAGCATCCCCACGCCCTGGTCGTTATCCGCCACAGCCGAAAGCGGCGCGATCTTGCCCGGTGTCGTTCCTGACGTGTGGTCGTTCCCCATCCTCACGATCATCAGCCCCGGCATTGTTCCCGACTTCTCAAATTTCTGCAGTTCCATCACGAGTTCCTGCGCCCGGTCCACATCGGAGTAATCCAGATCGAAGGGCGCATAGTCCTCGTCGGTAATTTTCTGCAGCACAGGGTCCTTCACCTTAACTTCCGGATCGTCGCCCTGATGCTTCACTTCTTCCGTCCACTCTCCGTAATTCCGCACAGTCACGCCGGCCTCTATCGCATTGGTCCACAAATATCCGGCGGGCGGGCTGTTCGCGGGCTCGCCGCCCTCGAAGTCATACTTCTTTCGGCGCCCGGCATACTCGTTTGGCCACAGCCGCTGCGTGTAATCGGGCGCAATCGCCGCCATCGCCCAGTTGTGCCCGTCCGCGCTTACATCCGAGTTCTCGTAAAAGTTATCGAGCAATACAAACTCGCTCGCGAGCTTGTGCAGATTCGGCGTCACCTCCGCGCCGAACAACGTCAGCGAGGGGTCGCCGTTCCCCTGTTTCATGTCGCCCAGCACCTGGTCGTAGGTCCGGTTTTCTTTAATCACGTAGATCACATGCTTGATGGGGCCGTTCGGGCGCACCGGATTGCCCGCCGGAATTCCTGGATCGTCCAACTTCGCCGCGGCATAAGGTGAATTGGCGATCGCTTCGCGCGTCATACCCGCCAGCTTCAGATCGTCGGGAAAGTCCACCAGCGCCACAGTTCCCCGCTGTATTGCCGCTACATACTGATCGTTTCGGACGCCTTCGCAGTTCTGTACCACCTCAACCAGCGGATTCGGACCCTTTGGATTCGCGTAGGACCCCAGTCCCTTCCCGTTCAGCACGCCCAGTCGCCCGTCCGGCAATCCGAATGCCGCAGTCGGATACCAACCCGCTGGAACAAATCCGGCAACTCTGCTGCGCGCCTGCGAAATATCCACCACCGCCACAGCGTTCGCATCCGAGCACGCCACGAACAGTTTCGAGCCATCCGCGCTCAATCCCAACCCGCTGGGCGTGGAACCCAGCGGCTGGTTCGGCGTCAGCGATACGTTGATGGCCTCCAGCCTCGACAACTCTCCCGATTCAGACGCGCCCAGCACGTAAACGTTATTCGTATTGCTCGCCGAAACGAAAAGGCGCGCCGCGACATTCGGTTGATCTTCGACCAGCCCGTCGCGCCACACCATATCCGTCGTATGCGGACCGACCCTCGTATTCACCAGCAGATTGCCGGTATTCGTCTCATACTGCCCCACCGACCCATCGGCCCAGCTCGAGACATAAAAACTTTTGCCGGACGGGTGGAACAGAATTCTGTAAGGGCGCCGCCCCGTTTTCACGCGCGATATTACCAGCCCGGACTGCGGATTGATCACCACCACCGAGTCCCGATACACATCGGCCGCATACAGAAGATGCCCGTCCGGCGCAAGCTGGACGTCGCCGATAAAATCCTCTGGCCTGCGGTCCTTCTCCGCGACCACCGGAAACACCTTTGACGGCGTCAGCACGCCATTCCTGAATCCGAACTCGTAGACCGACGCCTTCGACCCGCCCCCGACATAAACGCGATCCCCCGCCCGGTTTATCGTGAGCCCCAGCCAGCCATCGGGTACCGGAACACGGCTAAGCTCCTTCGCCGCCGCAATGTCGATCACGCTCACGCTCGGCGGATTGTACCCGCCGTTCAGCACCAGCAGGAATTTTTTGTCGGGAGTGATGGCGGTGGCCAGCGGGAACGTGTCCACGGGGATTTGCACGCCCGCCGCTTTGATCCGCCAGCCGCTGCTGAGCAGAAACGCGCCATCCGCCGTAGGCCCCACCTGTTCCCTCTGCGCCGGCTGCGACATCAACAACGCCGCTGCCACTATCGCCGTCAATCCCGCCATTCTTAATTTCATAACTCCATCTCCGAATACCTCTGCGCGACCGGCAACCTCCGCCCCACCCCAAAAGCCTTCGACGTCACCTTCAGCCCCGGCGCGGCCTGCTGCCTTTTGTACTCGTTCCGATCCACCTTCCGCACGACATCCCGCACCAGCTCCGCGTCCACATTCAATGCGTGCGCCACTTCAGCAATCCCGCGGTTCTCTTCCACGTAAAGCCGCAGAATTCCATCCAGCACATCGTAGGGCGGCAGCGAATCGCTGTCCTTCTGGTCCGGCCTCAGCTCCGCCGATGGCGCCTTCTGGAAAACCGATTCCGGAATGGCATTCCCGTGCCTGCGGTTTGCAATCCGCGAGAGCGCGTAAACCAGGCTCTTCGGCACATCGCTGATCACGGCCAGGCCGCCGCACATGTCGCCGTACAACGTGCAGTACCCCACCGCGAGTTCGCTCTTGTTGCCGGTCGTAAGCACAATCGCTCCGAATTTGTTCGAGAGAGACATCAGCGTCAACCCCCGCAGCCGCGCCTGAATATTCTCTTCCGTAACGTCCGGCTTCAGCCCCGTAAACACAGGCGCGAGCGTCCGCAGCATCTCGTCATAAGCCGGCGTGATCGGGATAATGTCGAAGGCGATCCCCAGCTTTTCCGCCATGGCGCGCGCATCGTTCACGCTGTGGTCCGATGAATACGGTCCCGGCATCGCCACGCCGCGCACGTGTTCCCGGCCAACGGCATCCACCGCAATGGCAGCCGTCAGCGAGGAATCGATTCCGCCACTCAGCCCGATCAGCACGCGCCGGAAGCCGCACTTGCGAATGTAGTCGCGCGTCCCCAGCACCAGCGCTTCGTAAACCGCCTCTTCCTCATCCGGAAAATTTGCGTGCCGGTCCCCTTCGCCTGTCGCGATGTCGGCGATCGCGAGGTCTTCGCTGAAAGATGCCGCGGACGCAATCACCCGGCCTTCGACATCCATGACAAAACTCGCCCCGTCGAACACGATCTGGTCGTTGCCGCCTACCTGATTCACCACTATGGCCGGAACCTTATGGCGGCGCACCATGGCCCGGAACATCTCCTCGCGCAGCGCCCGCTTGCCCAGATGGAATGGCGAGCCGTTGATGCTCACGATGATGTTTGCGCCCTGCTGCATCAGCTCATCTACCGGGTCGCGTCCGTACAGCCTGTGCGGCCAGAACAGCTTGTCGTTCCATGCGTCTTCACAGATCGTCAGCGCCACATCTCCGCCCTCCCCGCGCCAGACAGACTGGCTGTCCGCGGGCACAAAATTCCGGGCGTCGTCGAACACGTCGTAGGTCGGCAGCAGGATTTTGGTCTGCCGCATGACGATCTGCCCGGCCCGCAGCACCGCCGCCGAATTCGTCGCGCGTTTTCCGGTCGATTGATTCGACCGCCCCACGTACCCGGCAATGATGGCAAGCGGCAGATCCCGCGCCGCATGCGCCAGTTCGAGGAGGGCGAGTTCCGAACGCTCGATAAAATGTGGTTTCTCGACCAGATCCCGTGGCGGATAGCCCGTCACGGATAACTCCGGAAACACGATTAGGTCCGCTTTCCGCGCCGCCGCTTCTTTTGCAAAGCGCAGCATCAACGCGACATTCCCGGCAAGGTCGCCCACTGTCGGATCGATCTGCCCCAGGGCAATTCGCATGAAACTTTATCTTAGCCGCGGCAGTTTGATCCAAACATGCACGATCTTTCAGTCATCCCACATGCCCCCAATTATAATGAGTTGAGCCTATGTTCTTTCGTCGCGCGCGTACCAAGCAGTTGACTTTCGAAGACCGGATGAGCGCTGCCCGTGCCGCCGGGTTCCGAACCGAATCCGCAGCCGGCGGCAGAACCCGCATCGAGCGAAATGGCGTCGCGGCAATCGTGGAAGCGGGAGGGACGGATGGCGGGGTCCAATTTACCGAGCGCGCCGGCGTCGTAATCGGCAACGAGATCGGGACCCTCACCGACGGCGGCTTCCAGAAGTTTTTCACCACCCCGGGCGGCAGGCGGAAGCCGGCGCTGGCAGGGGAACTGAAAGAGATCCAGAATTTTCAGGAAGATCTGCGCGAGGCCATGGACCTCACCAGCCTCTACAACGAATCGCTCGGCAC
>JALYHT010000239.1 GCA_030776225.1 Acidobacteriota bacterium | reverse complement strand
ATTACTACCAATTAAGATTTGTTATCGGTTCTATAAGTGCCATCCCGCACTACTAAGTCTGGCCGGCGGCATTTAAATGAAATGTGCGCGGGGATTCGCCAGCGTCTTCCAGACCATGGGCCCCATTGCGGCCGTGCTCGGATTCAGATGCATGAGTTCTCCACACGTTTTCATCAGCGTCTCATCAAGGCCATCAAGCGTGAGAGTCGCTATTTCCTACGATCCACCGGCAATCCCGTTGCTCGATAGGACTCCGAAATTGTTAAGAAATAGAGAATTCTCTGCCAAAATAAGCGGTTATCCCAGCACAAGGTATTGTGTCGAAATGTCGAGTAATAGATGTTGAAGCGGCGTGCATGAGCTTGCGCCTGTAAAAGCCAGGCGTGCCGACGGCAGCTTCCGATTCCGCCCGGCGGGATCGACCGCCACCGCGAGCCGGGCTCCGCTGTAATGAGAAGACAGTTGTCGCACTTGCAATGCCAGGCCTTCCGTGATCCTCCGGATTTGACAAACACGGCTGTCGTGACAGTTTTTGGCTATTGGCCGCTGCCGTAGGTCAGGCGAGGTTATCTTCTTCGGCGAGCAATTCCACCGGGATTCAATCAGATTGGGCTAAGTGTATCGCTATGCAACTGTTCCAGGATGCGGCAGCCTATGGCGTTATATCTAAGATTGAACAGGCTCTGTAGTATTTTTGACGCAAAGCACGGTGCAGGGACGGGTGCGTATAACCCATGTGCTGATATTAATATGAGATAAAGGCAAATACTTCCACATGCCCCCTTTTAACGGTCAGAATTGCTTCGGATTTATCGGCGAAGGTTCAGGGGCGGGGACAAGGCGCCTCTGGTTTCTGAAACCTGCGGCGAGGCTGGCGCTCACGATTGCGAGAAAAAACGTGGATAACGTGCCCGGTTCCGGAGCTGCAGAACTTTGGCTCAGTTGCTGTAATTGAGGCTGCTGCCAGTAGACAAAAGCCTGTTCAGTGCCCGGTCTGCCGGAAACTCCTCCGATCTGTTCAATAAACCGCGCGTTGCTGAAGCTGAACCCGGCATATCCGGCTGCCGCGGCCGCATCGGCTTCAGCCAGATAGGTGTTGGCCGCGGCTGAGGAACGAGCCGAACCGAAGACATCCCAGATAGCGTATTGAAGGCCGATCTGCTCAAGGGCGTTGTGGTAAGGTTGCGCATCGAGCCAGGCCACGCGCTCATAGCCGGCTAAGGCATCCGGTCGTCCGGAAAAATACCCGTCCGCGGCAGCCTGCGAGAGAGTGAGCAGGTTTGCGTTCCAGATGTCGCCGAAATTCACATCGTCGAAGATGTCATAACAGGTGACCAGTTGATTCACGCCATCGATTGCGATCTGGTAAGGAAGATCGTAATACTGGCCGTCATTGACTCCGGTGGGGACTCCAATGAACTGAATAGTATCCGCGCTGGCGAACGGGGCCGCGATTGACAAGCAGACGGCTGCAATCAGGATCGGAATCTTCATGCAGAGAATATCGGCGGAATGTCAGAAAAACTTCACATCAAAAGCCCTGACCAAACAGGTCCGCTGGAGCCGATATACTGGGTTCTCCCGGCTGGGAAACATGGAATGGAGAATAAATAATGAAACGCATTCTGCCGATAGTTATATATGTGGCGGCATCGACCGTCGGGGCCTTTGCGCAGGCGCCCGATGATGGCGCGATCCAGAAAGCTTTGACAGCCGCGCCGCGACAGATGAAAGAAGGGGCCACGGTCGTCAAATGGAAATCCGATTTTACTTATGACACGCTGCGGAAGGGAACGAACCGCATGGTTTGCTATGACCGCTCCGGCCAGCCCGGGCAGCAACCATTTTCGGTGGAGTGTACAAGTATTGCCAACCTCGATCGCGTGGCCCAGAACCTCAGGTTCGAGGCTATTGGAGATAAGAAAGCCAGCCAGGCGGCATTTGACGCGGCGGAGAAAGACGGAACCCGCATAAAACCGGAGTTCGGCTCGGTCTGGATTCACGTGACCGGCATGGATCCCGCAATGACGCGCACTCATACAACCATTGCTGTGCCGGGTGGGACCACGCAATCGCTGGGGTTGCCGGATAACAACAAACAGGGTGGCGTATGGATCATGAATGCCGGCACCACCACCGCGCATTTGATGACGCCGGGCATGTGAAGAGAAACGTGACGCGCATGTTATGCGGGCTGGTTGCGCTGACGGCGGTGGCAGTCGCAGCCGCCGGCCCGCGGAAGTTTACGGGAGTCATAACGGACAGCATGTGCGCGACTGCCGACCATTCGCATATGAAGATGGGCCCGACGGATGGAGAATGCGCGAAAGCGTGCGTCGGGGAACACGATGCCAGGTACGTGCTCTACGATGGCAGGAACGCTTACACTCTGAACGCCCGGAGAACGCCGGAGAAGTTCGCGGGAAAGAACGTAACTGTTACGGGAACACTCGACGCGAATACTAAGACGATCCGAGTGGATTCGATCGCCGCGGGGAAGTGAAATTGGCGCATTCGGCAACACCTTTCTGCCGGTGTTTTATGCCGAATGGCGTTCCATAGACACCATAAACTTTTTCTTGCGGGGAACCGATCTTTCCTATAGGAAAATAGCGGTACCGCATGCAAACTTACGACCTCATCGTCATCGGCTCGGGGCCAGCCGGCCAGCGAGCCGCCATACAGGCCGCGAAAACGGGCAGGAAAGTGGCTCTCGTCGAGAAGCGCGAGGTGATCGGCGGGGTCTGCATCAACACGGGAACCATACCCAGTAAGACAATGCGTGAAGCGGTGATTCATTTTTCCGGCTTCCACTATCAGGCGATCTACGGTATGAACTACCGGGTCAAAGAGAAGATTTCCATGGGCGATCTCTCTTTTCGGGTGCAGCACGTCATCAAAACCGAGGTTGACGTCACACAGGCGCAGCTTTCGCGCAACAACATCGAAATGCTGACCGGTCAGGCGAGTTTCCTCGACGCGACCCATCTGGAGGTGGGGAATTCACGCGGGAAGATTCAGATTGAAGCGCCGTTCATTGTCATTGCCACCGGGACCAAACCCGCGGCGTCTCCCACCGTTCCCATGAACGGCAGAAACATCATCAACAGCGACCAGATTCTCTCGATGAAGGAAATGCCGCGTACCCTGATTGTGGTGGGCGGGGGCGTAATCGGAGTCGAATACACGTGCATGTTCGCCATCCTCGGAGTGCGGGTGATTCTGGTGGAAAAACGGCCACGGCTCCTCGAATTCGCCGATTCGGAAATGGTGGAAGCTCTTTCCTATCATTTGCGCGACAGCCGCGTGACAATGCGCCTGAACGAGGAAGTGGAAAGCGTGGAGGACATGCCGGGGTGTGTGACCGCCACGCTGAGAAGCAAAAAGAAGATTACGGGCGACGCGCTTCTTTACGCAGTGGGCCGTCAGGGCAACGTCGAAGAACTCAACCTGGGGGCTGCCGGCATCGAAGCGGATGACCGTGGCCGCATCAAAGTGGATGCCGATTTCCGCACCAGCCAGCGGAATATCTTCGCGGTGGGCGATGTGATCGGTTTTCCGAGTCTCGCTTCCGTCTCCATGGAACAGGGGCGCATCGCGGCAGGTCGCGCGTTCGGCGTGCCGCTGCAGTCCAAACCGGCCTTCTACCCCTATGGGATTTACACCATCCCGGAGATTTCTTTTATCGGTAAAACGGAAGAACAGCTCACCGACGAAGATATGCCCTATGAAGTGGGTGTGGCCTATTACCGTGAGATCGCCCGCGGCCAGATACGTGGCGATACCACGGGGCGGCTGAAACTCATTTTCCATCGCGAGACGCGGCTCCTGCTGGGTGTCCATATCATCGGTGAGGGAGCCTGCGAATTGCTCCATATCGGTCAGGCGGTGATGGTTCTGGGCGGGACGGTGGAGTATTTCGTGGAAACCGTTTTCAATTATCCTACGCTGGCGGAATGCTATAAAGCGGCGGCTTTCAACGGCCTGAATAAGCTCTCGCGTTACTGACGGGTTAAACAATGCCACAAACAATAGGAATCAGCGCCGCGGGGAGAATGGCAATCGGCCTCGTGGAGGATAACCGGGTGATTTCCTTTGCCCGCATCGACCGCGCCCCCGGGGAGAGAGACTATGGCAGTTCCGCGGCGCCGGAATTTGAGCTTCCTGTCTTTGAGCTTCCGGTAGAAGAACTGGTGACATCCCTCGCCGGAATCGTGCGGACTTTCTGCCGCGATACCGGCGCTCAGCCGGTGGCGCTCGGTATGGGTTTTCCGGGAATCATTCGCGACGGCATCGTGGAGGAATCGCCCAACCTGAAGCAGGTCAAGGGAGCGCACCTGCGAGACATGTTTGCGCGCGCCCTTGAGGCCGCAGGAATGGCCATCCCCGTAGCCATCTGCAACGACGCGGACGCCATCGCCACCGGCATCGCGGCCCGGAGCGGACATCTCGAAAGATTTATCCGCGTATGGACACTGGGAGACGGAGTCGGCTTTGGACGTTATCCTCACTCCGAAGGCCCCTGCGAAGGCGGCCACATCATGGTTTCGCTCGATCCGAAGGAGTCGTTCTGCGGCTGCGGGGGCAGGGGACACCTCGAAGGCATCATGGGCCACCGGGCCATGCGCCTGCGATTCCTCGATCTCGAACCGGAGGAGGTATTCGCCGGCGCCGCCGAAGGCGATGCGCGCTGCGTCGATTTCGAGTTGCTCTGGCATCGCGCCCTCGCGGCGGCCTCGGCTACCAGTATTCATCTCGAAGGCGCCGGGAAATTTTTCATCACCGGTCCCAATTCGCGTTTTGTGAAGGTCGGTATTCTAAGCCGCTGCCTGCGGGAAATGGTGACGATGTCTCCCCTGCAGGGCAGCGTGTTCGAGGTCATTCCGGCCGACGAAGAGCTTGCAATTACAGGGGCCGCCGTCCATGCGTCGCCATCTTAAGGACGGAATTTCTCCGGCTGTGGCGGCGTTAAGGTACCATGCGTTAACTAAGGATAAGGTTACCCGAAATTATCCTGTAACAAGTTAGATTCAGGCTATACTCATTTTGCAACGATGCCTGGACAACCTAATTTACCAGTGGCGGGTCAGATCTTACTGGGGATTCTGGTGGCGATAGCCGCGGTTTTTGACATTCGCTTCCGCCGCATTCCGAACTGGCTGGTATTGGCCGGCATTATTGCGGGTTTGGCGTGGAATTCATCTGTAGCGGGTTGGTCCGGGCTCGGCCGCGGTGCGGCAGGGCTCGGGCTGGGCTTCATTCTTTATTTTCCTTTGTATCTGATTCGGGCCCGCGGCGCGGGAGACGTAAAACTTCTTGCCGCGGTAGGGGCCGTTACCGGACCTGGCAACTGCCTGTGGATCTTTCTTCTGACGGCGGTGCTGGGCGGGCTCATTGCCCTGGTGATGCTCATGTTCCGCGGCCGCGTGCGAAAAACGTTTTTCAACGTCGGCTGGATTATTCAGGACCTGCTGCACTTCCGCGCGCCTTACCGAAGCAGCGATGAACTGGATGTTACCACCACGAAAGGTCTTCGGCTGCCCCATGGAGCCATGATTGCTGTAGGTGCGGTGGCGTTTATATATATGGCTCAGCGTGGAGTTCGAATTCTTTAAACAGGATATTCATAATATATGCTCGCGATTCAGGTTTTCGTTTATCTGCAGTTGCTGGACTTTTTAACCACGCTCGTGGGATTCAGGCTGGGCGCCAGCGAGGCAAGCCCTTTCATCGCAAAACTGATTCATGTGAGTTCGCCCGCGCTTGGCGTTGCGGTTTCCAAAATCGTTGGCCTTGGGATCGGCGGAATCTGCGTAGCGGCCGGCCGAACCAAACTTATCGGCTGGATTAACTACTGGTATGCCGGTTTAATTGTCTGGAACCTCTGCATACTTCTGGTAGCCTCAGGCAAACTGGTTCACTGATTCTTCAGGCTCGGATCATCTGGCGCCAGGGGTCGATCAACTCGAATGGGGTTCTGACCGATTCGATAGTCTCGCCGACCTGGCGAAATGACGCTTCTCCAAGATTCTGCGCCCCGCGCGCGAGCGCCAGATATTCGATTCTGGAGGCATCGATGCCCATGATCCGGCAGCATGTCGCGTCCACTGCGGCTACGTCCCTGCCAGCCACCAGCACCCCCGCCTTTTTGGGCGTGCCCTGAATCGGGCCGTTACCTTCCATACCCACAATGCCGTCCACCAGGGCGAACTGCCGTGGAAACAAGTGGTGCAGATCCACGATGGATTGGGGAATCCCGGCCCAGTGCAGCACGTTCTTGGGCCATCCGTATACCCCGCCGGGCACGAGGCCGAACAGATTTTTCATCGCGAGAGTAGCGCCGGCCCAGTGGTGCGTTTTCATCTTGGGCAGCGTAACCAGAAGATCGCAGTCGAGAACCGTGTGGGGCAGGTACAGCGATTTCAACTGCGACACCGGTTGTTCAATAACCCGTTTGGCGACATTGTCGATATTCAGATCGGTGAAAATATCTTCGAATTTCGGAACGGTTGCGAAGTAACCCGCCGCGTCGGCGAGATCGAGCGTAGCGCGCCGGTGTCCAGGCCCTTCGGCGATCTTCACCTCCCCCGCGCCGAGTTTTCGAAATGCCTCGTACGCGGCATGAACCACCATCGGATGCGTGTTGATTACAGTGCCGGGGTCGAATTCCACCAGATTCGGTTTCAAAACGATTCTCTTGCCCCGTACGTTCAGGCCATGGCTGGCCACCATGCGGTAGACCGTGTCGTAGAGGTCCTGGGAATATGCCGGCGCTTTGACTATAGACACATTGGAGACATGGACCCGGCGTACAGCCCGGCGTGCAACCGCAGACGCTTCGTCTGTGTTTCCGCAGCGCGTCAATGCCAGGCCCGCGGCCGCCGTTCCCAAAAGTTCTCTGCGCGTTATGTTCATGGATTCAGACCAGCAGCGGATTTCTGTCCGCCGGAACGTCGGCCAGCGCCGTGAGCGCGCGATCGAGCGTCGTGCGGGGCGTAAGGGCGAAAGGCGGCGGCACGATGTCTCCATGTGCCGCCAGCCCCATCCGAAGCCAGGAAATTCCCTCAGCGGTTCGGCAGGTGGCGAGGTGCCGGTGCGCCGCTGCTTTGGCGCGCCCGATCAGTTGCCGGTCAGGCGCATGGCGCAGGGCGGCGAGTGCGATGCCGGTGGTTTCCGGATACGAGTCTCCGTCGCGCCCGAGCGCGTGACTCGATCCATGGTTCCAGCCGCCATCCGCGCATACATGCGCCGCGAGATATTCGTAGCCGGAATTCACCCGGCCGCGCAGGCCGCGGTTCTCGCCCCGCCGGAGCGCGCGTTCAAATGCCATAATTCCCACCGACGTAGGTATCACCCAGGCGGCGGCGCCCGGGAACCATGCCCACCCGGCCGGCTCCTGCTGATTGTTGCCGGACATCATCTGCTTCAGCCGGTAACTCCAGGTCGATTCTCTGCCCGTCTGCCCCTCCATCCATTCGAGCGCCTGCCGGAGCCTGTCTGCTCCGATTGCGGCCTCCGGGAGAAGCGCCGGCAGCGCCGTGACCCACGTGCTTTCGGCCACGCCAGGCTGCGGACTCCAGCCGCCGTCCCCGCGCTGCGTCGAATAAAGAAAATTCAGGCCCGCGCTGAATGCGGGCCCGTCCACCTGCGTAACGGATTGGGCGAGCAACACAAAGACTGTAGGCTCGGTCCACGAACAGCCCTTGTTGTACGCCCAGCCGCCATCGCGGTTCTGTGTGCTTTTCCAGTCGGTCATGGCAAAAAAAATTACGCGCGCGGGGCATCGTTGCTTCCTGCCCCCGCGCGCGGATCAATACCCGATGGCGCTAACTGCGCGATGCTTTGCGTTTACTGCGGCGAAGAATCAACAGCGTCAGAAACAATCCCGCCACGATCCAGAGTACGGCTTGCAATACAGTTCCATTCATCGTTTTTTTCTCCTTGTCGTTTACTGAGTAGCTTTCTTCCGGTACTTCGGGTTTGCCCGGTTCCTGCGCAGCCTGGATCCAGTTCCAGCCCCGTATTCCTCACTCCCGGCGGGCTCCCGCGCAAAGCCCGCCGGTAAACTCATAAGCCTGTTTAGTAGTTCGCTTTCCGCTTGCGGCGCCTCTGCAGAAACAGCACCAGGATCCCGAGCGTGGCGATCCAGAGAACGGCCTGTAAAATCGTTTGATCCATATTTGTCAACTTCTCCTTTGTTTTGAGATTTCATTACTGCGTATACATCCTTCTACTTCCCGAAACCCGACATCATCGGGAATAGATCCTGGAAAAGCTTCAGCACCGCGGGACCCACGGACACGATCATCATCGACGGCAAAATGAAAAGAAAAATGGGAAAGACCAGCTTCACGCCTACCTTGGCCGCGCGTTCCTCGGCCTCCTGCTTGCGACGCATCCTCATGAAGTCCGAATGCGTGCGCAGACTCTCGCCCATACTGGTGCCGAAGCGGTCGGTCTGGATGAGGATCGCAACCAGTTTTCGCAGCTCCTCTTCGCCGGTTCTGTCCGCCAGATTGCGCAGGGCTTCGGAACGCCGTTTGCCGGCCCGCATCTCGAGTCCCACCAGGCCCAGTTCGTCGCTCAGTTCCGGATGGTTGACTTCCGTTTCGCGCGCCACATACTGCAGCGCCTGATCGAGACCGAGTCCGGCTTCGACCGAGACCACCATCATGTCCAGCGCATCCGGCAGCGAGAGCCGCAGCTGTGTCTGGCGCTTTGTGACCAGCTTCTCCAGATACATGCCCGGCGCGTAATAACCCACGCCCGTGCCCGCGACCAGAAACACCACGCGAAGCACGGGGTTCTCGGTCACGTGCCGGTAAAGCATCAGGCAGAACAGCAGAAGCACGATGCAGAACATCGCCTTGATGCCGTACAGAATCTGAATCGCGCCTTCCGAGCGGAACCCCGCCATCACAAGGTCCCGCTTCGTAACGGTCTGATCCGTGGGGCTCAGCGGAATCTGCTCGCCGATATGCTCGAAGACCTTGACCACGATATCTCTCGGTGTCACCGAAACCGTTTCCGTCTCCACGGCCGATTGCGCCACGCCCCCGACGCGGTCGTAAATCCTGCTCGGCCGCACGTAGGCGCGATAACCGTAAATGGAAATTATGGTCATCAACATTAAGAAGAGAAAAATTGCCAGCATTATGGGCAGCATCATTGGCGGCATCGATAACTCTCCTGTCCCTCATACCTTGATCTTGATGATCTTTCGGATAAAGAAATTTCCCAGAATCTGGGCGATCACGCCCGCCGCGACTATCTTTTTACCCAGCGGGTTATCGAACATGCCCTGCAGATACTCGGGCGAGGTGAGCATAAGTCCGCCCAGCGTCGCGATCGGCAGCAGCGTAAGAATCGTGGCGGTCAACCGCCCGTGCGCGCTCACCGCTTTCACCTGGCCTTTGAGGCGGAAGCGTTCGCGGATGATGTGCGACAGGCGGTTCAGAATTTCGCTGAGGTTGCCGCCGGTCTGCCGCTGCAGAATCACGGCGGAACAGAAGAACCGCACGTCCGGAATAGGCACCCTCTTTGAAAAATTGGCAAATGCCCTTTCGAGCGATGCGCCCAGGTTCTGCTCGTTGAAAAGCGCACGGAACTCCGGGCCCAGCGGTTCGTGAACTTCCTCGCCCACCATTTCGAGACTGATGGAAAAAGCGTGCCCGGCGCGCATGGAACGCGCCAGGAAATCGAGCGCGTCCGGCAGCTGCGTTTCAAGGGCGTCAATCCGCTTCGAGCGCTTCTTGCTGACGAACAGATACGGCAGGGTCGCCGCGCACAATCCCACTGCGAGACCTCGCAATGCCGGCGGAGAGGAAAGCGGAATCCACATGCTGGCGATCGCGCCCAGCGTGAACGTCACCGCGGACGTTATGCCAAAGCGCGTCAGCGTCCAGTCGAGGCCCGATTCGCTCAGCAATCGCGTCAGTCTTTCCGTAATATTGAGCGATGCCAGGGCTTCGTCCAGCCCTTCGCGTTTTTCGTTGCTGTCCACCAGCAGGTTGACGTGCTGCTCCTCGCCGTTTTGAGTGACGGTCCGCAGCATCGATACCAGTCGTTTACGGCGTTGTTTCTCATAGAAACGCAGCCCGAAGCTGATGGAACACAACAGCAGCGCCAGAATCGTTAAAAAGCAGAACGCGACGATTGCGTTCATGACTGGCCGATCTCCACCACCGTCTGGAACAGCGAGGCGGGCAGTTGAATTCCCGAAGAGCGCAGCTTCTCGTAAAAACGGGGGCGCACGCCCGTGGCTTTGAAGCGGCCCAGAACCTTGCCGTTCTCCGCCAGTCCCGTCTTCTCGAAGAGAAAGATATCCTGCATGGTGACCTGCTCGCCTTCGAGCCCCACCAGTTCCGTTATGTAAGTGATCTTGCGGGTGCCGTCGCTGAAGCGCGCCACCTGTACCATGAGATCGATCGCGCTCGTTACCTGGGCGCGGATCGACCGCACCCCCATATTCGCGTTCGCCATTCCCACCAGCACTTCGAGGCGACCCACTGCGTCGCGGGGCGTATTGGAGTGGATGGTTGTCAGGGAGCCGTCATGGCCCGTATTCATGGCCTGCAGCATGTCCAGCGCTTCTTCGCTGCGAACCTCGCCCACGATGATTCGGTCGGGCCGCATACGAAGAGCGTTGATCACCAGATCGCGAATCTTGATCGCGCCATTGCCTTCTATATTCGCGGGGCGGGTTTCCATGCGGGCCACATGCGTCTGGCGCAGGCGCAGTTCAGCCGCGTCTTCGATGGTGATGATCCGCTCGTTTTCCGGAATGTAGCTGGACATCACGTTCAGCAGCGTGGTTTTACCCGCGCCGGTACCGCCTGAAATCAGAATGTTCAGACGCGCCCGCACCGCGGCCTTCAGCAGTTCGAGCATGCCCTCAGTCAGCGCCAGCTTTTTGACCAGATCTTCGCCCTGCAGAAGTTCTTTGCCGAAACGCCGGATCGAAAGCAGGGGGCCGTCCACCGCTACCGGGGGAATGGCGGCGTTCACGCGCGAACCATCGGGCAGACGCGCATCGACCAGCGGCGAAGATTCGTCCACGCGCCGCCCCACCCGCGCCACTACCTTTTCAATAATGCGCAGCAGGTGGGTATTGTCTTTGAATTCCACCGAAGTGCGAAACAGTTTGCCGCCGCGCTCGATGTAAACCAGTTTGGGAGTCGTTACCAGAATGTCGGAGATAGTGGGATCGCGCAGCAGTGGCTCGAGCGGGCCCAGACCGAACACCTCATCGAGCACCTCCTCGATTACGCGTTCCTTCTCCGCCAGACTGAGCGGGGTGCGCTCTTCATCCACCAGTTTGGCAACGGCGACGCGGATTTCGGCGCGCGCGCGCTCGCCCGCGAGCGAGGAAAGGGCCTCCAGGTTGATCCTGTCGAGCAGCTTGCGATGAATCGTGAATTTGAGTTCCTGGTATTCCGCGCCCGTATGGTCGCGGTTACTCAGACGGGTGACCCAGCCGGCTTCCGGAGGATTTCCGTTACCGTTACCGTTACCGTTACCGTTAAAGCCCGTTTGTGTGGTTGACATAGTCTCGGTCCCGGTTTACGCCTGAGCTCGCCCGGAGGCGCTGTGGCCAGGGTCTTTCTGAAAACCCGCTTTGCCTGTGAGAAAAGAGAGCCATCCTTTGGCTGAGGGCGCCGCGGGAACGGTTTCTCGTTTTTCCATCGCGGCATCTCCCGCCGCCCGGTTCCGGATCGAATCCGCAAAGGTATGGAACTCTTTCGCGAGCGCCGTGGCAGGAGGAAGAAAGCGGCCTTCCGAATAAGCGTCGTAGAGCGACAGATGATCGTCCCGGAAAGTCGCTGCCGCGGGCCGGCCGAGAATCTTTTCCACGGCCTCGCCTCTCCCCGGATCCTTCACGCGGTTCAGTAATACTTCGATCCGGTGCGAGGCGAAGCCGCGGTCCTCCACATATTGCATCGCGCGGCGCGCCCGCTCCAGGCACGTCTCGTCGGGCGTTGTGACCAGATATAAGGTCTCCAGTTCCGGCAGCGAATCGAGCGCCGCATTGCTGATGCTGCGGCCGAAATCGATGACGGCCACGGGATACGTCGACCGGATGAACCGCATCAGGTGCGTCATCTCTTCGCGCGCGGGCGCGTGCTTCGCGGCTACTTCATCGGGCGCCGGGATCACGTCGAGCATATCGGGAAGGGTGGAAACCAGAGCTTTCCAGAGGCTCGAGTCCATGCGATGGAGATTGTCGAGCGCATCGCGTACTGAATAGGTGTTTTTCGCTTTCATAATGAAGCGAAGCAGCCCGGCTTCGAAATCGAAGTCGGCCAGCAGCGTGGGTTGCTTAAAGGGTCCATGGCCCGCGTGCTTCGCGATGTGAGCCGCGGCGTGAACCAGAATCGTGGTGGCCCCGCAGCCGCCGCGAACGGAAAGAAAGCCGAAAGTTTTCCCGAGCGCGTTCGAAGTCCCGGAACCGCCTTTGGAGCGGGCCGCCGACAACCTCTGCAATGCATCTCGCAGCGTGTCCCTGAGCGGTGGGAAAAGGTATTCGTTGGCCCCTGCGCGCAGAGCTTCGAGGATCATTTCGGGCGGGGCTTCGGGATTGAGTACGAAAATAGCGGGCTGGGTCGCGGTGTTGCGCAGCCGCCGTACGAACTCTTCGAGCGGTATGGCGATCCGGCTGGGTTCCACCAGCACAACGTCCACGCGGTGGCGCTCGATGCGGTCGAGCAGCGCATCGGTTTCGGCCGGATCGGTCTGGCCCGTTCCCTGGCCCATCCCCTGTTCCACCGCCAGGCGCACGGGAAGATTCTGAATACAGGCATGCGCCTGCTCCCACACGCCGCGGTTGGAGACTACGAACGCCGCTGTCAGAGGCATCATGCTCATTTGCCAACTCCGGGCACAATGCCGCCGAATGCTCCCGCCGCGGCAGGCGTCGCCGTTCCCGCACTGGCATCGGGCAGAGTCCCCGCAGACCCGCGATTCAGCGGCTGAAGGGAAGCGGCCGCGGCCTGCGGTGCGGCTCGCTGCAGCTTCTCAAGTTCCTGAATGGTGATTTCGTTTCGCACCGGCCATGACGGCCCCGGTCCGGTCTGGTCCGTCCCGGGCGTCTGGGGAGGCTGATTGAGAATGCCCGGACCTTCGAGGAAAGGCTGGGAGCGCGGGATGTCCGGCAGAGCCTCCCCTTCCGGTATAGGAGCGACAAGTTCCGGCGTCACGATGACGAGCAATTCCGAATTGGTCTTGGTAATAGATCGGCTTGTAAACAGTTTGCCGAAAAGAGGGATATCGGCCAGCCCGGCAATCTTGCTCATCGATTCCGTGGTTCGGTTGTCCAGCAGTCCCGCAATGGCAAAGCTCTGCCCGCTTTGCAATTCGATTTCGGTTTCCACGCGCCTCGTGTTCAGCGCGGGGATCGTCGCTCCCGAAATGGTAAGCGAATTGGCGTAATCGAGAGAGCTGACCTCCGGGACCACATGCATACGGATGGTCCCGCGCGGCGTGATCGTGGGCAGAAAATGCAGCCGGATGCCGAACTCCCGAAACGAGATGGTGATCTGGCCCACGCCGCTGCCCCCGCCCTGCAGCGTGGGGAACGGAAACTCACCGCCCGCGACGAAGCTCGCCTCTTTGCCGTTCATCGCGAGGAGATTGGGTTCTGCCAGGATTTGCAGAGCGTTTTGATTCGCGAGCGCTTTGAGCGTCGCGCCCACGTCCCAGTGCGGGTTGAACAGCATCACGTTCAACGCGTCGCTCAATGTCACGGTCCTGGTGGAACCCGTGGTGGTTACAGTATTGTTGCCGTATTGCCCTGTGGCTGTCGTAAACGCGTACCCGGCCGGCGCGCCCGCGAAATTGATACCCAGATCGCTCGATTTCGAGCGATCAACGTCCGCAAACCGCACCCTGAGCAGGATCTGCCGTTCCTGCGGCGGCGCCTCCACTTTCAGGAGGTTCACTACCAGGCCCGCTGGGGTCGCGATGGCAACGGCGCGGTCGGATTCAAACAGGTCCTTCACCCGGCCTGTCATATAGACGGCCCCATTGTCCGCCGTGAGCTGCACGTTGCCGCCGAATTCATGCCTGAGCTGCGCGCGGGCGGCCTCGATACGCGCGGCATTGATTTTTACTTCGACGCTGTATTCTTTTCTGGAACCGTCGCTCAGCCACACGACAAGGCTGGTCTCACCGGGCGCTCTGCCGTTGACCATCAGGCTGCGCGCGCTTACCGGAACCGCCTCAGCTGTTTCAGGCGCCGCCACCGACACCCGTTCGATGTTTACCGGCATGTCGAGAAGGTGCGTTTTGCCGGAGCCGACGACAATCCGACCCACTGCCTGGCTCGGTGAAGGCTCCGGCTGCGCGGCGCGCAGGGCGCTGGCGCAGCAAATCAATCCGGCCAGCAACAGTACGTCGACCACCGCGCGGCGAGAGGCGGGGATGTGCGGAATCTTCATTGCGGTCCCCTTGCGACACCTGACGGGCTCCATAGCGGCGCGTTCGGATCGCGGAATGTGGATTCTACTTTGCGAGCGCCTTCAAACACTTCAATCGTTACCGTCTGCGGTTTTGGGGAAGCAGTCTCGGCGCGAGGGCGGGGCGGGTGAGCGTTGACTGGGAAAACCGTCTCCGGCTTGCCGCTATCGGCCTCGCCGTCCAGGCGGGACGCGCGAATCTTACCCCCCGCGAAAAGGTTCGCTGTGGAGGCGCCCGGGGTTTTTACAATTTCCCTGTCGGTCGGATTGCGCAGTACAAGCTGAATCGTCTGCTGCGTCGCGAGGTTCAGGACTTCGGCCTGTTCCGGCGTTACCAGCAGATTGACTACCTGGACGAGTACGGGTTTGCCTTCGGCGTCTTTCTGATAATTCTGGCCCGCCGAGAGCACTTCGATGTTCTGCAGCAGAGTGCGGGTGAGGTTGCCCTGGCTGTCCTGAGCGCTGCCGCCGGGGGGCGTACCCGAAACCAGCAGGTCCACGCGCATCCCCGCTATTGCAAAACCGGCGACGCCTATGACTTCCGTTACGTGGACCGCAAAGGCGCGCATCCCCGGCGGAATGGTGGCCGCAAAGCCGGCGCCCGCGCCCTTGGGCGCTAGCGACGCATTGTAGAAGGGCGCCTCCTGATGGATGGGCGCGGTGACGCCCCGGTTGAGGATGTCTTCCTTTTTCAGCAGCGCGCCAGGCGGCGGCGTCAGGTATTCCTGTGTATCGATATCGCGTTCGGTAATCAGGGCCCCCATCGCGAGATCGCGCGATGCCACAAAGATCTTCGAGGTGGTGGGTTTCGGTGCGGACGCCCCTACCGTTATTTTGGAGGCGATTAACTGATAAAGCACGAATGCCGCTCCGGCCGAAACGGCCAGCGCGAAGGCGAGCACTCCGATTAATCGCTTTTTCATGTCATTATTTCCTGGGTACGGGCGCCGGGGAAGGCGCCCGCGCCATTCGATTAGCTGGCAGCCGAGTTCGCACTGACAAGCTGCGTATTCGCACTACCCCAGATTCCGGCAATACTGCCGCCGGCGCTCAAAAACAACGAAGCGGACGCCAGCGCGACGAAAGCCATAAGCAGGGT
>JALYHT010000238.1 GCA_030776225.1 Acidobacteriota bacterium | reverse complement strand
TTCACCTCGCTCGACGACCGCGCCATCGCCGTGTTGCAGAAGCTTCTGGCGCACGCCCGCGGCCGCGGTTCGACCATCGTCATGTCGACCCACCAGATCCGCGAAGCCATGGAGCTGGCCTCCGACGTCGCGCTGCTCGAACGCGGCAAACTTGTGTTCTCCGGCCCCCGCTCTCCCGAAATGCTGCTCGATCCCGGCTGGCTCTACCGCACCTACGGAGAACCCACCTGATGCGTGGATTGAGAGCCGCTCTGGTCATCGCCGCCAAAGATCTGCGCACCGAGTGGCGCACGAAAGAATCGCTCAACGCCGCGGTCTCGTTCGCGCTCGTGATTCTCGTGCTCTTCAGTTTTGCTTTCGACCTCGACCGCGAAGAGCGCCTCGGCATCTCCGGCGGCCTGCTGTGGCTCGTATACTCCTTTGCCGGCGCCCTCATCGTCAACCGCAGCTTTGCGCGCGAACTCCCGAACGATTGCCTCGATGTCCTGATCTCCTCGCCGGCGCCGGGGTGGTCCGTATTTCTCGGCAAGGCTCTCGCCTGCTTCGTGCTGCTGATGCTGGTTGAGCTGATATCCCTTCCGATTTTCGGCCTGTTCTATAACATCAACTGGGGCTCGTCTTTCCTCTCGCTCTTTCTGGTGATTGCGCTGGCGACCTGGGGAATCACAGTCGTCGGTACGGCTTTCAGCGCCGTTACCGTAAACGTACGGCTGCGTGAACTCATGTTGCCGGTGCTGCTCTATCCGCTGCTCATCCCGTTACTGATCGGGGCAATGGAGATGACAACAGGCTTATTGAACGGGACCGCCGTGATGAGCGACATACGAATCCTGCTGGTGTTCGATACAATTTTCACCGCGCTCGGGCTCTACCTGATTGAGTTTATTCTGGTCATATAGAAAAGGTTCCAAACGATGTCAAAGGTTCAAACGACCTCAAATGCCATGCGCGAAAAAACCGTCTACACTCTCGGTGCCCTCGGTACCCTGCTGCTGATCTGGAACTTCTACACCATCTTCGTCAAGCTCCCCACGGATGCGTTGCAGGGCGATATCTACCGGATCATTTTCATCCACGTCCCCGCCGCCATTACCGCTTTCACGCTGTACGGCGTGGCTGTGCTCGCCAGCATCGCATTTCTGATCACGAAGAAATTCTCCTGGGATTCAATGGCTGTCTCGGCCGTCGAAACAGGCACCATGTTCACGATGGTGAACCTTGTCACCGGCAGCATCTGGGGCCGCATCGAGTGGGGCATCTGGTGGGCATGGGATGCGCGCATGACGACGCAGCTCATGTTATTCCTGCTCTATCTCGGTTATCTGCTCATGCGTCCCGCGGTCACCGAGCCGACGCAGCGCGCAACGATGTCCGCATTTCTCGCCATCTTCGCCGCGGCCGACATTCCGATCGTGGTCATGGCGATCCGTCTGCACAATGTAAGAACCCAGCATCCGGGACCGGTGCTCGAAACCGGCGGCCTCGCGCCGATTTACTGGCCCCCGTTCCTGATAGGCATCCTTTCATTCCTGCTGCTGGGAACGGCCATGATGATCATCAGGCTGCATCAGGAATCGAACACCCGCGAGATCGATTCGCTGCGCCGCGAACTTCACGCGGCTTAAAGGACTAACCGGGAATACATGTCATCCGTAGATATAACGAACGTACGCTTTCTGTTTTTTGGCTACTCGGCCGCATGGCTGATCATGATCGGCTTCGTTTTCCTGTTGGTAAAACGAAGCCGGCGCATCGATCGCGAGCTAAGCCGTCTTAAGTCTCTGGTTGAAGACAGAGACAGGCGATAAGAGAGAGCTGTAAGCCGTTCTTATTCGCTGCCGAAGCTGTACCCGCCGTCACTGCAATATCCCGCATCGACGCAACTTCCGCGCGGAGCCCAGATGGCGGGCGCGGTAACGCGGAACAAAGCCCGCACCGGCGTCCCCACGGCGGCGGCAAGATGGGAGATCCCCGAATCGTTCCCGACGAAAACACGGGCCTGCGCGAGCCAGCATGCCAGCTCATATAAATTCTCGATCCGGACAGCGCCTGGGAGCGTTTCCTCGGCGCCGCACAGCCAATAGACCGGCATGGTTTCGGCCAGTATGCGCGCGGCCGCTTCAAAGATCGGCAGCGGGGCTCGCTTCGCGGGACTGCTGGCGAAAGGATGGATCGCGGCGAAGATGCGCAATCCTGTGGGGCACAATTGATCCGAGCAGTGAAGGCGCGGGTATCGCGATGCCGGCGCCGCCCCCAGCGAGCGCGCCTGCGCGTTGTAAAAATCGACTGCCTGTGCATTCCCATCGGGTAGCGCGGGTACAAACTGAAACGGCAATTTGAGATCCGCGACCAGCGCGCGAAACTCCGGATTGCCCGCGCCATACCAGGAAATAATCGAATCGAAGCCACGCAGCCGCTCGATCACATCGTCAGCGACGAGCAGCCCCAGCCGATTGAGACCTGCCGCCACCAGGGACTGCGCGGCATCCGCAAATCGAGCCAAAGGCACGTTTTGCTCCGCGCACCACACCTCGGTGAAATCTGCGCGCAGCGATTCCAGCGCAGGCAGGCTGACGATAAAGTCGCCAATCGCTCCGGGCCGGATTAATAGTCGGCGAATCAAAACGTGTGCCAGATGAATCACCAATTGTATGATGGGGTTAGTCTAGATCGATGAATACTGCGGCCTTTGCGCCTCGTAGTGCGCACAACCTGATTGGAAATGTCGGCAACACGCCTCTGTTGCACCTCCAGAAGGTCGGCGCGGAGTTTCCCGGTATTGAGGTTTATGCCAAAGCCGAATATTTCAACCCCGGCGGCTCCGTCAAAGACCGACCGGCCCTGAACATCATTCTGGAAGGGGAGCGCAGCGGCAGGCTGACGCGCGACAAAATTCTGATCGACGCGACCAGCGGCAATACGGGAATCGCCTACGCCATGATCTGCGCCGGGCGCGGATACAAAGTGAAACTGTGTCTTCCGGTGAACGCCTCGATCGAGCGTAAGCGCATTCTGAAGGCCTACGGGGCTGAGCTGGTATTGACGCCTGCGGACGAGGGGTCCGACGGAGCCATCAGCAGGGTCCGCGAAATCGTCAGGAATGACCCCGACCGTTATTTCTACGCCGATCAGTACAATAACGACGCCAACTGGCAGGCGCATTACCAAACCACCGGTCCGGAAATCATCGCGCAGACCGAGGGCCGCATCACTCACTTCGTGGCGCTGCTCGGCACCAGCGGCACTTTTATGGGCAATGCGCGGCGTTTCCGCAGGGAACTGCCGAATGTGGAATGCGTTTCGGCCCAGCCCGCAACGGGCTTTCACGGCATAGAAGGCACAAAGCATATGCCCAGCGCCATCGTGCCCGGCATCTATGACGATCAACTGGCCGACCGCAATCTCTGGATCGAAACCGAGGACTGCCATAAGATGGTCAGACGCCTCGCGCGCGAGGAAGGCCTGTTGGTGGGGATCTCAGGCGGGGGCAATGTGGTTGCCGCGCTCACCATCGCCCGGGAGCTGCATTTGCAGGGCAAGAGCGGCGTGATCGTGACGATTCTCTGCGACAGCGCCGACAAGTATCTGAGCGAACATTTCTGGGATGAAGACTAAATGATCAGGATCGACCGCGGCCCCTGGCGCGAAATGGTGAACCACGCCCAGGCCGTGTACCCCAACGAATGCTGCGGCGCCATGATCGGCAGCATCGACGGCGACATTAAGACGGTCAGCCACGCGCTGGTGCTGGATAACGTTTCCGCTGGATCGCAGGCCGCGCGTTACGAACTGCGGCCGGAAGACCTGCTGCGCGCCGATCGTGAAGCCCGCGAGCGCAAGCTCGACCTGATCGGCATCTACCATTCGCACCCCGATTGCGGGGCGTACTTTTCAGAAACAGATTTAAAGAACTCCTGTCCCTGGTATTCATTTGTCGTGCTTTCCATCCAGCAGGGGCGTTTTGACCACGCCAACAGCTGGCTGCCGAACGCTGAACAGACCCAGGCTGAGAAAGAGGAATTAATATGGCCCGAATCCTGATCCCCACGCCGCTGCGCCAGTTCGCGGAAAAGAACGATACGGTGGAGTTGCCCGGCAAAACAGTCGGCGAAGCGCTCTCCGCGTTGACTTCACGCTACCCCGATCTGAAGAAGAATCTCTACAACGATGAGGGTAAGCTGCGCAGCTTCGTCAATGTTTATCTCAACGACGAAGACATTCGCTACATGAACAAAGAAGCCACAGCGGTCAGCGACGCTGACACGATTTCCATCGTGCCGAGCATTGCCGGCGGCGGTTTACATGGTGCGAACTGTGCCTGAAGGAGTAAGCCTTTCGAAGGACGAGATCCTTCGCTACAGCCGGCACCTCATCATGCCCGAAGTGGGCATGGAGGGTCAGTTGAAACTAAAGCAGGCGCGAGTGCTGCTGGTGGGCGCGGGCGGCCTCGGCGCGCCGCTGGGTCTTTATCTCGCCGCCGCCGGGATTGGCAAGATCGGGCTCGTGGATTTCGATGTCGTCGATTTCACCAATCTGCAGCGCCAGGTAATTCACGGCACAAAAGACGTCGGGAAGAAGAAACTCGATTCCGCTTTTGAAACGATGCGGGACATCAATCCGTTCGTCGAACTCGTCGGCCACGAAACGGCGCTGTCGAGCGACAATGCGATGGAAATTTTCAGCGGCTACGACATTGTCGTGGATGGCACCGACAACTTTCCCACCCGCTATCTGGTCAACGACGCGTGCGTGCTGCTCAATAAGCCGAACGTGTACGGCTCGATTTTCCGTTTTGAAGGCCAGGCCACGGTATTCGCTTACGAAGGCGGCCCCTGCTACCGCTGTTTGTATCCCGAACCGCCGCCTCCCGGACTGGT
>JALYHT010000237.1 GCA_030776225.1 Acidobacteriota bacterium | reverse complement strand
ATGACAGACGGTGTTCCTCTCCGGCTTATCGATGTGAGAGAGCCGCATGAGCACGCTGTCTGCCACATCGAAGGAGCCCGGCTGATCCCGATGCAGACGGTTCCCGGGCGACTTGCGGAACTGCATGCTGAGGCACTGAATGATACCGACGCCACCCGTATCGTCCTTTTCTGCCACCACGGAGTACGCAGCCTTTCCGTGGCAGACTGGCTGCGGCGGCAAGGCGTGGCGAACTGCCAAAGCATGTCGGGGGGGATCGACTTATGGAGCCTCCAGATCGACCCCGGTATTCCCCGCTATTGAGTCAGCGCAGCAGTTTTCGAACTGCCGTTTCCGGCGCGTCGACCATCAGTGCGGCGTTGGCGAACACCGACATGGTCTGCGCCATTTTCTCGGTATCGACACCCTCTTCGACGGGCATTTCATGCTCCACCCAGTCCGAAAGCGGAATGTTGCGAAAGAAAATCCGCTCCTGACGAACCAGCATTTTGCGCGACATGAAGAGCACTTTGTGCTCGCGCGTGTAGTGCCGTTCTTCGATACGGATGTCCGCGAGGAAGTCGTCCATGGCTTTGCGGCGCACGGTTTCTTCGGCGGTTTTAAGGGAGTCCGCCAGCGCTTCTTTCTGCGCCACCAGCGTGGCCTGCAGACTGGCCAGTTTCTCGCGCTGCTTCGCCAGACGCAGTTCCATATGAGAGCGCATCACGAAATACACGATCCCCGCGCTTCCACCCACACACAACACCGTCCATGCCACCAGGAGGCCCGGGCTCATACCTTGCAGTTTAGAGCATGTTCGCTAGGCCGTGCCGTCGATCTTCTGGCCAGAGAGGCATCCGGTCGCCACTGAGAAGCGGAACGTGAATAACGCGGTCACAGCGGTTTTCATGCGATAGACCAGGCCGCTGACCAGCCCGTGGTGCTTGGCCAGGAATACGGCTGTGCCGGCTGCCCGGTCTCCGGCGAGCGCGCTCTGCCGCATCGGAGACGGCGAAATTTCGTGAATTGCCGTCACACTGTGAAGGACGATCACCTTCCGCGCGGCTTTCCGCATCTGCGCGCTGAGCTCGATCGCGCTGCCGTAATTGCCGTAGCGCTCATCCACCTGTCGAAGTGCGCGCAGGAAGAATGAGCGGAACAACAGGGCCGCGCCTGTAATGCATTCGACCGCGGTTTCCTCGCCTTCGGGGGGCAGTCGCAGCGCCGGGTCGGGGTTCCCAGGCGTCGGCAGCGGTCGAACCTGCGGGATTGGTTTGCCGGCCAAATCTGTCAGCAAAGGGCAAACCGCGCCCACGTCCGGCCTGGCTTCGAGCACATCGGCCAGCCGCAGAACGGCATCAGCTGTAATTTTCACGTCGTCGTGAAGGCAGAGGATGTATTCGCCTTCCGCGGAACGCAGGCCGATGTTGAGCGCTTTCGTGAGGCCGAAGTTTTTCGGCAGGCGGCTCAGGCGCACCGCGGGAAACTCCGCGGCCAGTTGCTCCAGGCTTTCCCCGGTCCCGTTATCGACCACGATAATCTGAAACCCCGTCCCGAGCGCGGCGAGGTTGTCGCGAAGCTGCGCGAGGCGGTTAAACGAGACGATGACGATGGAGATGCGGGGTGTCTGACGCTCGGGTACCGCGGCGGAGTCTTGTGGGGTCAACCTGTCATTTTACTAACAACGATGTCTATATCGTGATTTTGCCCAGAATAACCGCGCGCCTCGCCCCTGTGGCGGAGGGCAGATTGCCCGTTCGATGCTTCCACGTCCGGTACGCAAGAATGGCGAAGGCAATGGCTTCTTTGGCATCGGGGTCGATATCGAACTCCGCCGTCGTACTGACGCGGCACGCCGGCAAAAACGCGGCGAGTTGCGCCATCAACTGCCGGTTGTGGACCCCGCCACCCGCCGCGATGAGTTGCCGGGTGGAGGCCGGAATTCCGGCCGCGATAGTGGCGGCGGTCAGGGCTGTCGCGGTGGCGATCAGGTCTTCGATTGGAAGGCCGGTGTCCATCAGACGGTCGACGAAAACCGCGCCGTACTCTTCCCGTCCCGCGGTCTTGGGCGGGCTCTTCCTGTAATAGCGGTCCCGCAGGAGCGTTGCGAGCAGCGGCGCGTTGACATGTCCGCGGGCCGCGATGGCTCCATCGCGATCGAAGCGTTTCGCCCCGGGGTTTGCCCCGGATGTCGCCAAAGATGTCATGCGCTCGACCAGTTGATCGATCACCATATTGCCCGGTCCCGTGTCAAACGCGATCACGCTCTCCGGCCTGACGTTGCGGGGCAGGATCGTGATGTTGGCAATGCCGCCGATATTCAGCGCCACGCGGTCCAGTTGCTTATCGGCGAACAGCAGGTAATCGACGAAAGGAACCAGCGGCGCTCCTTTGCCGCCTGCGGCAATGTCCCGGGTCCGGAAATCGGATACCACCGGGACCCCCACGCGTTCGGCCATGACCGAAGCTTCGCCAATCTGAAGCGTGTTCGGTCGCGGGCCGTTGCCTTCGTGGTAAACGGTCTGGCCGTGGCAGCCGATCAGGTCCACCTTTTCGCCCGTAGCCAGCACCGCCTTCGCGTAGAGTTTGCCCAGTTCAAAATTCAAACGCGAGATGTCGGCGGGATTCGCGGCCTTGAGGATGCGTGCGCGGATGCCCTGTGAGTACGGCGTCGTGCGATGCGTAACCGTCCTGATCTCCTTGCCGGAGATCTCGACAATCGCGACATCGATACCATCCAGCGATGTTCCGCTCATGATCCCGGCGACGCGCATTATTCGAGTTCCCTTTGCAGGCTCTCAAGAAAGCGCAGGGCTTCCACAGGCCGCATCTCATCGATTTTTAAAGCGCGGATTTTGTTCCCGATGTCGCCGGGGTCCGGTTCAAACAGGCGTATCTGAACAGCCGCGGGCTCCGATTTGCCCGCAGGCCGACTGTCTCCCTCAATGGCGAGCCGCGCCAGAACTTCGCGCGCGCGATCGATCACGCCGGCCGGGAGTCCCGCCAGCCGCGCCACTTCGATTCCATAGCTGCGGTCCGCTTTGCCCGGCTCGACCTTTCGCAGGAAGACAATGCGGTCGCCCGCCTCTTTGACGGCGACACGCAGGTTTCTGACGCCTTCCAGTTGTTCGGCCAGCTCCGTGAGTTCGTGGTAATGAGTGGCGAAGAGAGTCTTGGCGCGGGTAGCGGCGCATACATGTTCCACTACGGCCCACGCGAGCGAGAGCCCGTCGTAAGTGGCGGTGCCGCGCCCGATCTCATCGAGGATGATGAAGCTGCGCGGCGTAGCCGTATTCAGGATGACGGCCGTCTCCGTCATCTCGACCATGAAAGTGGAGCGGCCGCGCGCAAGGTTGTCGGAAGCGCCGATGCGCGTGAAGATCCGGTCGATCACCGGAAGCAGCGCCGCGTCCGCCGGTACCCAGGACCCCATCTGGGCCATGATCGCGATCAGGGCGGCCTGTCTTAAATAGGTGCTCTTCCCGCCCATATTCGGCCCGGTAATGATGGCGATGCGGTCGGCTTCGTCATTGAGATAAAGGTCGTTCGGGATGAAGCGGCCCGCTTCTTCGCCCGCCAGTTTTTCTATGACGGGATGGCGTCCCGCATCGATCCGCATCTCGCCTGAATCGGAAAAGCGCGGCCTTGAGTACCGGTTTTCGGATGCCACCTGCGCCAGCGCGGCGGCGACATCGAGTTCCGCAATGGCAGCGGCGGTGGCGCGGATGCGTTGCGACTGGTCGGCGGTTTTCTGGCGCACTTCGGTAAAAATGCGTTTCTCAATCTCCAGAATCTTTTCGTCGGCGGCAAGCACCTTGCGCTCGTAGTCTTTCAGTTCCGCCGTCGTAAAGCGCTCGGCATTGACCAGCGTCTGTTTACGCTCGTAATCGGCGGGCGTAAGGTTCTTATTTGCGTTGGAAATTTCGATGTAGTATCCGAAGACGTTGTTAAACCGGATCTTCAGCGATCCGATACCGGTGCGCACGCGCTCGCGCGCTTCCAGTTGCGCGATGAACTGCCGCCCATTGCGGCTGAGATCCCGCAGTTCATCGAGCTCGGAATCGAAGCCGGGGCGGATGGTGTTGCCGTCGGTAACATCGAACGGGGGCGCGTCGGCGAGTGCTGCGACGATCGCGCCCGAAGCCTCGGGCACTGCATCGAGCCGCGCGAATGTCCCTTTGAGCCGGTCGGACAACGGCGCGGCTGCCAAACGCACCGAGTCCGCCAGTTTGGGCATCTGTAACAACGAACTGCCCAGCGCGAAGACGTCCCGCGGACCCGCGCTGCCGATCATAACCTTGGCCAGCAATCGTTCCAGATCGAGCACGGGCGCCAGTTGTTTAGCCAGTTCGGCGCGCAGAATGGTCTCGCGCGCCAGATCGCTGACGGCATCGAGGCGGGATTCGATTTCAGCGCGGTCGAGCGCGGGGCGCAGCAGTCGCTGGCGCAGCAGTCGGCCCCCCATGCCGGTGGCCGTTTTATCCAGCACGCCCACCAGAGTGGCCCCGCCATCGGAAAAGATCGGGTCGAGCAGTTCGAGATTGCGCACCGTAACCGCATCGAGCACCATGGTGTCGGCGCGGTCGAAGTAACGGGGCGGGTCCAGATGATCGAGCGCGGCGCGCTGTGTATCGCGCAGGTAGTGCAGCACCGCGCCGCCTGCCGCGATGGCGGCCGTGCGGTTCGCCAGCCCGCAGCCATCGAGCGAGAGAAGTTTGAAGTGCTCGCGCAGGATGCGGTCGGAATAATCGACTGAGAACACCCAGTCGTCGAGCTCCGTCACGATCCACCGTTTGGGTTCGTTCCGCGAAGGCTCGTTGGCGAACAAAACGGTGGCGTCCGCCCCGACCAGGATTTCGCGCGCCCCAATGCTTTCGAGCAGCCCGGGCAACTCGGCGAGTTCGAGCTCGGTCGCGCGGAATTCGCCCGTCGAGACATCCACGTAAGCGAGACCGGCCCTGGCTCCCTGGCGCGAGATGGCGGCGAGGTAATTATTTTCGTGCGAACGGAGCAGGTGGGCATCCGTCGCCGTGCCGGGCGTCACGATGCGTGTGACTTCGCGCCGCACAAGCTTTTTACCGGGTGCGGCCTCTTCCACCTGGTCGCAGATGGCCACCCGAAATCCGCGCCCGATCAGCCGGGCGATATACCCCTCGGCGGAATGATAAGGAACGCCGCACATGGGAATGGCCGTGCCTTTTTCCTTATTGCGGGCCGTGAGAGTGATTTCCAGTTCCCGGGACGCGACAATGGCGTCCTCCAGGAAGAGCTCGTAAAAGTCTCCCAGGCGGAACATCAGCAGCGCCCCGGGAACTTGTTGTTTGATGGCGTGGTACTGCCGCATCAGCGGCGTGGAAGCCGGGTCCGCACTCATGAGGAAACCTCTATTGTGCACGGGACCACGCAGAGCCTGCCCGTGTTTGCGAAGTTGACACGATTCCGCAGAAACACGGCGGGCGGCTACTCTACCGGAAGTTCTACTTCTGTATAGCTGCCCGGTGTGGCCGCATCGACAGCGGCGGCAATGGCGTCAAGCCGCTGCCGTACCGGTTTCCAGCGTCCCTGACTTAAAACTACGAGCGCAATTTTCCGGCCCGTCAAATTCTGCTGGTATTTGATACCTTTGTCGCTCGTCACCATAACGTCGAACGCGGCGGCCTCGGCGGCTTGCAGTAATTCACCGTTTTCCAGCAAGTGCCAGTTACGCGCCCGCGCTTCAATGACTGTGTGGGCCTTTAACGTCCGGGCGAGGCCTCGGGGAATGTTGTTATCGAACAGGACCAACACTAGCTAAGGCTGACCGTTTCGAGGCTGCGGGCGGCGAAGTCAATCACGGCTTTGACCTGTTCCCGCGTCACGTCGTATTGCTCCGTGATTTCGTCGATGGTCATGCCGTCTTCCAGATTTTCGAAAACGAGTTTAACCGGCATCCGGCTATCGCGAAAAATCCATGCGCCGCTGACCTTGCCGGGGATGCTTTCAACATCCGGGCATTGTGACCAGTCCAGTGTTGCTGTTGCCATGCGTTGAACTCCTTCTTTTTAGGGTACGTCAACCGGATGCGCCCTACCCCGATTTCCCAATTAAGCAGCGGTCATGATTGCGTTGACGGCGGCCCACTGGCGACGCGCCTGATCGATAAGCCGCGAGACGTCTGCGAGAAGAGAAAGGCTGCCACCCCTATTTCAAATTCAAAAACCGCGGCACACCCTCTTCCGCCAATCCCAGCGCCGTCGCGAGCGCAATCTTAGCCCCATTATGCCCGTTCAGACTGGAAATGTAATTCTCGTTGGCCGCCGCCAGCAACTGCTGCGCCTGCACCACTTCTATATTGTCCGTAACGCCCGCCCCGAACCTGTCCCTTGCCTCGCTTAGCGTCTCAGTCGCCAGCTCCACGTTCGTTCCCGCCACCGCCACCTGATCCGCCGCGGATTGCAGATCGAGCAGCGCCCCCCGCACCTCGTAATCGATCCGCCCTCTTAAATCCTCCCGTGCATTCTTCTTGTTGCGCAGCACCGCCTCCGCCTGAGCGATATCGGACTGCGCCCGCCCTCCCGCGTAAATCGGAAACCGCACTCCCGCCAACACGCTGTAAGTTCCATGCGAAGAAGCCAGCGTCGATCCGATGTCGCCATAATCTCCCTGCACCACCACCGACGGCCAATAGTGCTCTCCCTGCGCCGCCTGAATCGCGTACTCCGCCGCTTTAACCGTGGCCTCCGCCGCCCGAAAATCAGCCCGGTGCGCGTAAGCCTGCTTCAGCAAATCGTCAAGCGCTGTCGGCAGCGCTGTGAATGGCAGCAGGTCGGTCACGCTGAACTGCTGTCCGTTCGGCAATCCGATCGCCCGCGCCAGCGCCAGTTTGTCCTTCTCCACCTGATTCTTCTGCGCCAGCAATCTCTGCTGCTCCGTCCGCAACTGCACCTCGGCCCGCAGCACGTCGATCCCGGCCACCGTGCCCGCTTTCTTCTGATCCGTCGCGCGCTCGAACAGTGCCTGCCCGGTCGCAAGCTCAGCCTGAACCGCCGCCACGCGCGCCGAATCCGAGATCACCGCCAGATAGGCATTGCTGACCGCCTGCACCACCAGATTGCGCGCATCTTCCGCCGTCAGTTCCGCGGCTTTCTGGCTCTCCATGGCCGATTTCAGCGTCTTCAGCGAAGTCCGGTCATAGATCGTCTGCTGCAGATAGGCCCGCACGTTTTGATATCCAAAAGGTCCCACCACCTTCGGAATGCCCGGCACGTTCAAACCGAACGCCACCAGATCGTTTTGCTGGGAGGTCTGCGTCGCGCCCGCGTAAACGTTCGGCAGCAGCGCGCTCAGCGTCCGTCGCCGCTCCGCTTTGACCGTGTCCGCAATGTCCCGGTTTCCCAGCACCCCAAGGTTGTATTGCAGTCCACGGCGGATCGCCTCCCTTAACGAAAGATCCAGAGGCGTTGCGCTCGCCTCTCCCGTCGCCGCGCTGCCTGAAAAATCTACCCGGGCCGGTGTCTGCATCACCGGCGGCGGTCCGTTTGGCGCAACCTGCGGCGGCGGAACCTGCGCCAGGGCTTTGTGACACAACGCTCCGCACGCCACCAGCATCGTCAGTCCGGATATTTTAGATGTCAACGGTTTCTGCCTCTTCTCTCGATTCTCCCAAGCGCCCCGGCGCGCTCTGAGATGTTCCGGATCACGAAACCGCTGCATGCTATTCTGGCCGCATAAGAAGGACATGCGCTTCCGCATTGCGACTCTCGCGGTTCCGTTGTGCTTCATGACCCTCTGCGGATTCTCCGCGCTGCTCGCTTTTCAGGCGGGCTTCAAAGAGTACACCGGCGAAGAAGACAATCCCGCAGCCGTTCCAAAGGACGCCCATGAAGCCACTGAGTGGACCTTCGCCCGCCTCCGCTACCCCTCCGGACGCTATGCCGGCTACAGCGGCGAACGCGGCAGCTGGCCCACCGATTTCCCCAAAGCCGACCGCCAGTTCCTTCAGGGCGTCCGCCGTCTGACCCGCATCCACGCCCGCTCCACCGAACAGGTCATCGACCTCATCAACGACCCTCAGGAAATCTTCAACTGGCCCTGGGTCTACGCCGTCGAAGTCGGCCACTGGGACCTCACCGACAACCAGTGCCAACTCCTCCGCGAATACCTCCTCCGTGGCGGCTTCCTTATGGTGGACGACTTCCACGGAACCTTCGAGTGGGACGTCTTTACTCAAGGCATGAGCCGCGTTTTCCCCGAGCGCCCCATTGTGGAGCTGCCCGCTGCCGACCCCATCTTCCATACGGTGTACGATCTGGATCGCCGCGTTCAGGTGCCCGGCCTTCAGTACCTCTACAGCGGCCGCATCTGTGAAAAGTGCGAAGCCGGCGGCGCGATTCCTCACTGGCGCGGCATTTACGACGACGCAGGGCGGGTCATGGTGGCCATGTGCTTCAATCAGGACGATGGCGACGCATGGGAACACGCCGACAATCCCCATTACGAAGCGAAATATACGTCCCAGGCGTACCGTTTAGGCATTGATTACGTCATGTATTCCATGACCCACTGAGATCGGGTCACGCCTGAATCGGCCGAGACATTAATAATGTTCGAGTTCCTGTTCAAATATCCGCCGGCAATTTTCTCGAAGGGAAAACTTGTCCTGCTTTCCGGATGGCCCCTCTGGCTGCTGGCGCTGCTGCTCGCCGCCGCCGCGGGCGGCCTCTTCTGGAACCTGCGCCGGCGCCATGGCCTGCTCTCGAACACCCGCTCCACTGTCATCTGGTTCGCGCAGACCGCCCTCCTGGCCCTGCTCTTTTTCATGCTGTGGCACCCGGCCATCAGCGTCGCGCGTTTGCGTCCGCAGCAGAATGTGGTTGCCGTGCTGGTGGACCGCTCGCGCAGTATGGGTATCGCGGATGAAGGCAAGTCCCGCCTCCAAAACGCCGAAGACCTCCTCAATACCCAGCTTTTACCCGATCTGTCCAGGCAATTTCAGGTTCGGATGTACCAGTTCGGCCGCGACGCCGTGCGCATCGACGCTGCCCGCAACCTGACCGCCGACGACAACGCCACCCGCATCGGCGACAGCCTGAAGCACATCGCGGCCGAAGCAGGCGCCATGCCTTTGGGCGCGATCGTCGTCCTGTCCGATGGTGGCGATAACACCGGCGGCATCGATCGCGATACCATCGCGCAGCTCCGGCAGCTTCGCGTCCCGGTCCACACCGTGGGCTTCGGGCCGGATCACTTTGCCAAAGACATTGAAATCGTGGACGTCGCAACGCCTGCCCGCGCCCTGGCCCAGTCCCGCCTGAGCGCCCGCGTGGCAGTCCGGCAGCACGGCTTCGATGGGCGGAAAGTGAAGCTGATCGTCAGCGAGAATGGCCACGCCGTCTCTGAGCGGGAAATCGCGCTCCGGCCCGATGCCGGGCAGAGCGAGACCATCGTGTTCAATGCCGGCGCTCCCGGCGCGCACAGTTTCCAGCTCGGCGTCGTCCCCGTGGCAGGGGAGCGGAATATTCAGAACAACGCCGTCGTAAGGCTGATTAATGTCGCCCCGAAGAAAATGCGCATCCTTTATATGGAAGGTGAACCGCGCTGGGAGTACAAATTTATCCGCCGCGCCATTGAAGACGACCCTTCCATCGAGCTCGTCACCATCCTGCGCACCACGCAGAACAAAATCTACCGGCAGGGCACCATCGATTCTCATGAGCTCGAAGCCGGCTTTCCGGTTCAGGCTGAAGATCTCTTCAAATACGATGGCCTGATTATAGGCAGCGTCGAAGCCAGCTCCTTCAGCCCTGAACAGCAGTCTTTGATCCAGCAGTTTGCCGATAAACGGGGTGGCGGCGTTCTGTTTCTCGCCGGCCGTTTCGCGTTGTCCGATGGCGGTTACGCGAAGAGTCCTCTCGCCGACATGATGCCGCTGCGTCTGCCGAACGAGAAAACCTGGAGCCGCGATTTCGCCACCGCTTCGCTGACCGACCCCGGCCGCGAGAGCGTGATCTGCCGCATCGAAGAAGAGCGCGACCGGAACCTCGCCCGCTGGCAGAAAATGCCGCAGATCGCCAATTACGCGGTCATGGGCGCGCCCAAACCGGGCGCGGTCGTGCTGATGAATGTGGCCGAAGCGGGGCATCGCCCGTCGCCTCTGCTGGCTATCCAGAATTATGGGCGCGGGCGCGTCGGCGTCTTCGCCACCGCCGGCTCCTGGCGCTGGAAAATGCTGCAGGATCACAACGACCGTACGCACTCCATGTTCTGGTCGCAGCTCATGCGCTGGATGGTGTCGGAAACGCCCGGCCAGGTTCTGGCGTCTACCCCCCATCAGGTGTTGAATGACGATACGCGCGTCCCGCTGCGTGTCAGCGTCCGCGATAAGAACTATGAAATGGTCTCGGGCGCGACCGTGCAGACCACCGTGGCGCGTCCCGATGGCGGCTCCGACACCGTGGAACTGAAGCCGGACCCCCTCGAGCCGGGCATGTACGCAGGCGAATACACAGCGGGCAATCCGGGCGCCTATGTCGCGGTCACATCCGCGAAGCAGGATAAGACAGACCTCGGCCAGGACGCTCTGACCTTCCGCCGCGAAGACGGCGTGGCGGAGAACTTCGGTGCAACCCAAAATAAAGACCTGCTGGAAAAACTGTCGAGCGATACCGGCGGCAATTATTACACGCCTTCAAACGCAAAAAAACTCTCCGGCGAAGTGGCGGTTTCCGAAGCGGGTATTACGGCGCATGACAATCTCGACCTCTGGGACATGCCGATTCTGTTTCTGCTCGCGATTCTGATTCGCGGCGGCGAGTGGTTGCTGCGCCGCAGGTGGGGTATCGTTTAGATGGGGCGCATAATGAAGCCCATCGGTTTCTTCTTACTCGTGGCCGCCACGGCCCATTCGGCCTTCGCCACCACTTACGTGCTGACCGTCGCCGGTCTTGGCGGCGAGCCCGATTACGACCAGCGCTTTACACTGCTTGCCAACGATACCGATAAGCTGATGCGCGAAGGCGCTGCCGGTCGCGTTGTTGAAACGCTGAAAGGCCCCGAAGCTACGAAGGCCAGAATGGAAGCGGCTCTCAATAAGATCGCCTCCCAGTCCAAACCGGCCGACGCTTTCATCCTGATGCTGATCGGCCACGGAACCTTCGATGGCGCGGAGTACAAGTTCAATCTGCCCGGTCCGGATATCTCCGCGGCGGAACTGGCTTCGCTGATGAGCAAAATCCCCGCGGGCCGCCAGCTCGTCGTCGATATGACCAGTGCCAGCGGTGGCGCGATGGCGGCCTTCACGAATAAAAACCGCACCGTGATTACGGCCACCAAATCCGGCATGGAAAAGAACGCCACGGTCTTCACCCGCTACTGGGTGGAAGCCCTGCGCGACCGCGCCGCCGATGTCGATAAGAACGAAACCATCTCCGCCTTCGAAGCCTTCCAGTACGCCGAAAAAAAAACCGCCGGCTTCTACGCCGAACAAAAGCGTCTCGCCACTGAGCATCCCCACATTGACGACCAGCAGCGCGCCGCTTCGTTTCCCCTCCTGCGCTTCGGCTCGGCCGCCACAGCAGCCAGCGACCCGGCCAAAAAGGACCTCATCGCGAAGCGTGAAGAGATCGAAAACAGGATCGACGCGCTGAAATACCAGAAATCTCTTCTCGCCCCCGCCGACTACACGCAGCAGCTCACCGGCCTGCTCATCGAATTGTCGAAAGCACAGGTGGCTATTGACAAAGAGGCCATCGACAAATGAAATTCATTTGTATCCTCCTGTTTCCGTTGCTGGCGGTTTCGCTTTCCGCGCAATCCCTCGAACGCGCCGAATCTCTCTGGCAGGCGGGGAATTACGACGCCGCGAAAGCCGAGTTCGAAGCGTTGCTGAAAGCCCACCCGCTGAACGCCGATATCCGGGTCCGCTACGGCAAAATGTTTTACGAGCGCTTCAACCCGGCGGACGCCGAAAAACTTTACGAAGAAGCACTGGCGCTCGATTCGAAAAACGCCCAGGCGCTGCTCGGCATGGCCGAACTGGCCGGCGACCATTACGACGCGAAAGCCAATGAATTCGCGGCCAAAGCCCTCCAATCCGATCCCAGGCTCTATCAGGCCCACAGCCTCATGGCCAGAGTCGCGCTCGAAGACGACAACCCGCAGAAAGCCGCCGCAGAAGCCGACGCCGCCCTGGCCATCGATCCCGACGCCCTCGAAGCCATCGCCATTAAAGCTTCCATCGACCTGCTCGCCGATAAGCCATCCCCCTGGGTAGCGAAGATCGGCAATCGCGGCCAGGGCTACCAGACCATTGCGCACTTCTATGTCATCAACCGCCGTTACGAAGAAGGCATCCTGTACTACCGCAAAGCGATCGCGGCCACGCCCGGTCTCTGGAGCGCCCACTCGCAGCTTGGCATCAATCTGATGCGCCTTGCCCGCGAAAGCGAAGCCCGGCAGGAACTCGATCTCGCTTACGAAAACCATTTCCGCGACGCGGCGACGGCCAATTCTCTCACTCTGATGGATAGCTATAAGAAGTTCCAGACGTTTGAGACGCCCGCCACGAGACTCAGGCTCAACAAAAAAGAAGCCGACGTGCTGCGTCCCTATTTCCAGCGGGAAATGCTTCGCGCCATGGCGGCTTACGAAAAGAAATACAAAACCACGCTCAAAGAGCCCGTGGAAGTCGAAGTCTATCCCGATCACGAAGACTTCGCCGTCCGCACCATGGGTCTTCCCGGTCTCGGCGCGCTGGGCGTGACCTTCAACAACGTAGTCGCGATGGACAGCCCTTCGGGCCGCACTCCCGGCAGTTTCCACTGGGCCAGCACCATGTGGCACGAACTGAGCCACGTCTATGTTCTGAGTCTCACGAATGACCGCGTGCCGCGCTGGTTTACCGAAGGCCTTGCGGTCCACGAGGAGACTGCCGCATCGCCCGACTGGGGCGACCGCCTGAGTCCTGAAATCGTCGCCGCCATTCGCGATAAAAAACTCCTGCCCGTCGCCGGCATCGATCGCGGTTTTGTGCATCCCGCTTACCCGGCGCAGGTCATCGTTTCTTACTATCAGGCGGGTAAAATCTGCGACTACATCGCGGCGCGCTGGGGCGAATCGAAGCTGCTCGATATGATCCACGAGTTTGCCAAAAACCGTCCCACGGTCGACGTCATCAGGGAACAACTCGGTCTCGAACCCTCCTCCTTCGACAAGGATTTCCTGGCCAGGATCGACAGGGAAACCAGCAAAACCGTCGCCGGTTTCGCCGACTGGACGAAGCAGGTCCGCGAGCTCAACCAGCTGGCCAAAGATGGCAGGAATGATGAAGTGATTGCGAAGGGCCGCGCCATCGAAGGCCTCTATCCCGATTACGTGGAAGCGGGCAACGTTTATTCTTTCATTGCCGAAGCCTGCCTGAAGAAAGAAGACGAAGTCTGCGCCATAGATGAGCTCGGCCGTTACTCGGCAATCGGCGGACGCGATCCGGAAACCATCAGGAAGTACGCCCAGCTGCTGTCCGACGCCGGCAGGAAGAAGGAAGCGGTAGCCGCGCTGGAGCGCCTGAACTTCATATTCCCCATCGATACGGAACTCCATGAGCGCCTCGGCTCTCTGATGCTCGAAACGGGCGACCCCACAGGCGCGGTACGTGAATTCCAGGCCCTCGTCGCCCTGCACCCTCTCGACGTGGCGGGCAGCCATTACAATCTTGCAAAGGCCTTTAAGGCCGCGGGCCGGAAAGACGAGGCCAGAGAGGAAGCCGTTTCAGCACTCGAAGCCGCGCCGAATTTCAAGCCGGCTCAGACTCTGCTGCTCGAAGTCGCCGGCGAGTAGCGGAAACTCTATTAAAACGAAAGAGCCCATGTCCACAACCCAACCGGAACCGGATGTTTTGAAGTCCCGGATTTCGCGCTTCCGCGAAGTCGATGCCGAGATCGTCCGGCAGGTAAAAAGAGTGATCGTGGGCCAGGATCAGGTCCTGGAACAGGTGCGGATTGGCCTGTATGTCGGCGGGCACTGCCTCATCACCGGCCTGCCCGGCACGGCGAAGACCCTGCTGGTGCGCACCATGGCCCAGGTGCTCGGCCTCCTCTACAAGCGCATCCAGTTCACTCCCGATCTGATGCCGACCGACATCACCGGTACCGACATCATCGAAGAAGACCCGGTTTCAGGCCACCGCACCTGGACTTTCGTGCAGGGTCCGATCTTCGCCAACGTGCTCCTCGCCGACGAAATCAACCGTACCCCGCCGAAGACGCAGTCCGCGCTCCTCGAAGCCATGCAGGAGCATTCGTGTACCGTGCGCGGCAACCACTACCGCCTCCCCGAGCCGTTCTTCGTGCTCGCCACGCAGAATCCGATTGAGCTCGAAGGTACCTACCCGCTGCCGGAAGCGCAGCTTGATCGCTTCCTCTTCAATATCCTGCTCGATTACCTCAGCGCCGAACATGAGCTCGAAGTGGTCGATCTCACCACCACCACCCACGTGGCCAAAGCGGACCCGATCACCACCGCCGAAGAAATTCTCGACTTCCAGCAACTGGTCCGCATGACGCCCATCGCCACGACCGTGGCGAAGTATGCCATCGAACTCGTGCGCGCCACGCGCGTGAAGGACCCAGGCGCCCCCGACGTGGTGAAAAAATACGTCAACTACGGCGGCAGCGTGCGCGCGGCGCAGTTCCTCGTACTGGCGGCCAAAGCCCGGGCTCTGATGAAAGGCCGCTACCATGTCACTTTCGAGGACATACGCGAGTTGTACGTCCCCATTCTTCGCCACAGAATTCTGCTGAATTTCCACGCCGAATCCGACCGTCTCACGCAGGATGATGTGCTCCGTCAGGTACTGGACCTGAAACCGGCGCCCAGAGAATAAACGGGCTTCTTCCCCCATGCTGCAACAGTTTCTCGACCCCGCGGTGCTGGCCTCCCTTTCGTCTCTCGATCTGGTCGCGAAGACGGTGGTGGATGGCTTCGTCGCGGGGTTGCACCGCTCGCCCAGATTCGGGTTCAGCCAGGAGTTCGCCGAATACCAGCAGTACGTGCAGGGCGACGATCTCCGGCACGTCGATTGGAACGTCTTCGCCCGTTCCGAGCGCCTGGTCCTGAAGCGTTTCAAGGGCGAGACGAACATGCAGTTGCTGATCCTGCTGGACGCCAGCGCCTCAATGACGTACGGCTCCGGCAGCATCCGCAAACTGGATTATGCGCGCTACGTCGCCGCTTCGATGGCCTACCTTTCCTCGCAGCAGAGGGACGCCACAGGCCTCATCGTGTTCGATCAGGATGTCTCCGAATACATCGCGCCTTCCACGCGCCAGGGCCAGTTGATGCGGGTCCTGCACGCCATCGAAAAGGCGCAGGGCGGGCTGCGTACCGATTTCTCCAAACCGTTTTTCCACTTTCAGCAGTACCTGAAGCGGCGCGGCATCGTCATGGTTCTCTCGGACTTTTACGCCGAACCCGACCACATTGTAAAAATGATCGAGCCCCTGCGTTATCGCGGCAACGAAGTCGTGCTGTTCCACATCCTCGACCCGATGGAACTCGCGCCGCAGTTCCGCGACCCCGTTCTCCTGCGCGATATCGAAGACGATTCGGCCATCGAAGTCTCCCCGGATTACGCGCGCAACGAGTACAAAGCGAAGATCGACGACCACATGCGCTCCCTCTCGGAAAAGGCGCGCGCGGCGGGTCTGGATTATCTTTTCATGAACACCGCCAGGCCCCTCGATGAAGGCTTGCGCCATTTTCTTGCGATCCGCCAGAGGAGGATGTAGTTGGGTTTCCTCGCTCCCTGGTTCCTCGGCGGCCTCGCGATTCTCGGTCTGCCGGTTTACGTTCATCTGCTGCGCCAGTACCGGCAGAAGCCCGTCCCGTTCAGTTCCCTCATGTTCTTCGAGCGGCGCACGCAGAGCTCCATCAAACACCGCCGGCTGAAATATCTTTTGCTGTTCTCGTTACGCTGCCTCTTCGTCCTGCTGCTCGCGCTGGCCTTCGCCAGGCCTTACATTCATTCAGCGACCATCGCGCGCGCGAATGGCGGCCGCACCATGGTTTTCGCGCTCGACAACTCGTTCAGCATGCGGCAGGACGACCGCTTCGCCCATGCGAAAAAAGCGGCGCTCGATGCCATCCACGCCATGCGTCCCGAGGACCGCGGCCAGGTCATTTCCTTCGGCGGACCTTCGAAACTGCTGACCGATATGACGCAGGATCATCAGGCGCTCCGTGCCGCCCTCGCGGCCATCCAGCCTGGCGACGATACGAGTTCCTATGCCGAGTTATCGCGCGTGCTGCGCTCGATTTCAGAGAGCCTGAAAAGCGACATCGCGGCTTTTGTATTCACTGACGCGCAGAAGTCTTCGCTGCCTCCGGCCTTCTCCGATCTCAAGCTGGACGACGGCACAAAAATGGAAATCCATTCAGTGGCAACCGCCCCTGTGCCGAACTGGACTGTCGAAAATGTGGAAGCGCCCGGCCGCGTATTCGACACGAAGAAGGTCCGCACCGTCGCCACGATTGCGGGTTATGGAACGCCGGAAGGCACGCGCAAAGCCACGCTGTTCGCCAACGGCAGGCCGCTCGAAACCAAACAGGTCCAGGTGCCGGCAAACGGACGCGCCACCGTGGAATTCCTCGCTCTCGATGCGCCTTACGGATTAACCCGGTGCGAAGTCCGGCTCGACGCCGCGGACGCTTTCCCGCAGGACGATCACTGGTTCTTCTCCGTGGAGCGCGCCGACCCGAAACCCGCCCTGCTGGTACACGCGCCCGAAGATACGGCGAGCTCGCTTTACGTGAAGACGGCGCTCGAATCGTCCTCCGAAGCGGCTTTTAAACTGGAATCGCTGTCTTCCAGCCAGTCGGCTGACGCGAATGTCTCAAAATATGCGTTCGTGATTCTGTCCGATCCCGGACCGTTGCCCCGGAAATTCGAAGACGCGCTGGATAAATATGTGCAGGCCGGAGGCTCTGTGCTTCTCACGTTAGGGAAGAACGCCGTGCCGGGCCTCCGCCTCCCCGTAGCAGACCTGCAGGTGACGGCGTTGCATTCCATCAATCCCGAGCGCGAATCCGTGCTGACGGTTGCCTCCGTGGACACATCTTATCCCGCATTTTCGAAGGCGCAGAACTGGGGCGGCGTCGAGTTTTTTCAGTCCGCGAAACTGCAGTTGCCGCAGGCATCGCCCGACACGCGCATAGCGGCCACTCTATCTGACGGATCGCCGCTGTTCATCGATCGGAAGATCGGCGCCGGCCACGCCCTGGTATTGACTTCAGCGCTCGACAACATCGCCGGCAACCTGCCCGTCGAACCGGTCTGGCTGCCCTTTATCGACCAGACCACGCACGATATGGGCGGCATCGGCGCCGCGCAGGGCAATTACAAAGTCGGTGCGTTTGTCGAACTGCGCACAGCGCGCGAAAAGGGCGTGCCGGTCGAAATCGTCGGACCCGGCGGGGAGGGAACTAAAGACAACGGAACTAAAGACACGCGACTGCTGTCGCTGTCCGAATCGACGAAAGCGTCGAGCTTCCGGTTCCCCTCGCAGGGATTCTTCGATATCCGGCGCGCGAACGGCCGCGAAGAGCTTGCCGCTGTAAATACAGATCGCCGCGAATCCGATTTTGCCCTGGTCCCTCAGGAAACGCTCACTCTGTGGAAAAATACAGGAGCAGGCGGAAAATCGGTCCAGTCTGCGGCGTCCGCGGAGCAGCGCGACGATAAGGCGGAGTTGTGGCCCTGGGTGCTGGCCATGCTCGCCGTGTTGGCGGTCGCCGAGTCAGTGCTGGCCAATAAAGCGCTGGCTCCGGTGGAATAAACAGAGGGAAAGGCATGAATCCACTCGAAGGCCTTGCGCAGTATCTCGACCGTCTGGAGCGCCGCCTTCGCCTCTTCGCGTGGACGCGCGGCGCCGCCGCCGTCATAGCCGCCGCGCTGACCCTGACCGTGGCCATCGTCGGATCTCTCATCCTTGTCGCCTTCTCGCCTGCCAGCCTGCTGCTGGGCCGCTTCGTGCTGTTCCTCGGTATCGGCGGCGCCATAGCCCTGGCGCTCGTGATCCCGCTGCTGCGCATGAATCGCAGACGCGCCGCTCAGGAAGTCGAGCAGCGCCATCCCGGCTTCGACCAGCGCCTTCTCACGTTCACCGAGCGTTCGCGCGACAACGCGGCCGATCCGTTTCTTCCGCTTCTCGCTGAGGATGCGCTCGTGATCGCGCGTGGCGCCGCGCCCGAACGAGTCATAGACACAAGCAGGTTCATTCGGTTCGCCGGCCTCGGCGCGGCAGCCGCCAGCGTGCTCGTCTGCCTGGTGTTCTGGGGACCGGGCGTGTTCGGCTACGGCGCCTCTTTGCTCTGGGGCAGCTATTCCAAAGACACCCCGCTCCAGCCCTTCTACAGCATTTCCGTGCAGCCGGGTTCAAAAACCATCCGCCGCCATTCGGATCAACTGGTCAGCGCCACTCTGAGCGGCTTCACCTCCTCCCACGCCAGCGTCTGGGTCCAGTGGGCTAATTCGTCGAAGTGGGAAGAGGCTCCCATGGAGCCGCAGCCCTCCGGTCCGGGCTTCGCCTTCCTGCTCGTGCGCGTCCCTGACGATGCGCAGTATTACGTGGAAGCGGGCGGCATCAAGTCTGCGACCTGCCATCTGCATACGGTCGATCTGCCCGCGGTGAAAAATCTCCGCGTGACTTACCATTACCCGTCGTGGGCCGGCATGGCCGCCGTGACCGAAGACCCGGGCGGCGATCTGCGCGCCGTCGAAGGCACTGTCGCAAAAGTGGAGATCCAGACCGATAAGCCTCTCAACAATGCGCAGATCGTGTTCGAAAACGGCAAGCCCATTCAACTCGACTCTTCAACCAACAACCGCATCACGACCAGCATTCCCATTGAGAAGGACGGCACGTATCACATCGCCGTGATGGATCATGGCGAGCTTGTTCGCCTGAGTGACGACTATTTCATCGAAGCGCGCAAACCGGGCGTGCCCACCGTGACGATCGCGAAGCCAGGCAAAGATGCCAGAGTGAGCCCCATTGAAGAGGTCGGCGTCACGGTAACCGCTGCGGACGATTTTCCGCTGCAGGCCGTCGATCTGCATTATTCGGTGAACGGCGCGCCTGAAAAAATCGTCTCGATGCTCAGGCAGAAGGGCGCGAAAATGTCGGAAGGCTCGCTGCTCCTTTCGATGGAAGACTTCAGGCTCGCGCCCGGCGATATCGTCAGCCTTTATGCCACCGCGCAGGATGGGAAAAATTCGGCTAAGACCGATATGTACTTCATCCAGGCGGTGCCGTTCGAGTTCGAGTATTCGCAGTCCCAGGCAGGCGGGGGCGGCGGCGGGGGGGGCGATCAGGAACAGCAGATCTCCGAACGCGAAAAAGAGATCATTGCCGCGACCTTCAACCAGCTGAAAGGCGACGCTCGCGCCAGGGCTGCGGCTGCCGAAAACGGCGGGTATCTTGCGGAAGTGCAGGCCAAGCTGCGCGATCAGGCGCAGTCGCTCGCGAACCGCACCAAAGCCCGGCAGTTGGATGGCAGCGGCGCTGGCTTCCAGCAATTCGTGAAAGAGATGGAACTGGCGGTGGCGGCCATGACGCCGGCATCCGACAAGCTCAGGCGCCTCGCCTTCGGGGAAGCGATGACGCCCGAACAGCAGGCGCTGCAACATCTGCTGCGCGCCGAATCCACCTTCCGGCAGATCCAGGTACAGATCGGCAAGGGCAGTGGAGGTGGCGCCGGAGGTGGTGGCGCCGGTCGCGATCTGGCCAACCTCTTCGATCTCGAGCTGGATAAAGACAAGAATCAGTACGAGACCAATGCGGGCTCGGCAGCGGAACAGAAACAGCAGCAGGTGGATGAAACCCTGAAGAAGCTGGAAGATCTGGCGCGCCGGCAGAAGGCCCTGGCTGACCAGCAGCGGAATAATCCGCAGCAGCTCGCCGAGCAGCGCTACCAGCAGGAGATGCTCCGTCGCGAAGCTGCGCAGCTGCAGCGTGACATGCAGAACCTGCAACGTGGCGATCAGAGTCAGCAGCAGCAAAGCGGCCAGCAGCAGAACGGCAGCCGGCAACAGCAGCAATCCGGCCAGAGCCGCGCCATGAACGATCAGTTGGAAAAAGCAATTAAGGACCTCGACCAGGCCACCCGCGAGATGAGCAACGCATCGTCCGCCCGGCAACCCGGCCAGCAATCGCAGCAGGGTCGGAACCAGGCCCAGACGGATGCTGAGCGCGCGGCGGAAGTTTTGCAGCGCTCCGCCGAGACGCTGCAATCGGCGCGCAAACAGCAGAACGGCTCGCAGGTCGCGGATCTTGCAAACAGGTCCCTCCAGATCGCCGGCCAGCAGCAGGATTTCGAACAGCGTCTGCGGCGCAACTTCGGAACCAGTCAGGGAAATCAGCAGACGGCCCGGCAAATGGCCGATGAGAAACAGAAGATGATGGACGCGTTCAACCAGCTGCAGAAAGACATGCAGCAGGCGGCGCGCGACATCGCGGCCACCCAGCCCGGCGTAGCGAAAGACCTGCGGGACGCCATGGGCAAGAGCCAGCAGGCCGAAATCGGAACTCAGATGGAGTTCACGGCGGATGCGCTCCGCCGCGGACTCGGCCAGTACGCCGTGATGCGCGAAGCGCCCGTTACCCGCGCCATGAACGAGCTCAAGGATCAGTTGAAGAAGATCGAAGGCGAGGCGGCGTCGCGGCAGCAGCAGGGCGGGGCGCCCGGCGCGGGCGGCGACAAAAGCCAGGACAGTAAAACCCAGATGGCAATGCAGCAGGCTCTCACCCACGCCGGGCAGATTCGGCGCGAGATGGAAGCGCTCAACCGTTCCGCGCAGGGGCAGAAGGGCCGGAACGGGAATCGGCAACAGGGCGGCGGGAATTCGTCTGCCGGTGGCGTGAGCGACGAACCTTTCAACGCCACAAACTTCGGCGCTGGCCTCGCCTTACCTCCAAACGTCACGCCGGAGCAGGCCTACAGCGACCTGATGCGCGACATCGGCCGGCTTCGCGCCAATGTCGGCGACGACAAAGACCTCACCCGTGAATATCAGGACCTGCTGAAGCGCGCGCGCGAAATGGACCCGCGCCACATGAACAACGATCCGCAACTGGGCGCGGTCATCGGTGCGCAGGCGCTCTCGGAAATCGACGAGCTTGAACTGGTGCTGCGCAGGAAGCTGGCGGCCGCGGACAGTAGCGTGCGCAGCACCAGCCCGCGCAATATCCCGCCGGGCTATGCCGCCGCCGTCGCCGAATATACGAAGCGCCTCAGCAAACAGTAGATGGCGTGTTGCAGCAAAGCGGCATTTGCCGTTACCATTCGGTTATAGGGTGCCTATGGTCAAGAAGAGTTCTCTCTCGATGCGTTCGGACGGCAAGCTTATCGTCGATGTGAACGCGCTCCTGTCCTCTGAACGCGTCCGCAAAGACCTCAGCGTGCTGCGTCGGAAAATAACCGAGGCCGATGACCGGCGCGACAAGGACCGTCATCCCATCGATTCCAGCCCAAACCGCTGATCCGCCGTGCCTGGCAATCTGCTGATTCTGGCTCTGCTGGCCGGATTCTGTTTCGTTCATCGCTGTTACAGTTTCAAATTCAGAGCGCAGTTGCTGGATGGTTACCGGCTGCTTCTCTATTGCTCTCTCGCGGGGGCGGCGGCCTTGCTGATTTCGAGGTCTCTCGTCCTGCTTCTAAAATTATTCCCGGTTTTCTGGCAGGTGCGGCCGCTGTGGGACCGGTTTGCCGCTGTTCCCTGGCTCGGAACGTTTTGCCTCTGCATCCCGGTGGCGCTTGTGTGCGCGGAAGCATGGAACCTGTTCGTCGATCCCGAGGATTGCCGCCAGAAGGAAGTCATCGCCAACGGCGATTCGCTGATGCAGTTGATGCAGCGCGCGGCCAATGAAGAACGCATGCTCTCAATCACCTTCGATAGCCGGAAGTGGTACGCCGGGTATCTGGTGGAAGCGCCCAATCTGAAGCCGAGCGAAAGATATTTCAAATTGCTGCCAATCCTGAGCGGCTACCGGGACAAAGACACTCTCGTCGCGCGCCGGACACTCTCGTACGTGAACATAGATCGGATTCCCGGAATCAACCCCGCCGATTTCGCGATTACTCTGCCAATCGCTTCTGTGCGGACAGCGAATCTATTCGATCCCGCGGTGTACGAAGATCATTTTGCGGCGATCGACGCCGCGCCACCCGCCAGCGGAGGCGAGTTTACCGTCGGACACGCCGCCGCTACTTCGGACCCTCTTCGAATCTCCACAGGATCTGACGCAGAATGCCAAGCAGCAGCGGAACGTCCCGGCGCGTAAACCGCATCCGCCTCACCCAGCGCCGCATTTTCTGCTCCGTTGAAATCGACGTAATGCGGTTTGTGTAGCCGGATTTTTCAAGGACATCGAGCAGCATCAGAGTGAGCTGCTCCGCGTCCTGGCCTTCGATCCCGTCCTTTCCGGTAACGCTTCGGGCCACACTGCCGCGGGCTTTCTGGTCCTGGTCCGGGTTACTTTCATGCCGGTTAATCTCATAGAGACACACCGCAACGGCCTGCCCGAGGTTCATCGATGGCGTCCCCTCGGACGTCGGGATGCTGACCAGCGCATGGCAATAACTGAGATCGTCGTTTGAAAGGCCGAACTTCTCCGACCCGAACAGCAGAGCAACCCCGCCCGGATGTTCGCGAATTGCTGGCGCGCCGCTTTCAATCCATTCGATCGGCTGCTGGAGTTCGCGTTTCTGCGCCGCAGTAGTCCCCACAACCAGCGAGCAGTCCGCCACCGCCTCGGCGACGGTTTCAAATACGCGCGCGGCGCGCAGCACCTGGCCGGCCCCCACCGCCGATACCGCTTCGCGAAAGGCGACTTCATAAGGATTCACGACGCGCAGATCCTCCACCCCGAAGTTGGCCATGGCGCGCGCGGCTGCGCCGATGTTCAGAGGGTTGCGCGTGGAGACGAGTACGACGGCGAGTCGGGTAGCGATGTAATGATCTTTACACGACTGATCTTTGCGCGACTGATCCTGACTCGCATCCCGTCGTGTATTTGGCTGGTGTAGAATCAGAACTTTGCGCCGGTCTTCATATGTCCCGAACGGCAACGCCCGTCGCGGAAAAATCGCATCCGAATTCAAGCGCCAAGCTATAGTGGAGGAAGTATGGCATCGCCCGTAGAGCAGAAGGTCAAGCAGATCATTGTCGAACAACTCGGCGTAGATGAAAGCCAGGTCGATAACAAGGCTTCGTTCGTCGATGATCTCGGCGCCGATTCACTGGATATCGTCGAGCTCGTGATGGCGTTCGAAGAGGCGTTCGAACTGGAAATCCCGGACGAGGACGCCGAGAAAATCACCACCGTGGGAGACGCCGTCACCTATATCGAGAGTAAGAAGAAATAGTTGCTTCCCGAACGCGCGACCGGGAAAATTACCACCCGGCGGGCGGATCGCCGCATCCCGCGGATGCGGCCCCAGTGCCCGCGCTTCCCGTTCGCCGCTGGCGGACCCTTCAGGGCAGCCAGGGGCATCTAAAGGAGAACGATTATTCCCCGCAGAGTTGTAGTCACCGGCGTCGGTCTGCTGACCGCGATTGGCGACAACGCGGAGCAGACCTGGAAGTCTCTGCTCGAATGCCGCAACGGCATCTCGCGCATTGAATCCTTCGATGCCTCCGCTTTCAACAGCCAGATCGCCGGCGAGATCAAGCATTTCGACCCCTCGAAATTCGTCGAGAAAAAAGACATCAAAAAGATGGGCCGCTTTATCCAGATGGGTATCGCAGCCAGCGTCGATGCCATGGAATCTTCCGGCCTCAAAGTCACGGAAGAAAATGCCGAGCGCGTCGGCGTTTACGTAGGCAGCGGCATCGGCGGCTTCGAAGTCATCGAGCGTGAGCATAAGAACCTTCTGGAGCACGGCCCGCGGCGCATCTCGCCTTTCTTCATCCCCGCCACCATCATCAATCTCGCTTCGGGTTATATTTCCATCCAGTACGGCGCCAAAGGCCCCAATTCCGCCACTGCCACCGCCTGCACCACCAGCGCCCATTCGGTGGGCGACTCTTTCAAAATCATCCAGCGGGGCGACGCGGATGCCATGATCTGCGGCGGTACTGAAGCCTGCATTACGCCGCTCGGCGTCGGTGGATTTGCGGCCATGCGCGCGCTGTCTCAAAACAACGCCAATCCGGCTCAGGCCTCGCGGCCCTTCGATCGCGATCGCGACGGCTTTGTCGTGGGCGAAGGCGCGGGCGTTCTGGTTCTGGAAGAACTCGAATTCGCGAAAAAACGCGGCGCGCCCATCATGGCCGAAATTGTCGGCTATGGCATGAGCGGCGACGCGCATCATTTCACCGCGCCTCCGGAAGACGGCGAAGGCGCTTACCGCGTCATGCGCAATGCCCTGAACGATGCATGGCTGCTCCCCGAACAAATCGATTACATCAACGCGCACGGCACTTCAACTCCCCTGGGCGATCGGGCCGAAACCACGGCTATGAAAAGAGCCTTCGGCGAGCACGCCAGGAAACTGGCCGTGAGCTCCACAAAATCCATGACGGGCCATCTTCTGGGCGGCGCCGGCGGCCTCGAAGCCGGCATCGTCGTGTGCGCGCTCAAGCACCAGATCGCACCCCCGACTATCAACTACGACAACCCCGATCCGGACTGCGATCTGGATTATGTTCCCAACCAGCCCCGGCCCATGAAAATCGAATATGCGCTGAGCAATTCGTTCGGCTTCGGCGGCACCAACGGCGCTTTGATCTTTAAGCGGTTCTCCGACTGATCCGGACCTTATGAAAATCGTTGTCGCTGTCAAGCAGGTTCCTTCGCGCGACAGCCAGCTCAAAGTGAGCGCGCACGGCAAGTGGATCGAAGACGCCGATCTGGCGTATGAAATCAACGAACCGGACGCTTACGCGCTCGAAGCCGGGCTGCAGCTGAAAGAGAAACATGGGGGCGAGGTCATCGTACTGTGCGCCGGCCCCGAAACCGCTTCGCAGACCATTCGCGAAGCCCTGGCAAAAGGAGCCGACCGCGCCATTCACATTGAGACCGACAAGTCTTCGGTCTCCGATCCGCTGCTGCTCGCCCGCATGATGGCGAAGGCTCTCGAAACCGAAACACCCGATCTTGTCTTGACAGGGCTGCAGTCGGACGACCTCGGCTACGGGCAGACCGGCGTGATTCTCGCGGAAGTCATGGGGCTGCCCCACGCCACCATCGTCATGAATGTCGAAGTGGAAGGCGCGGCAATCACGGTCAGGCGGGAACTGGAAGACGGCTGGTTTCAGAATGTCCAAATCCCCTTGCCCGCGCTGCTGACCATTCAATCTGGCGCCGCGAAGCTGCGTTACGCGACCCTGATGGGCATTAAAAAGGCGAAGAGCAAAGAGGTGCGGAAGATCCCCGCGGCGGAGTTGGCGGGGGAAAGCCCCGCCTCCATCCGGATCGACCGTATCTACATCCCGGTCAAAACCAAAAATTCTCAGATTTTCACTGGACCCGCGAAAGAAGCGGCTGCCCGGCTTATTGAAAAGCTGCGCTTCGAGGCCCGCGTCTTATGAGCGGCATTCTGGTCGTGCTGGAGCAACGCGATGGCGCGCTGCACAAAGCCGCGCTTGAAGCGGTTGTGGCGGCGCAGCAGTTGGGCACGGCCCTCGGCCTGCCGGTGTTTGCGGCTCTGCCTGGCAGCGGTATCGAAGCAGTTGCGCAGACTCTTACGAACTGCAACCTCACTAAAATCCATGTCCTCGATCACGAATTGCTGCGGGACTATACGCCAGACGGCTACACCATCCCGCTGCGGCAGTTAATCGAACAACACCAGCCGAAGTACGTACTCTTCGCCCACACCTATCAGGCGCGCGACTTCGCCCCGAAGCTCGCAACCGCGCTCAACCGCGTTCTCCTGAGCGACGTGATTTCCTTCCGCGTGGAGGCCGGCTCGCTCGTCCTCGTGCGCCAGTTATTTCAGGGCAGGATCAATGCCGATCTCCGCTTCGAAGGCGAGGGACCTCACTTCGTCTCCATTCAGGCAGGCGCGTTCCGGGCGGATGCCATTGCGGCGGGCAGCGCTGCCATCGAAAAAACCACGCCGGAATTGAACGCGGCGCAAATCCGCACCAGGCCTGGCGAGCGGTTCCGCGAGTCTCAGCGCGCCGTCGATCTCGGCTCCGCGCAGATCATCGTTTCCGTTGGACGTGGAATCAAAGAGCCCGAAAACATCCCCGTGGTCCGGAAACTGGCAGACGCGCTCGGCGCTGAACTCGCCGCCTCGCGCCCGATCTGCGATAACGGCTGGCTCCCCATGGACCGGCAGGTGGGAAGCTCCGGGCAAACGGTCGCGCCGAAGCTGTATGTGGCGGTCGGGATCTCCGGCGCCATCCAGCATCTTGTGGGGATGAAGGGCTCCAAAACCATCGTCGCGATTAACAAAGACCCCGAGGCCCCGATTTTCGAAGTCGCCGACTACGGCATCGTTGGCGACCTCTTCGAAGTTGTGCCTGCGCTCATCGAAGCGCTGGGCAAATAAAACTCTATATGCGTGTTCTTATCAGCGTTACCGACAAAACCGGTTTGACCGAATTCGCCCGCGGCCTTGCCGCTCTCGGCGCGGACTTGATTTCGACCGGTGGCACAGCTCGATTACTGCGCGACAACGGCATCCCCGTCCGCGACGTCAGTGAGGTCACCGGCTTCCCCGAAATGCTCGACGGCCGCGTGAAAACCATGCACCCGAAGATCACCGGCGCCATCCTTGCGGTCCGCGACAACCCCGGGCACCTGGCTTCGCTGCGCGAGCATTCGATTGAACCCATCGATATGGTGGTGGTCAATCTCTATCAGTTCGAAAAGATGGCGGCGCGGGCCGACGCCTCGCTCGAAGATCTGATCGAAAATATCGATATCGGCGGCCCGACCATGATCCGCTCGGCTGCGAAGAACTGGCAGGATGTGGCCATCGTGACCTCGCCCGCCGATTACCAGCCGATTCTCGACGAGTTGCGCGGGGCGGCGAAGCTGTCCCATGAAACAAAGTGGACGCTCGCGAAACAGGCGTTCGCGACCACCGCCGATTACGACCGCGCCATCAGCGCGAGACTCGCCGCGGTTGGGACAGGAAAGCCCGGCGCAAAGAATCCCAACCCGGAAGAAACAGCCCTGCCTGGGACGCTCGACCTCCGTGTGCCCAGACGCATGTCCTTGCGCTACGGCGAAAATCCCCACCAGCGGGCGGCGCTGTATGCAGCGGGCACCGGCGGGATTGCGGGTGCGGAACAGCTGCACGGCAAGGAGCTTTCCTACAACAATTTTGTGGATCTGGATGCCTGCTGGCAATTGGTTTCGGAATTTTCAAACCCTGCGGCCGTCATCGTCAAACACACCAACCCCGCCGGGTGCGCCGAGCAGTCTTCCCTGGCCGACGCTTATCGGAAGGCTCTCGAATGTGACCCCGTCTCGGCCTTCGGCGGCGTGATTGGCTTGAACCGCGCAGTCGATGAAGAGACCGCTGCGGAACTGGCGAAACTTTTCGTCGAAGCCATAGCCGCCCCGGCCTATTCCGACGCTGCTTTAGAGGTGCTGCGGGCGAAGAAAAACATTCGGCTGGTGCGCGTGGCTCCGGCGAACGATCCGCTGGTTATCAAGAGTATCGGCGGAGGCTTCCTCGCCCAGACGGCCGATAACGAGACGTTCGACCGTTTGAAATGCAAAGTCGTCACCCGCCGCGAGCCCACCCCGGAGCAATGGCAGGACCTCGAATTTGCCTGGAAAGTCGTCAAACACGTGAAATCGAATGCCATCGTTTACGCCCGTGGCGGCCAGACCTCCGCGGTAGGGGCGGGGCAGATGAGCCGGGTGGATTCCGTGAACATCGGCGGCATGAAAGCGCGCCTCCCGCTGGCCGGGACAGCCGTTGCCTCGGATGCTTTCTTTCCGTTTCCCGACGGGTTGGAACAGGCCGCGAAGTATGGAGCCACCGCGTTCATACAACCGGGCGGCTCTGTCAACGACGACAAAGTGATTGCCGCCGCGGACGCGCTTGGCGTAGCCATGGTCTTTACCGGCGTACGCCACTTCCGTCACTAATCGGGTACCGGTACAAAGCCCCTTTCAAACTGCCGCCGCCGATCTCATAATTATCTTGGGGATGCGAAATGAGAGGCCACTCATCGCGCGGAGGCCCCTGAAAAGACAGGCGGCGCGCTTCTCCAGACGCGTCGCCTTGGCTTATCCCGCTGAAAAGGTCACTTACGGCAGTTTGGGTTTGGCGCCGGGCTGGATC
>JALYHT010000236.1 GCA_030776225.1 Acidobacteriota bacterium | reverse complement strand
CCGCCGCCCGTTTCGGATGCACTCCGGCCCGGAACAGCGCCTCGTCGGCATATATGTTGCCCACGCCGCGCACCACGGCCTGATTCAGCAGCACCGCTTTGATCGGAGATTTCCGCGCTCTCACGCGTTCGGTAAATTCGGACAACGCCACATCGAGCGGCTCCGGACCCAGCGCTGCAACCCGCTCAGGCAATTCGTCGCCATACTCGATGCGGCCGAACTGCCGCTGATCGTCGTAGTGCAGCATGCCCCGGTCGAGCGTGAAGATCGCATGGGTCCACTTTGTCTGCTCGGAATTCACCAGCAGTTTGCCGGTCATCCCGAGATGCACAACCAGAAATCCCTTATCGAGCCGGATCGCAATGAACTTCCCGTGCCGCTCGATGGATTTGATCTGCCGTCCCTCCAGCGCCTCCATGGTTTCCTGCGCCGACCCTCGCAGCACGCGCAGTTGCCGGAACTCGGCGTTGAGAATGCGCCGGCCCACGATAGCGGGGCGCAGCGTACGCACCACCGTTTCCACCTCGGGCAGCTCAGGCATCGGAAATGTCCACCAGAATTTCCCCGGCCTCCACGCGCACCGAATATGTCGGCACCCGCACCGCGTCATTGAACATGCAGGTTCCCGTTTTCGAATCGAATGGCCACGCGTGCCATGGACAAGTCACAAGCGATCCTTCCAGGCCGCCTTGTCCGAGCGGACCCCCATGGTGCGGACACACTCCGGACATTGCCCTTACCTCGCCGCCAACATTGCAAAGCGCATAGAGGCGATTGTCCAGCACAACCTCCATGAGTTCCCCGTCCGGCAGTTCCGAAAGCGCGGCAATCTTCTTATAGGCCATCAAATTATTGTTCGCGGTTCTTCAGCATCTCGGCGATCACCTGCGGAGCCCTTCTACCGTGGAATACAGCCACAATCCACAACGGTTTCTTCTCCGGTGCATACGCGATCACGTATTCCCGCACAAGCTTAAATCTCAACGGGCCCGAGGTCAGCTCAGACGCCTGTAACCCGAATGCGGAGAAATCACGAGAGAGCGCATGGCGTCACTCAGTTCCTCGCGCAAACGGCTGGCGTGAATTGGGCTATCGGCGGCGATATATTCCCAGATGTTCAGAATGTCCTGCGCTGCCAGAGGATGTAGACCATAACCCTGATCGCCTTCCATCAACGCCGGGATTTTTTCAGCAATTCATCCTCGCGTCTGCGCAGGGTCTCAAAGAATGCTTCGCCATCTATCAGCCCCACATTGCCGTTTTCCAGATCGTCGTAACGCTGATCCAGCATTTGCCGCGTGGACGCCAGTTGATCGTAGTAGATGCTCAAAGCATCGGAAAGCATTTCATCGTTCGTACGGCCGTTCTGCCGCGCCAACTCTTCAGGCTTTGCCTGCGCGTCGCGACTCAGATGCACTTCCATCGCACAACTCCTATAGTCAGCATAACCGGAGAATACCGCCCGCAGGCATTCTTCCAGCGCGAAAACATCCAATGCGAAAATAGGTGCTTAGTGGATTTCCTTTCGGGTCTCAATCCCCAACAACGCGAAGCGGTCGAAACCACCGAAGGCCCGGTGCTGATTCTGGCGGGCGCGGGCAGCGGGAAGACGCGCGTCATCACGCATCGCATCTCGCATCTCATCAGCGCGAAACACGTTCCGCCCACCGCCGTTCTCGCCGTCACCTTCACGAACAAAGCGGCGGGCGAAATGCGCGCGCGCGTCGCGCAGTTGCTTGAAGAAATGCACCTGGAGCGGCCGCCGCTGATCGCCACCTTCCACTCTTTCTGCGTACGCATGCTGCGGCGCGATGGCGATGGTCTTGCTTCCATCCGGCCCGGTTTCACCCGCACGTTTTCGATCTACGATGACGAAGATCAGCTCTCGATCATCAAGGCCGCCTATCGCCGCATGGGCCTCGATGAGAAGACGATGCCGTATCGCGCCACCCTGTCTCAGATCAGCGCGGCCAAAAGCGTAAAAAAGACGCCGCAGGAGATGTACAGCGAGTCGGCGGACCCGCGCGTCACCAAAATCGCCGCCGTTTACGAGGAGTACGAAAAGGAGCTCCGCACCGCCAACGCCCTTGATTTCGACGACCTCCTGCTCGAAAGCGTTCGCCTCCTCTATCACGACAAAGACACGCGGGACGCCTGGAATCGCCGCCTGAGCTACATCATGATCGACGAATATCAGGACACCAACCGCAGCCAGTACGAGCTGATGCGGCTGCTTTCCCAGTCGCATACCAACGTTTGCGTTGTGGGCGACGAGGATCAGTCCATTTACAGCTGGCGTGGCGCCGACATTCGCAACATTCTCGATTTCGAAAAGGATTATCCCAACGCCAAAGTGATTCGTCTCGAACAGAATTACCGTTCGACGAAGAACATCCTCGAAGCGGCCAGCGTCGTCGTGGCCAACAACAAAGAGCGTAAAGGCAAGTGGCTGTGGACTGACGCTGACGAAGGCGACATCCTTACCATCTATGCCGCTTACGACGCCGAGAACGAAGCGCTCTTTATCGCCGATACCATCGAGAAAATCCTGCGGCAGCATCCGGATCGCAAAGTGGCGGTTCTCTACCGCACCAACTCCCAGTCCCGGCAAATTGAGGAAGCGCTGCGGCGCTACAACCGCAAGTACAACGTGGTCGGCGGCATCAGCTATTACCAGCGCGCCGAAGTCAAAGACATCATCGCCTATGTGAAACTGGCGCACTCGCGGACCGATTTCATCAGCCTGCAGCGCATTATCAATGTGCCGGCCCGCGGCATCGGACGCACCACGGTGGAACAGGCGGAACAATACGCGGCGCAGAACGGGCTCAATCTCCGGGAAGCCATCGACCGCATGCTGGAGGAGAACCAGTTCGGTACGCGCGCCCACTCCGCGATGGCCGCCTTCTGCAACATGCTCGGCGAGCTTTCCGAAGCGGTCGCCACCAAACCTCTCAATGAAGCTCTGGCATTTATTGAAGAACGCACCGGCTACCGGCGCATGCTCGAACAGGAGAATACGCCCGAATCGCAGGCTCGCATCGAAAACCTCAACGAGTTGATGAATGCCGCGGCGGAAGCCGTCGAGCGCGGGGAAACGGTGCGCGATTTCCTCGATCACGCCGCGCTCGTGGCCCAGTCCGACGCTCTGGACGAAGCCTCGCAGATCACGCTCATGACCATCCACAACGCGAAAGGTCTTGAGTTCCCGGTTGTGTTCCTCGCCGGCATGGAAGACGGGCTCTTCCCCCACAGCCGTTCTCTGTTGAGCGAAGCCGCTATGGAAGAGGAACGGCGGCTCTGTTACGTGGGTATGACGCGCTCGGAGAAACGCCTCGTGCTGAGCTGGGCGAAATACCGCCGCCGGTTCGGGGGCGGGGAGCAGGAGCGCACGCTGCCTTCGCGCTTCCTGAAAGAAATTCCTTCAAACCTCGTCATGAACATGGGTGTGGAAGAAGACGACACGCCTCAGGTCGATCTCACGGCCGAACGCTGGCAGGTCCGCCAGGATTCGCGCAGGAACCTTTACACCGGCAAGACTTACAACTCGGTTGAGAATGTCGCTCAGTTCTTTAAGGAGCGCGGGGTGAAGATCCCGATGCGCGCTGCCGCTCCCCCGCCTGCGCCCGCCGCCCCTCCCCGGCCTCCCGCCCTTCCGCAGAAGGCCAGGCCCGTTTCCCAGGGTCCTGTGCAGGGTCTCACGGAGGGACCCGCGCAGGGCGGTCTTTTCGGCAACATGCAGCCACCGGCGCGTCCCCCGGTGGCTGCCCCAAACCTTATTCCGCCCGTGCAGACTCGCACCGTGCTGCCAAAAGCGCCCCCCCCTCCGAAGCAGCCCGCGCGAACAGGTACAGTAGTAGAGCATCCCAAATATGGAACCGGTACCATCGTCCGGCGCGAAGGCGACGGCGAAGATGCGAAAATCTTTGTGATTTTCCAGCGCCACGGGATGAAGAAGTTAGTGGAAAAATACGCGGGCCTGAAAAGGACCTGACGACGAGAAAGCCTGATCAGATAACAGATGAATACAAAGACCGTAGAGAAACCCGAAGAGCGTAAAACGCTGAAGCGCGCGGCGCGTAAGAAGGCAGCCCCGAAAGCGAAGCGCGCGGCCACTGTCGCGCGCGGTTCGGAAAAGAAAAAGATCCGCCGTTCGTCGCAGGGCCAGCGTAAACGTTAACTCTGTTTCCGGGGAAGCTCTCTGGGTAACCTTCTACGGACCCGCAGTATTGACGCACTGATCGCCGCCTCGGAAGAGCCGGAAAGGCAGTTGCGGAAATCGCTGGGTCCGTGGAGTCTGACGGCGCTCGGCATTGGCGCTGTCATCGGCTCGGGGATTTTCACTCTCACCGGTACCGCGGCGGCCGGCCACGTCGAAAAGATCGAGTCCGTCTTACATGCGACTGTTCTCGATCTGGCGCTCAACGGCACGCACGCGGGCTCCATGGCGGGCCGCCCTGGCGCGGGCCCGGCCATTACGCTTTCGTTCGTATTAGTAGCCATCGCATGTCTCTTTGCGGGGCTGTGCTATGCCGAGCTTGCTTCCATGATTCCCGTCGCCGGGAGCGCGTACACGTATGCCTACGCGATTCTCGGCGAAGTCTTCGCGTGGATGATCGGCTGGGATCTGATCCTCGAATACGCCGTGTCGAACATGTCCGTCGCGGTCGGCTTCTCAGCCTATCTGCAGGACCTTGGCGACAATCTGTTCGGCTTCCACCTCCCGGCGTCAATCGCTTTTCCCATGTTCTCCGCGCCCGGGCAGCCGCACGGCATTTTTAATATTCCCGCTCTCCTCATCACGTTGCTTGTGACCTGGGTGCTGGTCCGGGGCGTGCGCGAAGGTGCGCGCGCCAACACGATCATGGTCGCGATCAAGATCGCGGCCATCATGATCTTCTGCGTCGGCGCAGCCCACGCCATCCACCCCGCCAACTGGAAGCCTTTCGCGCCGCATGGGTTTTCCGGCGTGCTCACCGGAGCTTCGATCGTCTTCTTTACGTATATCGGCTTCGATTCGATCTCAACCGCCGCCGAAGAGTGCCGCCAGCCCCAGCGCGACCTGCCTTTCGGCATCATTGCCACCCTGATTGTCTGCACGATCCTTTATGGCTCCGTCGCGCTGGTGCTGACCGGCATCGCCCACTACGAAACGCTGAATACGGATTCGCCGGTCGCCGATGCGCTGAAGGCCCTGGGGTACAACAGGCTCCGTCTCATCGTGACCTTCGGCGCGCTGATCGGGATGATCTCTTCGCTGCTCGTTTATCAGTACGGGCAGGCGCGGATCTGGTTCGCCATGTCCCGCGACGGCCTGCTCCCTCGCCTGTTCTCCCGCGTTCACCGCGATTTTCAGACGCCGCACGTCAGCACATGGATTGCCGGGTTTGTCGTCGGCATCCCCGCCGGCATCTGGGATATCGATACCTTCGCCGAACTCTCGAACATCGGAACACTGTTCGCGTTCATCGTCGTATCCGCGGGCGTTATCGTGTTGCGGAAGACCCAGCCCGAGCGCCCGCGCAGCTTTCGCACCCCCTGGGTTCCGCTCGTGCCAATACTCTCGATCGGCTGCTGTGTACTCTTAATGGCCGGTCTGCCGCTGTTGACCTGGCTCCGCTTTTTCGCGTGGCTCACCATCGGGCTGGCGATCTATTTCATGTTCGGCCGCAGGCACAGCGTACTCGAAACCAACGCCGCCTGATCAATCCGCCGCGATGATCTCGATGGAATTGCCTGCCGGGTCGGTGACGTAGCAGGACCTCGTGCCGTCCCGGTGCAGTTTCAGCGCCCCGGATTTCTCCGCTTCGGGGCTGACAAACGCGATGTGAGCGGGGTGCTGCGCGGGAATCACCAGCGCGAGTTTAACGTTGCCGAACTGAATAAACGCCCAGGTGTCGTCCTGGTAAGTCACTTCGCAATGAAACTTATTCCTGTACCATTCGAGCGCGGTCGCCACGTTCTCCACCGGAATCGCTATGTGATCGATCGAGTCCAGCTCGGGCATGACTCCATTTTATAGGTCTGTTGCGTGGCGCCCCGTTCAGGCGACGAACATTGCCACTGCCGCAACAGTCATCACGGCGGCGCAGATCCAGCCGAGTACATTGGCGGTTCTGGAGTTGACCCGGTTCCCCATCACCTTGCGGTCGCTGCTGAGCAACACCACCAGCACCACAAGAGGCGGCGCAAGCACCCCGTTCACCACCGCGCTCCAGAAAAGCATTTTGACCGCGTTCAATCCGGCGAAATCCAGCGCCAGACCGATCAGCATCGCGGTCGCGATCACGGCATAGAATTGCGGGGCCCGCTCCGGCCGTTCGCTGAGAGACGCTTTTCGCCACACAGCGGCTTCGGCAATGGCATAAGCGCACGAGCCCGCGAGCACGGGGACTGCCAGGATACCGGTGCCGATCAGCGCCAGCGTGAACATCCAGTAAGCGCCACGCCCGGCGAGAGGGCCGAGAGCCTGCGCCGCCTGCTGGGCGGTTTCGATGTTGGTGAGCCCATGCGCGTGCAGCGTGGCGGCACTCGTCAGCAGAATGAAATACATCACCAGATTCGAATAGAACATCCCCACATCCACGTCCGTAGTGACGTTCTTAAGCTCCTGATCCGTCGCTCCGCGGCGTTTGGCCACCGTGATCCGGCCGAGGTCTCTTTCCAGCTCCACTTCCTGCGAAGCCTGCCAGAAAAAGAGATAGGGCGAAATGGTCGTGCCCAGAATCCCGACGAGCACCGACATGTAACTGGCGGTCCATTCGATATGCGGCACGAAAGTGGCGTGCAGGACCTTGCTCCAGTCCGGATGCGAGAGAAAGGCTGTGACGATGTAAGAAAACAGGATGAGAGTGAGCCACTTGAAGATCCGTACAATCCACTTATACGAGCCCCAGATCATGAGCACCGTAATAAAAATCGCAAAGAAAGGCGTCCACCAGTAAGCGCTGACGCCGGTCACCATTTGCATGGAAGCGCCCATGCCGCCCAGATCCGCCGCGATGTTAAATATATTGGCGACAATCAGCAGCAGGCACGCAGCCCACAACACAAACGGCGGATACCGCTTCCGGATCACGCCCCCGAGACCGCGTCCGGTGACCATCCCCAGCCGGGCGCACATCAACTGCACGGCCGCCATAAGCGGAAAGGAAAACAGCGCCGTCCAGAGAATCTGATAGCCGAGCGCCGCGCCCGCGACGGAGTAGGTCGAAATGCCGGACGGGTCGTCATCGGCCGCGCCCGTTATCAGTCCCGGACCCAGATTGGAAAAGAATCGCGAGACGACATTTTGCCGCCGCGGCGAACTAGTGGGGGACGGATTCGTCACGCTCGATCTTACCGTCCCGTATATGAATTACGCGATGTGCATGAAGCGCTATGTCGTGTTCGTGGGTAACAAGAATTATGGTGTTGCCTTCGTCATGTAGGCGCTGAAAGAGCGCCATAATCTCGTTACCCGTAGCTGTGTCGAGATTCCCCGTGGGTTCGTCGGCCAGGATGATGGAAGGGCTGTTGACCAGGGCCCGGGCGATAGCCACGCGCTGGCGCTGCCCGCCGGAGAGTTCGTTCGGCTTGTGGCTCATTCGGTCTCTCAGGTCGACCTGGGCCAGCGCGGCTTTCGCCTTTTCGATGCGCTGGGCCGGCGGCGTGCCGTTATAAATCAGTGGCAGCTCGACATTATGCAGCGAGGTCGCGCGGGGCAACAAATTGAACGTCTGGAAAACGAACCCGATCTCCTTGTTGCGGATCCGCGCCAGTTCGTCGTCTGTCATGGAGCTGACCAGACGACCATTGATATAGTACTCGCCTCTGCTGGGCGAATCGAGGCATCCGATCAGATTCATGAGCGTCGATTTGCCGGAGCCGGAAGGGCCCATGATCGCGACGTACTCTCCGCGGCGTATTTGGATATCCACGCCGGAGACGGCGTTGATCGTCTGGTCGCCCATGACATACGTCTTCCAGAGATCGAAGGTGCGAATGACGATACCTTCGCGCTTGAGCCATTCGCCTTTTTCTGCCGATTCTTCCGTTGCCGCGTGCGCCATAATTGAATCGCTAGGTGGTCGGCTTCGGCGTCACCGGCTTGTTATCGACTTTCACCCTGGCGTTGTTCTTAACCGTGCGGATAACCTGGTAAGGGCCGGTGACGATCTGATCGCCCTCTTTGACGCCTGAAAGCGCTTCCGTATCCGTGGCTCCGCTGATGCCGGTTTCGACTTTGACGAATGCCGCCTTATTCTCCGGGGTAACCAGAAAGACTCCGGTGACCTCTTCTTTGCCAGCCTTAACGGCAGCGGGATCCGGGTTCTGCGGCTTGTTCGGATTCGTGTCCAGATCGCCTTTCGTACGCACTGTGAGCGACTGAATGGGGATGGCGAGTACGTTCTTCCGGGTTGCCGTAGTGATTTTGGCGGAAGAAGAAAGACCGGGGCGAATCTCAACCGGAGGGCTATCCATCGCGACCACGACCTTGAAATCTTTCGCTTCCTGGCTGGAAGTCGTACTCTGCGAAGCCGCCAGACCGGTCGAGCGAAGGATGGCGGTGTTGCCGATTTCAATCACCCGCCCCGTGAAAGTCTTATTGGGAATGGCATCCACCGCGATCTGAGCCGGCTGACCCAGCTTGATGTTGACGATATCGCTCTCGTCCACCTTGACCTCCGACGTCACAATCGACATATCGGCGATCGTCATGATGGTGCTGGCCGCGGAATTCTGAATGCCAGGTACGACGGTCTCCCCCGTGCGGACCGGCAGGTAGGTCACCAGCCCATCGATGGGAGCGACCACGTTGTGCTTCTTCAGAATGTCGTTAAACCGGCTTAGAGTGGCCGCGCTTTGCGCGATCCGGCGCTGCGATCCGGCGAGCTGCGCTTTCAACTGGGCAAGCTGGGCGCGCGCCTGGACGATGCGCGATGCGGCCTCGGCTACCGCGGCCTGTTGCCCATCATAGGCGGCCTTGCGCTGTTCAAAATCCTGCCTCGAAATCAGGCCGTCTTTGTACAGCTGGTCGGCGCGTTTGTAGTCTTCGTTGTAGCGGACAAGATCCGCTTTCGTGCGATCCAGCGTTGCCTGCAGCGCATTGATATTGTCGTCCCCCGCTTTGTAACCGGCCTCGCTCGCCGAGGCATCGGCTTCGGAAGAACTGAGGGCCGCTTTCTGGGCCATCACGTCCGCTGCAGACTGAGTTTCATCGATGCGGGCGACCAGTTGCCCTTTCCGGACCACATCGCCTTCCCTGACCAGAATCTGGGTCAGTTGACCGGAGAACTCGGCGCCGATGTTGATGTAATTGCGCGGCTTGATTTCCCCGGAAGCGGTGACGACGCTCGTCAGATCTTCGCGCACAACCTTGCCGGTCTGAACCGTTACGATGCCTCGCCGACTGTACCGGACGCCGGCTACGATTCCCGCGGCAATCAGCAGCAGAGCCAGGATGCCGATGAAGATCTTCCATTTGCGACTCACAATTTGGGAAACTCCAGGTGCGGAAACTCCAGACTAACACGGGGCGGGAATTATTGTTTGTAAACAATTGAAAACAGAAACCCTTACTGCCTAAATGTCACCTGGCGGGTGGGGCTGTTCTGGCATTGCAGCAACTCCGTCATATTGCCGATCAGACTGTTGCAGGCAAGGTCGGTTGCCGTGCGCTCCGCCTGTTCCCGGGTAGTGGCGGCGCTGCTGCCGCAATTGGTTCTGCCGTTGAAGGTGACGCAAACCCGACAATGCTCCTGCGTGTTGCCGCCGGAGGTCCACGCGATCACTGCAATCACCAATGCGATGAAAGCAATCCCGAGGATGACCGGCCACTTACGTTTCGATCTGGTCATCGGGCTCCCGCTGGGCTTCTCCAGACTAAGCACCTACGAAGAAATTCCCCATTTTGCGGAACTTCGCGTAACGCCGCTCGACCGCTTCCTGGGGAGACATCGATGAAAGTTCCTGGAGCGATTTCACGAGCTGTTCCTTGACCAGACGCGCGGTTTCGTCATGGTCTTCGTGAGCCCCGGCGGCCGGCTCCGGGATGATGCCATCGATTAGACCGAGCTTCAGCATGTCGGGCGCGGCGAGTTTCAGCGCCGCGGCGGCCTGTTCGGCTTTACCCGAATCTCTGTAGATGATGGAGGCGCAGCTTTCGGGAGTGATCACGCTGTAAACGGCGTTTTCCAGCATGAACACCTGGTTGGCAACCCCCAGCCCCAGGGCGCCGCCGCTGCCGCCTTCCCCGATACACACCGCAATGACCGGGACCGGGAGCCGCGCCATTTCACGCAGATTGCGCGCGATGGCTTCCGCCTGCCCGCGCTCCTCCGCGTCAATTCCAGGGTACGCTCCGGGGGTATCGAGAAAAGTGATAATGGGGCGGCTGAATTTCCCGGCCATCTGCATGGCCCGCAGCGCCTTCCGATAGCCCTCCGGCTTGGGCATCCCGAAGTTGCGGTAGAGCTTCTGTTTGGTATCGCGCCCTTTTTGCTCGCCGATCAGCAGAACGGCCTGACCGTCCAGGCGGCCCATGCCGCAGACGATCGCCGGATCGTCGCCGAACAGGCGGTCGCCATGGATCTCCTGAAAGTCCGTCAGAATACGCTGAACGTAGTCGAGGGTGTGAGGACGCTTCGGGTGCCGCGCATTCTGGACCCGCTGCCAGGGAGTCTTCTCCGTGACAGGTCCGCCAGTCTCAACCTCTGATTCCATTCCTCCCAGCATACTCAACGGTTCTTAATAAAGGATCGCCTGGCCAGCTGACGTTCCGGGACATCGAGATTAAAAAGGCAGATATGATCGAATGCCCAGAATTCGGCGAGCGGCAGGCCGGCGGCCCACACCAGCGCCAGTTCGCGTTCCCAGGGCGAAGCAAACCCAAATATCGGAAGAAGATAGCGCAGAGCGGAAGGCTGCCAAACGAACCCAGGTCCGGTGAACAGGCCTATGGCTTCGCGCGCCAGATCGAGGTTCCGCAGGCTGGTGGTGAAGGCGAGGGCTTCCAGTTTCATGGTGTCGAGGCCGCTGGTCGATTGCGCCTGCCACTCCACCGGCAGATTTACGAAATGGTTCAGCCGACCGCCGGTTTCAGGCGTCCCCGCCGGCACTGGCGTGGGGTAATTCACGTCATACGGCCAGAGCACCTCGCACCTGACCGTGGGGAATGCGGCGCGAATGTCGGCGACCAGAGCGCCCACATGATCGCGGAGCCGGTTGCGGAGAAAAATAGCGTCGGCGCTGGAGTTTACGGTCGGGTCGTCGTTCGTTGTCAGGAAGGTGTGGAGGGGCCGCCCCAGCGCCGCCTGCGCGGCTTCGGCCGTCTCAGCGTCGTAATAGCCCATGCCGCTCCCGGCTGGATCGACCGAATACCACCAGAGGAATTCGCCATATTGAACGCTGGGAGTCAGTCCGGCATTGAGCTGCATCGCGGCGATGTTGCGATACACGGCTTTCTGATAAGCCAGCAGTTTCGCGGAACCGGCCGCGCAGTGGTTTGAGTTCAGGTCCCCGAACCCGGTTTGTGTTGCGACAGCGGTTTGGTTCGGGAAGCGGGCCACATAGCCGTCCGGCGGATGAACCAGTTCCATGGAACACGCTGTCACCACCTGTCGGCCACGGGCGGCGCACTGGGCGTAAAAGTCCGCGTGCCAATCGCGCACGGCGCGATTGATGGGGGGATTTGCCGAGTCGTTGACAACCCACACGGGATACTCGCCCACGGCCGGGGAGTTGGGCGCGATCATCACCGTTCCGGCGGCCGAGGACACGGTCGCGGTCAGGGCGAGGTTGTAGGCCTTTGCCGGCGAACGGGCGGTGAGCGTGAGAACGCCCGAGTCGGTCGCCGTCGCCCATGAGTTGATCAGCGCGCCGTTGATGTAAGCCGCAAAATGATTTGCGATCGTGCCGGGCGTGTCGGCGGCGAAGATGGATTTGCCAATCTGCGTCCCGTCCGGTGGATTGAAATTCAGGATGACCGAATCGCCCGCCGCAAAAGTTCCGCCGAAGGTGACCTGCGCGGTGGAAAACGACCCGCCGGACGCCGTTCGCTCATTCCACCAGAACACCCCGAGGTATTCGTTCATCGGACCCGCGTAGCCGAGTTGGTCCATGATCCACATCAGGCGCGCGGGCGGCAGTTTGTACGTATGGTCGGTATCGAAATCGAGCGCGGGAGATACTTTGGTGCGGGGCGTCAGCGCGTCCGGCACGTCGGACAGCACGGCGGCTTCGAGATAGTCGAAGTAGATTGCCCCTGCCTGCTCGACTCGGATCACAACCGTGTGGGAGCCGGCGGGAACGGAAGAGCGGAGCAGTCGCCGCGTTACGACCGCCGAAGCATCGTTCACCCGGCAGTCGAGCAGGGTTTCGGTGTCCCCATCGAGCCGAATGCCGGCCACGCCGCGATCATGGTAAAGCGAAGTCCCCAGATAGAGGTTGTGCGTGAACTGGCAGGTATAGCTGACGGTGACCGAATCGTTCACCAGACTGGCGGCCTTCGCGTAGTACTTCGAATAAAATCCGGATTCCACGGCCCAGTTCTCGGTGAACATGCAGGCCGAGTCGTTTTCCTCGATGCGAACGCTTCCGGGTCCCGCCACCTGCAGAGCTTTTGTCGACTCCGGGCCGTGGAGCTGCCAGTTCGAGAAATCTGCCTGCCATTCGGCCGCTGTGTAAGCGGCTCCGTTTGCCAGTGACGGCGCGAAGGTAAGCCAGCACTGGCGGATGCTGTCGATGCCGAGCGCAGTGAAATCGAAGGAACAGTTCCAGGTCACCATTGAACTGCCGCCGGAGAACCGGATCTGTGACCGGTCAAACGCAAGGTTTGCGGAATCGGTCGCGAGAGTATAGACCTGCAGCATGTTCCCGTCGCGGCCGCCGCGCGGAGCCAGATATGCGGCGCTTGCGGAAGACGGCGCGGCCGAGCTGAGGGTGAGCTGGATGGGGGAGTGAACGCTCGCGATCGAGTACTCCGTGCCTGCAATCCGGATGGTGGAACCCGCAGTCAGCCCGGAAAACTTCGTACCCGATACCCAGCTCACGGCAGCGCCGCTCGTCGCAACAGTGCCATAGCGCGCCGCCTCTAATGTGATGCCGGCGCCGCTGCGGGAGGCCAGCAGGCCGAATGAAGAGTTGGCGCCGATCCAGTTGAATGAGTTGATCTGGTCGGCGATGTTCGAGGCGATGTATGAGGCAGCATTCGTTACCAGCCAGAGTTGGTAGCCGCTTACGCTGACGGTCCCTCCGGTATTCACCCTGGAAACGAAGTTCACCGTGTTGCCATCGGCGGCGAATGCGACCCGCGAATCGGTGGCCGCGGCGGCCGCTACGCCCGCCGCGATTATTTCCCCGCTCTCTCCGCCCTGGCCCGTGACGTTATATGTGTAGGCATTCGAGCCCACCGAGATGCTGGCGGTAGTACCAGCATCCTGCCAGAAGTAAGTTGCCGATCCGCCCATGCCTCCCGGAACCATGAACGCGAAAGCAAGATTTTCGTACCAAAGACTGATTTCGTCCTTAAACTGGGGCGCACTGGGAGACGTTACATTCAATGTGGCCGATGCGGCAGGAAACGCCACGTCGGCGAGCATCGCATTTTCCCAAAGCGAAATCTTTGCGGTGCTGCCGTCCGCGCGAATCACGTCGAGAGTGGCCCAGTCGATCCAGTTGTATTTGGGCGAATCCATCGGCTGCAGGCTGTCGGTATAAAGCAGGCTGAAATCCAGCGTGAGCCCGGCGAAGTTGAAATCGGGCAGGTACTTGATGGAGGGGTGCTCGAAGAAATTATCCGCATCGTAGAGTACGGCCACGGCGAAATCGGCGGGGTCGCGGAAAGTGCCGCTGACTTCAAAACCCGTGGGAGTCGCATTGTGGATGCACGCGGCGGCGGCGAAGGTGTTGAAGCCGCGCAGAGAGAGCGTCCTGTCCGGCTGTAATTTGTAGATGCGTTCTGGCAATCGGGTTCCTTTTTCGATCCGATTGTGGCATTTCAGCGCCCGGGCCGCTGTTGAAAGCAGCCTGGTACGAAACGAATTAAGGCGCGTCGATCCAGGCGTTTAGCCGGAAATAAAATAACCCCGGCGGCGCGTGAACGCCTGTTTCAAACGTCTTCTAATATTTGAAACGATAGCGGAGCTGCATGTAGATCTGGCGGGGTTCGGCGTAATGAGTACCGCCGAAAGTAACGCTGTTGTCGAGCAGGAAGCGCCGGTTGCCGACATTCAGCCCGTTCAGTGAAACGGTATAGCGTTCGCCGAAAGATTTGCCGAGCGAGAGGTCGAACGTGGTGTGTGCTTCCAGATGGGCGGGGACATCGCTTGAACCGTCGGTAAATCCGGAGCCGTAGTAAACGCTGCCCGCCGCAACGATGGCGCGGGGCAGAGCGAAGGAAAAACCGGCGTGCAGCGTCTGGCGCTGGTCGTGGTCCAGCTGGAAGTAGCCGCTCGCGGGAGGCAAAAAATCCGTCAGACCTCCTGAAACGGCGCCCGCTCCTTCGGCGTGCGCGTATGCGTAGGTAAAGTAAACCTCGCCGCGATGAAACAGGCGTGGGGACCGCACCGAAATCTCCCATCCATAAAGGCGCGCGCGATCTATGGTCAGCGGGAAGAACACGTTGGAATTTCCAATGTTGTTGTGGTCGAAATAATTCTTTGCGCGCTGGTGGTAGTTGTTCACGTCGAGCGACCAGCCTCGCACGGGAATCGTCAGCCCGAACTGGTGTTCCTGGTCGCGCTCCCCGCGCAGCGGCATGAAGCCGAGGCCTTGCGCGGCGGCATAATCGAGCAGAGGGCCGCTTACCGTCGAGAGCGGCGGGGCCTGATAATACTGCCCCCAGAACCCTCGCAGAACCCAGTTCAGGCGCGGAATACGAATCGCCGCGCCCAGGCGAGGGCTCGCCGCGTTCTCAGAAATGGTCCCGCTGAAGTGAGTGAGCCTCGCGCCGGCGGTAAGTGTGAGCCACGGCAACGCTTTGTACTGGTCTTCGAGAAACAACGCTTCGAGGTGGCCGCTGGAAAGTTTATCCTGCGCGAGCCGCGGCGCGCCGGATCCATCGTTCGAAATCAGCGCGATCGATTCATCGTCATGCTGGCCGAAGCCGTACACGCCCGCCTGCGCGTTGTGTTTTGCGGTGACAGTTGTGTAAGCGATCTGCGCGCCCGCATATTGTGAACCGCGATGCTGCGTCGTGCCCACTGGCGCATCGCTCGCGCCGCCGTCATAGTTGGCGCGGTTGTAGTGGTAAAAGGGCGAGACGGTGAGCAGGGCGCCGGATGTGAAAGTGTGTGCCCAGGAAAAAGTCGTGAGGGCATCGCGCTCGCGCTCGCGCTCGGCATCGCGGACCCCGGCCGCGCCCGCATCGGGATCGTTTGGGATCTGGTAGTCGTCCCGGCGAAGCGTGGCGACAAAGCGGAGTTGATTCGCCGCATTTGGGTTGTAAATCAGCGTGTTCATCCCGCCAAGGCCCCACGCGCGGTCGTGCAGGACCTCCGGCCCGGGAGTCTCAAGACCGTAATCGCTGCGATTCGCATTCATGCTGACGAAGTAAGCGAATCTGGCGGTGTGGCTGCCAAAGTTGACCTGATCGTTCGTCTGCTGGAAGGTCCCGAACGTGGAGTTGAACTCTCCTTCGTTGTTGCGCTCGAACCCGGTGCGCGGGATCACATTGAAGACGCCGTAGGTGCGGTCGCCCGCATCGGCCGAATAGCCGCCCCGCCGGATTTCCAGAAAGTCGATGTCTTTGGGGTCGACCTGCGGGCCCACATTGCTGGCGATATTCGTGTTCGGAATGGTGACGCCGTCGATGGCCCAGGACACCTGATGGCCACCGCGCACGTGAAGCTGGTCATGCGTGACCCATGCCCCGGGAACGTAATCCGTAATCATGTTGAGGCTGTTGCTGAGGTCGGCGCCGGGAGTGTGCTGAATTTCGCTGCGGCTCAGAACGGTGGTGGGCGTCATGGTTTCCGGATTGGCGGCAGTGGCGGTTTCGGAAACGGTAACGCTGGCGCGCGCGCTGCCGAGGGTCAGCTGGAAATGCAGTACCGGCGCGCTGCCGGAAACCACAACCACGCTCTGGGCGGCCGGTTCGAAGCCCTCGCGCATGACCGTGACGCGGTATTCGCCGACAGGCAGGGCGGGGGCTTCAAACGCGCCTTCCGCATCCGTCACGGCGTTGCGCGAAATATCCGACGTGGTGGATTGGATGGCGATCTGCGCGTTGGCCACCGGCCGATGGGCGGGGTCGTGGATCACGCCGCGCACCGAACCGTAAACCGCGGCGTACGCCAGCAAAGGGAAAGAAATCACAGCGAGGCAGATAATAAGGAGAAGAGAATACCGGGGCACTTCCTGAAGTCTACGTGCCCTGAGGGCTGCGGACAACGCGGCAAATTGACGCAGGCCGCCTCATGTCTGTGGCGGGTATTTGGACAGCTTTCGCTGCAGCGAGCGCCGGTGCAGCCCGAGGAGCTTTGCCGCCTGCGAAACATTCCCGTCGCAATCGGTCAGGACGCGCTGGATATGCTCCCATTCCACGCGCGCGAGGCTGGGGACGGGTGAGTCTGGCAGTTCAGGCTCAGCGTCCGATCCCTCACTGATTTGGTAATAAGCGTTCAGGATCTGGTCCGCGTCCGCGGGCTTGCTGAGGTAGTGGCTGGCTCCCAGCCGGGTCGCGGTGAGGGCTGTTGCAATGCTGCCATACCCGGTCAGCATGATGATGCAGGTCGTTTCGTCCAAAGCTCGGAGGCTCTGCACGATTTCGAGGCCGCTCATACCGGCCAGCCGGAGATCCACCACGGCGAGATCGGGACTGGATTGGGACGAGAGTTCGAGAGCGGTGGCTCCGTCAGACGCGCCGATCGCCTCCCAGCCCCGGGCGGCGAAGGCGCGGCAGAGACGATTGCGGAAAATATCGTCGTCGTCCACGACCAGCGCGACGCGTCCCGGTTCGGCTTCACGCGGGTTAAGCACGCGGGTCAACCAGGAGGAAGCTCCAGTGTGGCGCGGGTGCCCGCCTGCGCCGTCGATTCGAAGGTAAGACGGCCCCCCAGCTGTTCCGCCAGAGTACGCACCAGAAACGTCCCCAATCCCATGCCTTTGCCGGGTTCTTTCGTAGTGAAGAACGGCTCCCCTATGCGGCGCAGCGTGCTTACCGACATACCTTTACCGCGATCCGAGATGACGAACTGGAACTGCCCGCCCACCTGCTTCGCAGCGATCCGAACGGCGGAATCCGGAGCGCTGGCCTCAAGCGCATTCCGTGTCAAAGCGATCAATGCCTGCGCTACGGCTCTGCGGGGCAGGGTCAGGATGACCGGCGAGCCGGTCGTTTCGAATTCCAGCCTTTCGGGCTCCTGAATTTCGCGCGCTATGTCGCTGAGCAACTCTTCGGCCTCGACTGGCTCGACGGCTTGCGCGGCGGGCTGAGCGCCCTGCACGCTCATCCGCCAGAGTATTTCGCGGCAGCGATCCACTTCGGTGCGGATCAGGCGGCTGTCCTCCGCGATTGCTTCGTTACGCGCCGTGTTGGTGGCAAATAATTCGAGCTCACGGGCCACCACCGCGATCGTTGCGAGCGGCGTATTCAGTTCGTGCGCGGCTCCCGCGGCGAGCGTCGCCAGAGAAGCGAGCCGATCGCGCCGTGCGAGTTCGCTCTGCATCAGCAGCAGGGAATTTTCGTGCTGCCGGAGAAGTTCCGAAATCTTTCCGGAGAACAGCGCCACCAGACAGGCCGCCACCGCGAATCCGATCCACATGCCTGTCAGGTGAAGATTGGTGCCGCCGCCGGAATGGTGCAGTTCGAGAACGGGCAGCGGCCGGTAAATGCGGAACAGCAAGCCGAAGCAAAGAGTGGACAGCGCACCCAGAGCCCACGTCCAGCGTTTCGTCAGAATAATGCCGGAAAGCGTGATGTGAACGAGGTAGAGCAGGCTGAACGGGTTTGTAGGTCCGCCCGAAAGCAGCAGCAGATAAGTGAGGCAAAAAGTATCGAGCGCGAAAGCCAGCGCCACCAGAGTGGCTGTGGCGACTCTGCGAGGGGCTTCGGGAGCCGCTGTGCGCGCGGCGAGCACCCGGTTACTGGCGGCCACCAGCGCGGGCGCGACAAGCAGCCATACGACGGGAAGATCTATATCCAGCGCATAGCGGACAAACAGCGCTGTGGCGATCTGCCCGAGGGCCATGCCATATCGCAGCCGTACGATCCACGGCAGCGCGATCTGCGGGGCGGCTTCCGGAACTGACTGATTTTCGCTCACCTGCGTCTGCGTTTCCTATACTAACGGTGGACAACTATGAAAATCTTTTTCAGGACCGGAGCCGCTGCCTGCATCGCTCTGATTCTTCAGGTAACTTCCATGGCGCAGGTGCAGGGCGCGAAGAAACCCCATACCTTTCACGGCAAAGTGGAATCCGTTTCCAGCGACGGGCTCACAGTGAACGGCGACAAAGTCGAAGGCTGGATGGACGCCATGACGATGAAATACAAAGTCGACGACAGCAAAATCCTCAAAAATGTGAAGCCAGGCGACGAGATCACCGCCACTGTTTACGCGGGCGATTTTTCGCTGCATAAGGTGCAGGTCGTTTCAAAACCCGCGAAGTAATGTATTCACAGGCTCGCCGCCGGGTTCTGATTTCGATAGCCGTTACCTGCGTGGCGGTCGGGGTGTGGCTGCTGTGGCCGGTCCTGATGCACCGCGCCGCGCAGGCTATCGTGGCGTCGCGCCAGGCGATTGCCTCGAAAGGCGCTCCGGATTTCACCCTGAAAGACACCCGGGGAAAGCGCGTGCGCCTGTCCGATTTCAAAGGTCAGGTTGTGGTGCTTAATTTCTGGGCCACCTGGTGCGGGCCCTGCAAAACCGAGATTCCGTGGTTTATCGATTTTCAGAAGCAGTGGCAGGCGCGCGGATTTACCGTGCTCGGCGTGTCGATGGATGAGGACGGCTGGAAAGCGATCGATCCTTACGTTGCGGAGAAGAAGATCAATTATCCGGTGGTGCTTGCGGATGAGCGGGTCAACGAGGCCTACGGCGGCATCGAGGCGCTCCCGACCACGTTGATCGTCGGGCGCGATGGCAAAGTCAGGTTCATCCATTCCGGGCTGATCGCCCGGGCGGATTACGAGAAAGAAATTCAGCAGCTGCTGTAGACGAAGCTCAGACCCGCGGTTCCTGAACCGCGGTGTGCTCCACGCCGGACCAGATGCGGTTATCGCCCGGCCATTCAAGGTGCAGATCGCGCGAAACCTCTTCGAGCATTTCGACGTTCGCGCAATGGCTTTCCATCGCAAACGCAGTCAGCAGCAGGTTGTCGCACACGGAATTGATCAGCCTCGGGATGCCCTGCGTGCGGCGGTGGATCTCGGCCAGCACGTCGGCGGGAAAAACCGTTTGCTCGCGCATCCCGGCGCGCAGCAGGCGGGACGCGATGTATTGCGAGGTGTCTTCCGCGTCCAGCGGGCGCAGGTGGCAGCGCAACGCGATACGCTGCTTCAGTTGCCTGTACTCCTGCTCTTCCAGCTTGCGATCGAGTTCAGGCTGCCCTGAAAGAATGATCTGCATCATCTTGCCGCGCCGCGTTTCCAGATTGCCGAGGAGCCGAATTTCCTCAAGGACATCCCAGCCCAGATTCTGCGCTTCATCCACAATAAGGACGGTGGTCTGATTCTGGTTCGCCCGCTCGATGAGCATCGAATTCAAAGCCAGCAAAACCTCCGTTTTCGAATTGCGTTTACACGTGAGATCGAAATCGTGCGCGATCATCTCGAAAAACTGGTCGGACGTGAGGCGCGAATTGAAAAGAAACCCGAAAGGCGTGCGATTGGCCGTCAGGTGATCGCGCAGACATTCGAGCATCGTCGTTTTACCCGTGCCGACTTCGCCGGTCAGGACGATGAAACCTTTGCGGCTCTGCACGCCATAAATGAGACTTGCCAGCGCTTCCTCGTGCTGGACGCTGCGGTAAAGGAAAGATGGATCGGGGCTGAGGTTAAACGGGGTGCTGTTCAGACCGAAGAAGGCTGTATACATACGCAGTCGGGAACCGCACTTTCAAGCCTATCACGCACCTGCCGAAAGCATCGGCGATACTAACAACAAAGTCTTTAGATTATGCGGGAAGTCAGTTATAGCACTCCCCACGGCATCGCCGTGTCGCGGGTTACGGCTAAGTTACCCTATCGAAAGGGTTTCAGCCGATTTCTTCGGGAGCTCGACCAGTACAGGGGCATCTATCTCTCCTCGGGTTATGAGTATCCAGGCCGGTACTCCCGCTGGGACATTGTGTCGGTACGGCCCCCGCTCGAACTGATCGGATTTCAGCGCGAAGTCGCGTTCCGTCCTCTCAATGAACGGGGAGTCGCGATCAACCGGATGCTGGCCACGGTCCTGCGCGATCATCCGCACTGGGACGATTTTCGGGAAGAAAACGGCGCGCTTCTCGGCACGCTGAAGCCAATGCCGAAGCTGTTTTCCGAAGAGGAACGCAGCCGACAGCCTTCCGTATTTTCGATCCTGCGGGCGCTGACGCAGGAATTTCGCAGCGAGCACGATGACAAGCTGGCATTTGCCGGGGCCTTCGGGTACGATCTGCTGTTCCAGTTCGAGCCGATCCCGCTCCGTTTGCCGCGAGAAAGTCGTAAAGACCTCCAGCTTTTTCTTTGCGACGACATCGTCTACATGGATCGCAAGCGGGAGTGGATCGAGCAGTTCACGTTTGAGTTCGAACAGAATGGCGTCTCCACGCGGGGCCTGGAGCGCACGGGCGAGAAAATCGCTCCCGCGCCTTTGCGGCCACCCGGGCCTGTCACAGCCGATCACACCCGCGAAGAATACATGGCGAACGTGGAGACCGTCCGGCAGGGGATGGGCCGGGGCGATTACTACGAGGTTGTTCTCGCCCAGACTTTCCGAACGACTTACGGTGGGAAAGCGTCCGAACTGTTTGCGCGCATGCAGCGTGCCAATCCCAGCCCATACGAGTTCCTGATTCAGTTCGGCGGCGAGCAGCTCGTGGGAGCGTCGCCCGAGATGTTTGTGCGGGTGGAAGGGGGGCGGGTCGAAACCTGCCCTATCGCCGGCACCGCAAGGCGCACCGGCGATCCGATTCAGGACGAGAAAAACATCCGCGCTCTGCTCAGCTCCACGAAAGAAGAATCGGAACTGACGATGTGTACGGACGTGGATCGCAACGATAAGAGCCGCGTCTGCGAGCCCGGCACCGTGAAGGTGATCGGCCGGCGTTTGATCGAAGCATATGCGGGCCTTTTCCACACCGTGGATCATGTCGAAGGCTTTTTGCAGGAAGGCCTCGATTCGCTCGATGCGTTTCTCAGCCACATGTGGGCGGTGACCCTGATCGGCGCGCCCAAGAAGGCGGCCGCGATGGCCATCGAGAGCCTGGAGAAGAATGCGCGCGGCTGGTATGGCGGCGCCGTGGGGCTGCTTTCGCTCAATGGCGATATCAACACGGGTATTCTGATTCGCACGACGTACCTGCGGGATGGCTATGCCACCTACCCCGCGGGCGCAACGCTGCTCTACGATTCCGACCCCGCATCGGAGGAACAGGAAACCCGTCTCAAAGCGACCGGTTTCTTCCGCTTGCTGGGACCGCCCCCCGAAGCCGCCGCTGTCGGGAGCGCAGAGCCCGAACCGCTGAAGATGAAACTGCTGCTCGTCGATAACGACGATTGCTTCATCCACACCCTGGCCAACTATGCCCGGCAGGCGGGTGCCGATGTCGTAACCTACCGGGCCGGAACCCCGTTTGAAGTGCTGGATGCCGTGAAGCCCGACATGATTCTGATTTCACCCGGACCCGGCCGGCCTGCGGATTTCGGAGTGCCTGAACTGGTGAAGCATGCCGCGCGCGCCGGAATACCCGTGTTTGGCGTCTGCCTCGGGCTGCAAGGCATAGTAGAGGCTTTCGGGGGCGAACTGGGCGTCCTGCCGTACCCGGTGCATGGCAAGCCATCGGCCGTGCTTCACAGCGGCGTCGGGGTTTTTGAGGGTCTCCCCGGTGAGATCGAAGTGGGCCGGTATCATTCGCTGTACGCGATTCCGGAGTGCCTGCCGGCATGTCTCGAAGTCACAGCGCAATCGGCGGACGGCGTCATCATGGGCGTCCGGCATCGTGACTTGCCGATCGAAGCGGTGCAGTTCCATCCGGAATCCATTCTCACAGCGGCTGGCGATACCGGCCTGAAGCTGATGCGCAACGCGCTCCGGCTCGCGAAGCCAGCCTGACCCCATGAATCGCTGGTTCGTGTGCCTGCTCGCTCTGACGGTTGTCGCATCGGGATGCGGCGGGAAAAAGACGAAAATTGCGGTCCCGGCGCCCGGTTCCCGAGCTGCCCGATCCGCAGCCATCGCCCCGCCGGCCGGCACGGTTGAACGCGGCGTCGCCAGTTGGTATGGCCACCCCTACCATGGCCGTCAGGCGGCTGATGGCGAGATTTACGACATGGAAACTATGGTTGCGGCGCATCGCACGCTGCCTTTTCAAACGCTCGTGCGCGTGAAGAACCTCGGTAACGACAAAACAGTGGACGTGCGGATCATCGACCGCGGACCTTTCGTGGAGGGCCGGATTATCGATCTGTCGCACGCCGCGGCGAAAGAGATCGATCTCATCGGGCCGGGTTTCGGGCCGGTCGAGATCACAATTCTCAGCGCCCCTCCCAATGCAGAACCCGCAGTGTTTGCCGTGCAGATCGGGGCTTTCCATGAAAAAGCGAATGCGGATCGCGCCGAACAAAATATGATTGCGGCCTACGGAGCGGCCAAAGCCGTGTTGCGCAATGGCGACCGGCCCGTCTGGCGTATTCTTGCCGGCCGCGAAACGTCGCCCGAAGCTGCCGAGGCGCTGGCCATCCGCATTCGCGCCGAGCAGCACGAGCCGCAGGCTTTTGTAGTCCGTCTCGACCCATAATCTGCCGCGCGGCCTGAGAAGTTTTTCCGCGCTCTGCACTATCAACAATGAATGAAGGCGATCGAGCAGGATCTTCCCACGGGTTTTGTTGGCCGTTCGCCGAAGATCGTTCAACTGCGCGATCAGATCGAAAAACTGGCGAGCCGGCGTTGCCCGGTCCTGATACAGGGCGAGAGCGGCACGGGTAAGGAAGTAGCCGCGCGCTCGCTTTACAATGCCGCGCCGCGCGGTCAGTTCGTGCCGATCGATTGCGGTTCGCTCGTCGGCAGCATGATGGAGAGCGAGTTGTTCGGCCATGTACGGGGCGCCTTCACGGGGGCCGTCGACTCCAGGCGCGGGCTGATCCAACTGGCAAACGGCGGCACGGCTTTCTTCGATGAGATCGGTGAACTGCCGCTCGAATTGCAGGTGAAACTGCTGCGGGTTCTGCAGGAAAAGGAACTGCGTCCTCTTGGATCCCTGCAGTGGATCAAAATCGATGTCCGTATCGTGTCGGCGACCAACCGCGATCTTCAGCAGGAAGTTGCCGCCGGACGATTTCGCGAAGACCTGTTCCACCGTCTGAATGTGGTGCGCCTGACCCTGCCTCCACTGCGGGAACGCAAAGAAGACATTCCGTTGCTGGTCGAGCGCTTTTTGTCGCAGGCCGATGGTCGCTTCATACTTTCGTATGAAGCGACGCAGGCCATCATGCAGTACGACTGGCCCGGCAACATACGGGAACTGATGAATTGTCTCGAACGGATGATGGCGTTCAACACAGGCCCCATTTTGCATTTCACGGACTTGCCGACGGGCGTGGTCACTTTCGCGCGGGCGGGAATCACCGGTTTTGCGCGGGCCGTGGCCGGGACTGCCGCGCAGACTTCAACCGCCACAACATTTTCCCCGGAGCAGGTCGTAGTTTCCCTGCAGGAGCTGGAGAAGCGGGCCATACAGAATGCGTTGCAGCACACGCGAGGCGATCGCACCGTGGCCGCGCAGCTTCTCGGCATCGGCCGCACCACTCTTTATCGCAAGCTGAAAGAATATCGGCTCGACTGACCGGCAGGGCCGATGGCGCGTTAGAGTCAGAGTTTGCGAATAGCGCTCGACGCCACCTATAGTCTCGGCGATGAACTTTCCGGTATCGGCGTGTATTCCCGTGAAATCCTGACGGGTCTGGCGGCGCTGCCGCGAGACGTGGAATGGGAGTGGTTCTATCGTTCACAGCGGTATATGCGTGCGCGCTCTCTGCCCCGGCCGGCCAACGTCAGGCGCAGGTTTCTGGCCGATTCGTTTGGCAGCCGCTCCGCCGATCTCTTTCACGGGCTCAACCAGCGTCTTCCGCAAAAGCGCTTTCGCCTCCAGGTGGCTACATTTCACGATCTGTTTGTGCTCTCAGGCGATTACAGTACGCGGGAATTCCGGGAACGTTTTGCCGCGCAGGCACGGGAAGCAGCGGCGCGGGCGGATCTGATCGTAGCCGTGTCGGCATTCACGGCATCGCAGCTTGAGAGCTATCTCGGCGTGCCGCGTTCGCGTGTTCGCGTCGTCCACCATGGCGTAATTCCGCGCGCCGTTCCGGATCTTCCGCGCGAGAAAATGGTTCTCTGCGTGGGGGCCATCCAGCGGCGCAAAAATCAGGCGCGGCTGATACGGGCGTTCCGCGCCATGCCCGCGGACTGGACCCTCCTGCTGGCCGGCTCGCAGGGATTTGAAGCGTCCGAGGCTCTGCGCGCAGCCGCGAACAGTGCGGCTGCGTCGCGTATTCACTTCACCGGCTATCTGAGCGATGAGCAGATCGGCCGCCTATACGCGCGCGCCAGTATCCTCGCTTTCCCCTCTCTGGATGAAGGCTTCGGAATACCGGTGCTTGAGGCCATGGCCGCCGGTTTACCAGTGATGGCGGGGAATCGCTCCGCTTTACCCGAGATCTGTGGAGACGCCGCTATGCTGGTCGATCCCTTTTCAGAGGATGAGATGGGGTCAGCGCTGCTCAACCTTGCCAACGACGCTTCCCGGCGCCGGGAACTGGCTGCCAAAGGCGAACGGCAGGCCGCAGGATTTCGTTGGGAAAAGGCAGTGACTGAAACGATGGCTGTTTATCGGGAATTGTTCTGAAACCCGGCCACCATTTCGAACACAGCCGAAACCGGCCTCCGTGTTCCACGGAACACCCATGCTCCGCTGCGTCTGTCCGGCACGCTTTCCACGGCGGGGCACTGTGACCAATCAGGATTTGCTGTTGCCATAATCTGCGCGCCTGCAGCTTCAGACAGTTTCTTCGTCTACAGCAATGCGAAGAGCTTTCAGAAAACGCTGGTCCTGAGTCGTAAACCGGACCTTACCAGTTAGGGCGACTTCCTGCGGTTCTTCCGTACTTTCCACCTCGGAACCGTCGTCGTCATCTCGTTTGTTGAACCCAATGGTGGCTTCAAGGACGAGGAATACAT
>JALYHT010000235.1 GCA_030776225.1 Acidobacteriota bacterium | reverse complement strand
TTGATGTGCAGACTGCGGTAGTGGCGTCGATTCCGGGTCTTGAAGACGCGGAGATGATCCGTCCCGGGTATGCGATTGAGTATGACGCAGTGGACGCCCGCGAGCTGGACCACCGCCTGGAAGTATCGAAATTGCCGGGCTTGTTCCTGGCCGGACAAATCAACGGGACTTCAGGGTACGAGGAAGCCGCGGGTCAGGGGTTAATTGCCGGAATCAACGCGGCGCAGGCCATCCGGGGGGCGGCACCGGTGATTATTCCGCGATCGCAGGGCTATATCGGCATTATGATCGACGACCTGATTACGAAGGGTACGGACGAGCCCTATCGCATGTTCACTTCGCGCGCGGAGTACCGCCTTCATTTGCGGATTGACAATGCGGACGAGCGCCTGACGCCCTTGGCCGAACAAATTGGGCTGGCCTCGAAAGAACGAAGCCGTTTATTCGCGTTGAAATCCGCGCAAAAAGCGAAACTGGTTCAGGCGCTCGCTGCAAATCCTTCAAAGGCTGCATGGCTGCGGCGGCCTGAAGTTAAAATCAAAGACTTGACGGCGTGGATTGAAGAGATCTTGGGTGAACCTGCGGAACGAGGGGTTTTGATGACGGTTGAGACTGAGACGAAGTACCAGGGCTACATCGATCAGCAAAGAAGACAAATCGAGCGGCTTACGACGTCGGACACCCGGCCGATTCCACAGACGATTGAATTTGAACGAATGCCCGGCATCTCTCGGGAGGTCGCTGAAAGATTACGACGCGTGCAGCCGACCACTTTAGGGCAGGCCGCCCGGATTCCTGGGGTGACTCCAGCTGCTGTGGCGATATTGGATGTATATTTGAGTGTTTCACGTGAAACAAACTCCCGGAGTGGGGACGCCACTCCACAGAATGTTTCACGTGAAACATCAGAGATCTCATAGTGGCGCGGACGATAGCGATAACAAATCAAAAGGGCGGGGTTGGAAAAACAACCACCGCGATTAACCTTTCGGCTGCCTTAGCGGCCAGCGAAGTTCGGGTTCTTGTGATCGACTGCGATCCACAGGGAAACAGCACCAGCGGTCTCGGGGTCCAGAAGAAGGACGGGATGGCCACTGTATACGATGTGCTGGTGGATGGTAAAGAATTAGAACATGCCATCTGCAAGACCGAAATGGACGGTCTGGAGCTCGTGCCCGCCGACAAAAACCTTATCGGGGTGAATCTCGAGCTCGTGAATACCGACGACCGGGAATCCATTCTGCGCCACCATTTGAATCGCGTTCAGGGGAAATATGACTACATCCTTCTGGACTGCCCACCCGCGCTCGATCTTCTGACCCTGAACGCTCTCATGGCCGCGGATTCGGTGCTGGTGCCAATTCAATGCGAGTTTTTCGCATTGGAGGGCGTTTCGGGCCTCATGGATACCATAGACCGTGTTCGTGAGGCCTTTGGACACCCGCTGAAGATCGAGGGTATTCTGCTCACCATGTACGATGAGAGAACGAATCTCACTCGTCAAGTGGCTGCCGACCTTCGCGAATTCTTTAAAGAGGAGGTCTTCCGCACGGTGATTCCCCGAAGCATTCGCCTCGCGGAGGCGCCGAGCCACGGAAAACCGATTCTTTTGTACGATCCTGGCTCCAAAGGGTCGGAAGCTTACATACAACTGGCGAAAGAAATTCTTACGAATGACCAAACTCGATCCACGAAAAGCGCTCGGTAAAGGGCTGCATTCTCTGCTTCCCAGCCGTGGGAATGCGGCGGGGAACCCCATACCTGCGCCCGAGGCGATTGCCGGAGGCGAACCCCAAAGCCTGCCAATCGACTTCGTTGCGCCCAATCCCAATCAGCCGCGCCGGGAGTTCGATCCGGCAGCTTTGATGGAATTAACCCAATCGATTGAACGGGATGGAATCATTCAGCCCATCATCGTTCGAAAGATGGGTCCCAGCCAATATCAGATCATCGCAGGCGAACGGAGATGGCGCGCGGCTAAAAATGCGCAACTGACCGAAGTTCCTGTCGTGGTGCGAACTGCCGACGACCAGCAGGTGCTGGAGCTGGCTATCGTGGAGAATATCCAGCGCGAGGATCTGAATCCCATCGAACTGGCGCTTGCTTTCCATCGCATGGGGACCGAGCTGGGCCTGAGCCACGACCAGATCGGTCAGAAAACCGGCAAAGAGCGGACCACCATCACAAATGCTGTGCGTCTATTGCAACTACCAGAGGAATTACAGACCCTGGTGGCCGGCAAACAACTCTCGGCTGGCCACGCCAGAGCGCTGCTGAAGTTCCAGGATCGAGACTTACAGGTTGAGATCGCTCGCCGGTGCATTGCGGAGGGATGGTCCGTTCGTCAGATCGAGCATTTCACGAAGCCGAAAGCGCCAGGAAAACCTGCAACTAAGGAAAATGAGCCACAAGATCCAAACGTGAAGTTTGCGGTAGGGGAACTGGAAAGGCTGCTGGGCACCCGGGTGAGGATTGTGGACGTGGGTAAGGGGAGCGGCCTGATTGAGATCGAATACTACTCGGCGGACGATCTCAGCCGTATCTATGAAACGATTACGGGTGGAACAGAATAAACTACGTTAGTAGTTTGAGAATGGCGCTCAATTCCTGGCGAATTGCGGGGATGGGGTCGGCGGCGGGGAACAGTTGTTCCTGGCGGGCAGGTTTAGCGCTTGCGGCTGGCGGCGCCGACTTTACAGATTTCAGCGCTTTGCGAGCGCCCTCGATGGTGAATTTCCTGTCGTAGAGAAGCTGTTTGATGTTGAGCAGCATCTCCACGTCTTTGCGGCGGAACATACGCTGGCCGGTGTTCGATTTCCTGGGGGAGAGTCCAGGGAATTCAGACTCCCAGTATCGAAGGACGTAGGGTTCGACGCCCACAAGCTGGCTTACTTCGCCGATCCGGAAAAAGAGTTTATCCGGAATCGCAGAAGCTTCGGCATTCTCGATATGCCTGTCGTCATTCATCCGTTCACTAGCCATCGTAACGCTTAGTGGCATGACTCAGACATTCGTTGACTAACTTATATTGAAGACAGGGATCTATTAATCATGAACACATTGATGAAGACTTCGAATCCCGCGTTCGCCGGCAATACATATACGGCGCAGGGCGTGAGCGTCGGGTACGGGCCGACGATGACGATTTCGGGCACGGTCAACAAAGCCGGGATTCTGATGCTGTGCGTTCTGGCCACGGCGGCTTATGTATGGAACGACTTCTTTACCAATGGGCCGCAGGCAGTTGGCGGATTGACCATGGTGGGGATGTTCGGCGGGCTGATCGCCGCCGTGATCACGATCTTCAAAAAAGAATAGGCTCCCATCACCGCGCCGATTTACGCTTTGTTCGAGGGGCTGCTGCTCGGCGCGCTTTCGGCGATGCTCGAACTGAGGTTTCCCGGGATCGCTATCGAATCGGTGGCGCTGACATTCGGAACGTGTTTCTGTTTATTGCTGGCTTACCGTTCCGGAATGGTGAGGGCTACGCCGAAGTTCACGGTTGGCATTATCGCGGCCACCGGCGGAATCGCGATCGTCTATTTCGCGAGCATGGTTCTGGGGTTGTTCCATGTACAGGTACCGGGAATATTCGGCAGCGGGCCCGTGGGGGTATTGTTCAGTCTTGCCGTGGTGGTGATTGCGGCGCTGAATCTGATTCTGGATTTCAGTTTTATCGAAGAAGGCGCTTATCGCGGGGCTCCCAAATACATGGAGTGGTACAGCGCTTTCGGTTTGATGGTTACGCTGATCTGGCTGTATATGGAGATCATCCGGTTGCTGTCAAAGCTGAGAGACAGGCGATAAAGCCAGGTTTATCCGTTCACATTGGAAACGCCGCCGGAAAGGCTTTTTCGAAGCCGGAACAAAGGCAGGAAATCACTTCTTTGTCACGATGTTTCAAGGGGATGACGCGCGTCGTTTCTGTGTTAGACTCGGTCCTGTCGCAGAGAAGCGGGTTGTTTTGAAGGCTGCCATTCTGCACTAAATCCGGGACAGTCTGGGGGGCGCCGGCCTCAAAAATCTGGAGCTGTTAACGCTCCCGGAGGGGAAGTGTTGTCGTTGTGAGTGGGGATCATCGTAACCCGTGGGATCTGATTAAAGAACAGTTAAAAAAGACCCTCAGCGCGGAGAGTTTCGAGAACTGGATCGTGCGGACCAGGTTCGCGGGAGTGGAAGGAAAAGCGCTGCTGGTGACTGCGCCCGACCGGCAGACCGCGGCGTTTCTGCTGGAAGAATACGGGGACCGGATTAATAGCCTGGCGGCTGAGCTGGGTCTGGGGTTGGAGCAGGTCCAGTTCACCGCGGAAGCGCCTGGCCGGATGCCGGGCATGCCGGGGAGCGGGTCTTACCAGAACGGCGACGCGCAGGAGATCGAATCGCCGATCACGCTGAATCCGAAGTTCACGTTTGAATCGTTCGTGGTGGGGTCATGCAATCAGTTTGCGCATGCGGCCGCGCAGTCGGTCGCGATGAATCCTTCGCGCAGCTACAACCCGCTTTACATCTATGGCGGGGTAGGGATGGGGAAGACGCATCTGATGCATGCGATCGGACGCGCGCTGACAACCCGCGGCAAGATGCGCATTATCTACACGACAAGCGAGCGCTTTACCAATGACGTAGTCACCGCGATCAAGCATGAGCGTATGCCACAGTTGCGGGCGCGTTATCGCACAGCGGATGTACTGCTGATCGACGATATACACGGGCTTGGCTCAAAAGAGAGGACGCAGGAAGAGTTCTTCCATACGTTCAACGAACTGCACGACGCGCAGAAGCAGATTGTGATATCAAGCGACTGTCCGCCGCGTGATATCACAGGTCTTGTCGAGCGCCTGCGGTCACGCTTCGAATGGGGTCTGATGGCCGATATACAGCCGCCCGATCTGGAAACGAAAATGGCCATCCTTGAGAAGAAGGCCGATTTGGTGGGGGTTCGGCTGCCGCCCGAAGTCTGCACGTATATCGCGAACAAGACTAAATCGAACGTGCGGGAACTGGAAGGGGCGCTGGTGAAGCTGACGGCTTATTCGTCGCTTACCGCGAACCCGATTACGATCGGGATGGCGCAGCAGGTCCTGAAAGACCAGTTGCTGAAGCAGGAGCGGCGCATCACGATCGATTCGATTCAAAGAGCTGTAGCCGAGAAGTTTGGCGTGAAGCCCGCAGCGCTTAAGGAGAAGAGCAATCGCAAGGAGATTGTGCTGCCCCGGCAGGCGGCGATGTACCTGGTGAAAGAGCTGACTTCGGCGTCGTTGCCGGAGATCGGGCGGGCGTTCGGAGGCAAGCATCACACCACGGTCATCCATTCGATCAATAAAATCGATGCGCAGCGCGCAAACGACCCAGACCTCAACAAGATGATCAACAGCGTAATCGACTCATTTCAATGAAGTTGGAAAGTTACACACAGACCGGGTTGAAATTGGCTGTGAGTTTCTGTGTATAACGGGTTGCAGGGCGGGTTACGCAGGTTTTCCCCACCCCCGAATCACAGCGCAGAATAGCGCAAAGTTCTATTTTTTTGTATAATTTAGGGAGTCTTCCACTTTTCGACAGACCCCATCAATACGGTTATATAAACGTATTTATCTATACCGTCAAAAGAGAGAGGAATCGGAGCCGAAAAAATGGAGTTCACTGTCAGTAAGGCGGAGCTGGTCCGCGAGCTGAGTTTGTCTCAGGGCGTGGTCGAAAAGAAGACTACGATTCCCATCCTCTCGAATCTTTTGCTCGAAGCGCGGGGCGACCGTTTATACATCACGGCAACCGATCTGGAGCTGGGTCTGCGGACCTCGTGCGCGGCGCGGGTGAAGAAGGAAGGCTCGGGGACTATCCCGGCCCGGAAGCTGCTCGATTACGTGCGGCTGCTGCCCGATGCGGACATCACGGTGAAGTTCGCGGAGAATAACTGGGCGAATTTCACGTGCGGTCGGTCGCGGACGCGGATAGCCGGGATGAGCCGGGAGAGTTTTCCGGAACTGCCCGGCATGCCGGAGACCATTGCGGAGATTTCGGTGAAGCAGCTTTCGGCGATGATCGCGCGTACGATGTTCGCGATTTCGATGGAAGAGAGCCGGTTTACCCTGAATGGCGCGCTGCTGCTGCTGAGCGACGGGAACATGACCATGGTGGCGACAGACGGCCACAGGCTGGCATACGTGCAGCGGCCGGCTTCACCGGACCCTGCAACCGGGAACGGAACCGGCGTGGCGTTTCGGGCGCTGGTACCCCGGAAGGCGATGGCCGAGATCACCAAGCTTTCAGACGACGCGGTCAACGATGCGAAAGTAAAGTTCGGCGGCGACGACAACCATCTGTTTTTCGAGTTCGGTCCGCGGCTGCTGATCACTCGCAAACTGACCGGGAATTTTCCGGATTACGAGCGCGTGCTGCCACAGGACAATACGCACATTGCCACTCTGCTGAAAGAAGAGATTAAGGGCGCAATCGAGCGCGTGGCGCAGTTCGCGGACGAGAGATCCCGCGCTATCCGGGTGCAGTTTACGGCGGGAGAAGTAAAAGTCTTTTCGTCGGCGCTCGAGACTGGCGAATCGGAAGAGAGTGTCCCCAGCCAGTATTCGGGACCCGATCTGGAGATCGGGTTTAATGCGCAGTACCTGCTCGATTTTTTGAGAGCTGTGCCCCAGAGCCAGATTTCGTTCGGTTTGAAAGATCAGAAAAGCGCCGGTGAGTTGCAGCCGGCGGCCGCGGCTTCGGGAGCAGGCGAGGCTGTCGAGCAGGAGCAATATCGGTATGTGGTTATGCCGATGCGTATCTGAAGTAAGCAAAAAAATTTTCTATGGCAAATGAAGTAGTGTCGACGTCTTCTCCGGTTTACGATTCCTCATCGATTAAGGTACTCGAAGGTCTTGAGGCCGTGCGCCTGAGGCCGGCGATGTATATCGGGTCCACGAGCGAAGCGGGCCTCCACCACCTCGTATACGAGGTGGTGGACAATTCAGTCGACGAGGCGCTGGCAGGGCATTGCAACGAAGTGAATGTAACAATTCACATCGACGACTCGGTCACTGTGGTGGACAACGGGCGCGGCATTCCGGTGGATATGCACGAAGAGGGCGTGTCGGCGGCGGAAGTCGTCATGACGAAGCTGCACGCCGGCGGGAAATTCGACTCGAACAGTTACAAAGTTTCCGGCGGGCTGCACGGCGTGGGCGTGAGCTGCGTCAACGCGCTTTCGGAGAAACTGCACCTGGAGATCTGGCGGCCGTCGAAAGAATCGGGCTCCAACTCGCTGACCTGGGAGCAGGATTACGAGCGCGGCGCGCCTAAGGGTCCGCTGACCTCAACGGGTAAAGCGGGTCGCAAACGCGGCACGAAAGTCACATTTAAACCCGATACGACGATCATGACGGCGACGAAGTTCAACTTCGATACGCTGGCCAATCGTCTGCGCGAACTCGCGTTTCTGAACAAGGGCCTGAAGATCACGCTGACCGATGAGCGGGAAGATCCCTATAAGCAGGCGGAGTTCATCTATAACGGCGGGATTGCGGAGTTCATCAAGCATCTGAACAAGGGAAAGTCGGTGCTGCATGAGAACCCGATCTACATGGAAGGCGAGAAACCGGGGCCGGGGAATCACGGCACGGTCGGGATCGAGATCGCGCTGCAGTATAACGACGGGTATTCGGAGACGCTGTTCAGCTTCGCCAATAACATCAACACGGTGGATGGCGGAACGCACCTCAGCGGCTTCCGCACGGCGCTGACGCGCACGATTAACTTCTTCGGACGGCAGGGCGGGCTGTTCAAAGATGCCAAGGAAGAAAACCTGAGCGGCGACGACGTGCGCGAAGGTTTAACGGCGGTCATCAGCGTGAAGGTGCCGCAGCCGCAGTTCGAAGGGCAGACGAAGGGACGGCTCAACAGCGATATCGCGGGGCAGGTCCAGCAGTTGATGAACGACAAGCTGGGGGAATATTTCGAGAAGAACCCCGGCGTCATGAAGAAGATTGTGTCGAAGGCGATCGACGCGGCGCGCGCCAGAGAGGCGGCGCGAAAAGCGCGGGATCTGACGCGCCGCAAAGGCGTGCTCGATTCGGGCGGGTTGCCGGGTAAGCTGGCGGATTGCCAGGAGCGGGATCCGGCGCGGTGCGAACTGTTTCTGGTGGAGGGCGAATCGGCCGGCGGGACGGCGAAGCAGGGGCGCGACCGCAGGTTCCAGGCGATTCTCCCGCTGAAGGGAAAAATCCTCAATGTCGAAAAGGCCCGTTACGACCGCATGCTGGGGCATGAGGAAATTCGCGCGCTGATCACGGCGATGGGCACGGGGATCGGCAAAGACGATTTCGATCCGGCGAAGCTGCGGTATCACAAGATCATCATCATGACGGACGCGGATGTGGACGGGTCGCACATCCGGACTTTGCTGCTGACTTTTTTCTTCCGGCACATGAAGGAGCTGATCGACCGGCAGCATGTGTATATCGCCCAGCCGCCTCTCTACAGGATCAAGCGCGGGAAGAACGAGAAGTACATCAAGAACGAAGCGGAATTCACGCGCGAGATTATGCGCGCGACGGACAGTCTCTCGATCGAATACGGAACGGCAAATGGAGAGCCATCGCGGCCGAGGCTCGAAGCGGGCGAGTTGAGGTCTTTCCTGATGAAGCTGGACGAGTTCCAGCAGATGTCGGCGAAGCTGGAGCGGCGCGTGCGAGACGGGCGCGTGGTGGAAGTGCTGAGCAACGCGGAGCTCCGGATCGACGCCAAAGCCGATTTCGCGGAGCGCGGCAACCTGGAGGCGCTGGCGGCGCAGTTGAACGCGGCGGGGATCGAAACGCAGGTGCAGGTGGACGAAGAGCATTCGGCCTTCTTCGCGACGTTCCACGATTCAACGAACGCGGAGCGGCGCATAGGCGTGGAGTTGGCGCAACAGCCGGAGTATCGGAAATACCGGGTGCTGGCACGGGATATCGCGGCATTCAATAAGCCGCCATTCACGGTGCTGAAGAACGAGAACCGGGATAATCTGGCGAACTGGCGCGATCTGCTGGAGCATGTGAAGGCCGAGGGCAAGCGCGACGCCTCGGTGCAGCGGTATAAGGGACTGGGCGAGATGAATGCCGAGCAATTGGCGGACACCACGATGAATCCGGAGAAGCGGACGCTGCTGACGGTGCGGCTGGAAGACGTGGTGGCGACGGACCTGATCTTCACGACGCTGATGGGCGAGGACGTGGAGAGCCGGCGGAAGTTTATTGAAGAGAACGCGCTGGATGTGAAGAATCTGGACGTGTAAGCGCCTTCTCCGGTCCGCTTCAGACTCATGTAGCGGTGTCGCGCCGGCGTCGTGAACCCGCCCCATGCATATGCCCATCGCGACGCGGTCCGGCGAATGTAACCCCCCCGCTCCCCTCCAAAAGGCCCGGTCCGTTCGGTTCGTGGCTTCCAAATCGTCCATGCCGATGAGCAATCTCCAGCATCCCGATCTGCCCTTCAGACTCATTTTTGTATGAGAAAAGAGTGAGATCGGCGATGCGAAACACTTGTGCAAAGATGTGACAGATGTTGGTCGTGTGCCAGTCTCCTGAAAAGCAAATGGGCTCGGGCGACGATGCATGATACTCCGGCTGATACCAAAAAGGACCGTGAAGGATTACTGAATGAAAAGACTCGTCGCCGAAGACGCTGATAGGCCGTCCGGATATCCGCGTGTAAGCGCTACTGCGCTCAAGAGCAACAGCGTGGGGTCGATGGGGTGCTTATACCGGGGAAGCGCCAGAGTCAGGTAGTAGGCGAACGGGAACAGCAGCGGGCCCGCGGCTAACGGTATCGCGTAAATGCTCCCCCGGCGAAACAGCGCAACGATGGCGGTCGCGCCTGCCAGCGCCGCAAAAATATTAAACAGCAGCACATAGGTGAACCAGAAGGAGCGGCGGCTCAGCAGGTCGTCGATGGGGTGCGCCGTGCCCGCTGTCCAGAACATGATGAAGCGGCCGGCGAAGAGGCGTACTTCGCGGGCAGGGTGCGTAAACATGTAATGGAGCGCGTCCCGGCGCTTCTCCGCCATATAGGCGATTTCGCC
>JALYHT010000234.1 GCA_030776225.1 Acidobacteriota bacterium | reverse complement strand
AGATTCGACCACGACCACCGCTGGGATCGCGAGCGGGACCGTCGGGACCGCGACCGTTTTGAAGAGCATCGCGACCATGTTGAAGAACATCGCGACGGCGATCGACGCTAATCAGACCCAATCAGGTCTTGCTTAAGTTTTTTGTTTTTCAGCGGCGGGCTTCTGGCTCGCCGCTTTTTTTATGCCGCAGGGGGGAGAGTTCGCCCGGCGCGCCTTTTCGTCCCAATACAGATCACGTTGCTTTTTAACGGCTCAGCTGAAGGACGCTTCGCCCGTATGCGGCGCAGTTCGGCCAAAGCGTCGCGCACAATGCGCAGAGCATCGGCCCGTGCCCGGCTGGCCTCAGTGGGGGAACACCTTAATTGCCCACCCAATTGCCAACCGGCGTGGATGATTTCGGCCACCAGCAATTGCTCAATTGCACCGGAAGGTGCGAGATCGGCAAGCACTGCATCGCGGAATTCGTCAAATGCCGCGCTATTTTTGAGGGGCTTGACGTCAGAAAAGTGTGTTGTCATTTTTTCCCGGCTTCAGCTTAGACCGGTTCCGGGAGGATTCTGCGACGCTTTCGTGGTACGCGATTGAAAACAAACCACCGATAAATTGCAAGCGACGGAACTGGAGAAGGCGCTTCCCAATCCATAGCGGATAATATCGGCATGGCCCGCGAACTGTTTGAAGTCAGCTGCCCCTGCTGCCAGGCGACTCTGAAGATCGACTCCGAGATCCACGCCGTGATCTCCCATGCCGAGCCGGAGAAAAAGCCCGTGATTGAAGATCTCGCGGCAGAAGTAGCCAAGTTGAAGGGCGCGGCGGGCAGACGCGAAGAAGCGTTTCAGAAGTCGTTTGCCGCAGAGAAGAACCAGGGCAATGTGCTGAACCGCAAGTTCGACGAATTGCTGAAGCAGGCTAAAGAGAATCCCGACTTCGGCAAGAAGTCCCGCGATATCGATCTTTAGCGAAGGCCGGCAGACCGCAGGAAATTGCGGGCGATTTCGCGCGCGGGCCGGTGTTTTCCGTCGAGTTCGTAGTTGAGCCGGCGCATGGCGTCGCTCGTGATTTTGCCGGAAAGCTCCAGCAGCGCGGGGCGCAGGGCGGGGAATTCCCGCTCGGCGGCTTCACGCACCACGAGGGCGCATTCGTATGGCGGGAAATAATGCCTGTCGTCCTGGAGCACCGTAACGGGAAGGATCGCCAGCATGCCATCCGTGCTATTGGCCGCCACCATTTCCACCTGGCTTTTCGAGAGCGCCTGGTAAAGAAGACCGAGGTCCATGGTTTTGACGGAAGAAAGTTGCAGGCCGTAGGTCTTCATCAAGCCGGGCAATCCATCTTCGCGATGGGCGAACTCGTAGCCCGCGCCTAATTTCCATGGATGTGCGGCCGCTGCCTGGCTCAGGGTGTGCAGGTTGTCTTTGCGAATTACCATCGCGAAGGTGTTCTCGAAACCGAGAGGATCGAGCCATTCGAGATGCCATGGCGCGTAGCCTTGCCTGACCTTCCTCAGCACCTGCGCAGGGTTCCTGAGCGGTTTGTCTTTAAGAACAGCGGTGAGGGCTGTGCCGGTGTATTCGGGGTAAACGTCGATGTCGCCGTTCCGCATTGCCTGCTGGGCGAGCAGCGTGCCACCCAGCCCCAGTCTGCGGCTGACGTGTCCGTGGAGGCGGTTTTCGAGGTGCTGGGCGACGATTTCGCCGAGTACGAGTTGCTCGGTGAAGTCTTTCGACGCCACGCGAATGCGGTTCTCGCGGGCGCAACCGATCAGGCACACTGCGAGAACTGCGGCTAGCGCGCGGACCATCGTTTTTCCAGCCAGCCCAGCGCCCCGTCGGCTGCGAGCGCGAGCAGGGCGGCGGGTACGGCTCCCGCGAGAATCTGCAGCTTGTCCACCGAGGCGATGCCGCGAAAGATGAATACCCCCAGGCCTCCGGCGCCGATGGCGGCGGCAATGGTTGCGGTGCCGATGGTGGTGACGGTCGCGATCCGGAGGCCCGCAATGATTGTGGGCGCGGCAAGGGGAAGTTCGACCATGCGCAGGATCTGGCCGCGCGTCATGCCCATAGCGACCGCTGAGTCGCGCACGACAGGGTCGACGCCGAGGATGCCGGTGACCGTGTTGCGAAGTATTGGCAGCAAGGCGTAGAGTACCAGGGCGACGATGGCGGTGTGCTGTCCGATGCCTCCAATGAACGGGATCGGAATCAGAAACCCGAAGAGCGCCAGGCTGGGGATGGTCTGGCCCACGCTGGCAACCCCCAGCGCCCAATTCCGGCCGCGCGGGTGTTGGGTCAGCATGAGGCCCGCGGGAATCGCGATGGCGGAAGCGATCAGGATGGCGCTGAGGACAAGAACAAGGTGTTCACCGAGCAGCCCGGCGCCTTCTTCAAAAAGATCCTGTAAGACGTCACTGAGCACCGCGGTTGCCCACCTCTCTGGCCGAGCGGAGCACATCGAGGAAGGCACGGGATTCCGGATGCGGGCTGCTTTCGAACTCCGCGGGAGTACCCAGGAACGCGAGATTCCCCTCATGCAGAAGCGCGATGCGGGTTGAGAGCTTCATCGCTTCCTGCACATCGTGGGTGACGAAGACAGAGGTCTTGCCAAGCGCAGATCGCAGGCGCAGGAACTCGCGCTGCATATCGAGCCGCGTGACCGGATCGAGAGCGCCGAAAGGTTCATCGAACAGCAGGATTTTCGGGTCGGCGGCAAGAGCCCGGGCCACGCCGACGCGCTGGCGCTGCCCTCCGGAAAGCTCACGGGGCAGACGGCCGGCGAAATCGGCCGGGGGCAGGTTGAGGGAATCGAGGAGCGCTGCGGTGCGTTCAGCAATCTTCTGTTCGGGCCAGTTTTCAAGCTGCGGGATGAGGCCGATATTGCGCTCGATGGTGAAGTGGGGAAACAGGCCCCCTTCCTGAATCACGTAGCCAATGCCGCGACGGAGGCGGACTCGGTCCCATTCGGCGGTGGTCTTGCCATCGACGCGAACTTCGCCGGATGTGGGCATAATCATGGCGTTGATCAGGCGGAGAGCGGTGGTCTTTCCGGACCCGCTGCGGCCGAGGAGCACCAGCGTTTCGCCCGGCTCAATGGCGAAGGTGAGGCCATTCAGGATGGCGCGGTTGCCGATGGTGAAGTGAACGTTTCGAAACTCGACCGCGCTCATTTAGCCGCACTGGATTTGCGAAAGAGAGTTTCGGCGAAGCCCCACTCGCCATCCACCCACTGCCGAACGCAGGTCCAGCCGCCGCGCTGGCCCATGCGCGAAATCTCTTCAGCGCGGAACTTGTGGGAGGATTCGGTCCAGATGGTTTCACCTGCGAGAAAATTTACGGCGATGCCGAGCCGGCGGATCCGCACCTGCTGCGCTGCGAGGGAACGCAGGTGCATTTCAACCCGAGAATACCGGTCGTTATAGCGGGCCTCGTGAGCGAAGCGGGCCACGTCGAAATCGGCATCGAGCTCGCGATTGATGCGGGCAAGGAGGTTGAGATTGAAAGCCGCGGTGACTCCGATGGGGTCGTCATATGCACTCAAAAGGCGCGCGCGGGATTTGACGAGATCGGCTCCCAGCAGCAGGTAATCGCCCGGCTGCATTCGGCGCGAGAGGCGGGAAAGAAACGAAGCGGCTTCTGTACGGGTGAAGTTACCTATCGTGCTGCCGAGGAACAGAAGAAGCATGGGGCGACCGGGTTCGCGCGCGGACGTGGCAAGGTCAACACCTTCGAGATAGGTAGAGGCGACAGGCTCGATTGCCACGTTTTCCATGCCACCGAGAGTTTCGGCGCAGCTGCGGAGGGCCGCGGGTGAAATGTCGATTGGAGTGTACCGGATTGCCTGCAGGCGGGAGGCCGCGCGCAGAATGTGGCGGGTTTTTGTGCCTGTGCCGCTTCCCAGCTCCACGATGCGCGAGGGCCGCGCGGAGGCGCGAACGATCTCATCGGCAGCATTTGCAAGCAGCGAAGCCTCCGCGCGCGTGACGCCATATTCGGGCAGCAGGGTGATGACTTCAAAGAGCGCGGAGCCGACCTCGTCGTACAGCCAGGAAGGAGGTATCGTCTTCCGGCCCTTCCGGGTGAGGCCGTTCCGGACTGCTTCGGCGAATTCGGGATTCACATGCGCAGGGCTGCAAGGCGCTGGAGCTGCGGGAGCGAACATTCTAGGTACCCTGGTGGGACACAAGGCGAAACCCCGCGTACATGTAAGGATAGTCGGCGCGGAACCAGTTGCGGAAGCTGGGGCGCGTAAAGGTGGCGGCCGTGCGTGGCGATGCCCCTTTCAGAACGTAGTGCCGGCCGTCGAAAAAATCGGATGAATAGCCGGGATAGAAAGGATGCGGCGCGAAACCCCTGAAAGGGGCGAAAACGTCTTTAGTCCACTCCCAGCCGTTACCGATCATCTGTGAGGGAAGGGGGGGATTGGTGTCGCCGGCATCAACTGGCACGGGGTCCCAATGCAGGTAATCGAAATTGTCGCGCGCGGCATCGGCGGAATTGAGCTGGGCGGCCCGCGAGTATTGGGCTTCAGTGGGCAGTTCGAGGCCACGCCATTTCGCATAAGCGGAGGCCTGCTGGAAGGTGACCCAGACCGGCCAGTCGAGGGGGAGGTCAACCTGCGCGAACATGCCTCGGTAAAGCCAGGTGTTTTCGATTCGTGTCCAGAAGTGCGGGACGGGGCCGCCCTCCCGCACGAAGGCGAGATATTCGCCGTTCGAGATCTTAAATTTCGAGATGCCGAACGAAGCCACGAGGACGTCTTGAGCGGGGAATTCGTTATCCCAGCCGAAGGTGTCGCGATTCTGACCGAGAGTGGCGGTGCCGGGGCTGACGGGGATCATCGGGTTGGCTGGGGCAGGCCGGTTGAGGGTTCGATGCGGCGGCGAGCCACTGGGCTTCGTTTTATCGCAGTGCGGCAGGGTGTGCAAGAGGTAAGCAAATGTTTCGGCATGCATATGCCGGTGCTCGATAGCCATCTGTACCAGCCATGGATCGATCTCGTGGATGTGTTCGTCAATCCATTGGCGGGTCTGGGCGCGGTATTTGTCAACCTCTGCGCGCGCCGGCCAATCGCGCGGCGAGTCCAGGGGAGCTGCGCCGGGCGGGGGATCGATGCCTCGTTCGAAGAGCTTGTCGAACCCGGGATGGAAAGAGGGCGCGTTCATGCCGCGGCGCGCGAGGAGGTTGAAATCGAAGGCCTCGAAGTGTCCGAGATAAAAGATCAGACGATGACGTTCCGCGATGGGCCGCGCATAGAGGGCGCCAGGAGCGATCAAGTCGAAGAGGCCGTCCGTTTGAACGCGTGCGCGACTCAGATGGCTTGCGGGAGCCCCGGAGTGTTGTGTGATGGCGGAACCAGTGGTGGCTGACATCGACTCCCTGATGCTAGCAACCGGGTCGCCTTCGTGGAAAGGGAAACGATGGCGAAGAAAAACAGTAGAAATCTGTAAGTCGAAAATGCGGGGTGATTTGGTACGGAATGCATGGAAATAACGCAGGCGCCAGCGCTCTCGGCAGAAACGCTGTTTATGCCGAACACAACGATCCGATTCCGAGCCGCCGGTCCGCGCGTGAAGGTCCGAACACCCCGCCGCGGCGTCATTTCCATAAGAATGCCGTGTGCCACAATATAGAGACGTAATCACACCAATGTCTAACCCTATTTCGTCGCTTCGCGAGGAAGACGTTCGCGAACAGGAAAGGCAGAATCCGCCCGAAGCGGAGAGCTCTTTCGGCGACATCCTCAACCAGTTCGAACAGACCCATACGCACGAGCTCGCGGGAGAGCAGGGTCGCGAAGCGACCGTCGTCGCAGTCAACGAAGAGAACGTATTCTTCGATATCGGGCAGAAGACTGAGGGCGTGATGCCCGTGACCGCGCTGCGCGACGACAAAGGCCCCATTCCGGTGAAGCCCGGCGATGTCATTCAGGTGAGCGTGAAAGGGCGCAACGAAGAGGGGTATTATCAGCTTTCTCTGATAAAGATCGACCGCCCCAAAGACTGGTCGGGTCTGCAGAAGGCGTTCGACGAAAAGCTCACCATTTCAGGCACAGTTACCGCGGTCATTAAAGGTGGACTGTCGGTGGATGTCGGTATGCGCGCATTCATGCCCGCTTCCCGCAGCGGCGCGCGCGACGTGCCGGAAATGCAGACGCTGGTAAGCCAGGAAATTACCTGCCGCATTATCAAGCTGGATACGGAGAAGGACGATATCGTCGTCGATCGCCGGGTTGTCCTTGAAGAAGAGCGCGCCAGGGCGAAAGAAGAAAAGCTCAGCGGCCTCCGGGTGGGCATGGTAATTAACGGGACCGTCCGCAGCCTGCTCGAGTACGGCGCTTTCATCGACATCGGGGGCGTCGACGGCATGCTGCATGTGGCTGATATTTCGCATGGCCGCGTGAACAAGCCGGCTGACGTTCTTACAGTGGGTCAGCGGTTCGACGTTCAGATTCTGAAGGTGGACGCGGGTAAAAAACGGATTTCTCTCGGGCTGAAACAGTTGCAGCCCGATCCGTGGCTTACCGCCGCTGAGAAATATCATACCGGCGATCGCGTGCATGGAACCGTAGCGCGCGTTACCGATTTCGGCGCGTTCGTCGAACTCGAACCAGGACTCGACGGGCTGATTCATTTGTCCGAGATGTCGTGGTCGAAGAAGGTGCGCAAACCCGCCGACCTGGTAAAGCCGGGCGATTCGGTAGAAGTAGCGGTGCTCGGAGTCAGCCCGTCCGATAAGCGGATTTCCCTGGGTCTGAAGCAGGCGCTGGGCGATCCCTGGGACGACGTCGAGAAGAATTATCCAGTGGGAGCGATTGTCGAAGGTCCTGTCACACAGTTGAAGCAGTTCGGCGCGTTCGTGCAGGTTACCGAAAACGTGGAAGGCATGATCCACGTCGGCGACATCGTCAACGATAAGCGGATCAATCACCCGCAGGACGAGCTTAAAGTCGGCCAGGTAGTGAAGGCTATCGTGCTCGAAAACGACCGTGAGAAACGGCGCCTGCGGCTCGGCCTCAGGCAGTTGATTCCGACATCTCTCGACGAATACATCACCGAACATAAACCGGGGGATCAGGTAACCGGCCGGGTGGCGGATATCAAGAACAATCGGGCCACCATCGAACTTGGAGAGGGTGTTCACGCAAACTGCATGCTCGCGGCGCCGGAACCAAAGAGGGAACAGAAATCCGGCCCCGTCGATTTGTCCGCGCTGTCCACCATGCTTGCGAGCAAGTGGAAGGGCGGAGGGGCGGGCAGCTCTTCGGAAGCCGACAATAGTCCGAAGCGCGAACAACTGAAAGCCGGTCAGGTCCGCAGCTTCAGAATTACGAAGGTCGATGCGGAGAAAAAGAAGATCGAAGTCGACCTGGTTTCTTAATCGGGTCGGCTCCGGGGCGCTGAGCCAATCTTTTTACCGCTCCGTTAACACGCACCCGGCGATCTTCTCCAGTACCGCGGCAGGCGCCAGCGCCGGGTCGCGCAGGCTCTCCTTCGCGACAATCACCGTCTGCTCGAGTGCGAGCCTGCCGCCCATCACGGCATGCGGCACCACATCCGTAAACACCAGCCACGTCGACCCCGGGGGCAGCTCGAACCGGTACCTGGGGCAATGGTCCTGATACTCGCGGTTGCTCTTCAGCCAGTCGTGAAAATGCAGCATGAAAGCGTCGTACGGGGATCGGTCCACCACAGGGAGGCCAAGGGCGCCGAGACGCCGGGTTACCTTTCGCCGAACCGAATGCAGTGACGAACCGGACATGCCGGCAAAGCGCAGCAGGCCGGCTTTTACCGCAGTCTCCGTGGCAAGTTTCGTAAAGGGATCGGAAGTGATCCATTCCCGCGATTGCACCGGATTCACGTTCGTGAAACAGCGCAGAATCATATCTCCGAAAACAGGACGGGTCGGGAACGCGTCCACATGCAGGAGGTCGTTACGCTTGGTCAAAGGCAGTTGCCTGCCTTTTTCCTCTATGGAACGGAAGCTGGCGTAATCTACCTTCCAGGCAGCCGCGTATTCCGGAAGGATACGCTGCATAAACCCCAGCGCGCAACGCGAATACTCACGCATTGCCGGTGTCACGCTTTCCGCTTCGGCACGGTCCACGAGCCCCGAGACGCGATCGAGATTTGGCTTATAGGCGATGTTCTTGTGGATGCTCCGCGCATCCTGGGTTGCGCCCATGAGCGCGCTCCGAACGGTGTCGGGAATTTTGAATCCGCCATCCGGAAAAAACAGAATGTCGCCGCGTTCCAGCACCGCGCGGTAATCGTCGGACAGGTTGGCGTTTTGCAGTTCCAAGCGCCCAGTGTAGCGCGCGGGCAGGCGTCCGCAGAGCGCTATTTACAAAGCTTCCGTTCTATAGTTGAAGCATTCTCAGCATGCTTGACGCCCATGCCGTTACAGATCGCGGCCAGGTTCGCTCCACCAACCAGGATGCATTCAGAATGGTCCCCGAACTCGGCCTTTACCTGCTTGCGGATGGCATGGGGGGTGCCCGCGGGGGTGAACGCGCGTCGCTTCTCGCGGTCGAAACGGTAGCAGAGGCGCTGGCCCGGTCGGGACACCGTGACGCAGGCGCGCTGCTGGCGGCGGTCGAGGAGGCCAATCTTCTGGTTTTTAAAGAAGCGGCGGGCGATCGGCGCTATGAAGGCATGGGCACGACGCTTGTAGCCGCGCTGGAAACCAGAGGAGGCGAAGTGGCCATCGCCAGTGTGGGGGACAGCCGCGCCTATCTCTTCGAATCCGGAAGGCTGCGTGCCATTACAGAAGATCAAACGTGGGTCCAGGAAGTCGGACGTACGCTGGGCCTTGATGACAACAGCGTGAAAATTCATCCCATGCGCCATATCCTCACAATGGCAGTGGGCGTGGGACCGGCGGTGCGGATCGGTTACTATGCTGTGGAGCTCAGGCGGGGATCGTTGCTTATGCTTTCGAGCGACGGCCTGCATGATGTCGTCCCCGAAGAACGGATTGCAGAGATATTGAAGGTTTCGGAACGATCGCTGGAGGCAAAATGCGGGGAACTGGCAGGGGCAGCTCATGCCGCCGGCAGCCCTGACAACGTAACAGTCCTTCTGATACAAAGGCGCTGATGACAGTGAGCTGACTGAAGTTCTGCCAGCTCACCGTATAGCTGAGGTCAAGCCGCGATTGGCTCCTGGCGCAACCATTCTTTTAAGGCATCCCGATGCAGCATAATGCCTTTGCGCGAATAGCGCAGATAACCCTGCCGCCGGAACTGATTCATATAGTGGGTGACGATCTCACGCGAAGTGCCCACATACTGCGATAACAGTTCGTGTGTGAACGGGATCATCTGTACCGAGCCGTCTTCGGACTCGTGGCCGAGCCTTTCCGAGAAACGAATCAAAGTTCGTGCCAGCCGCCGCGCGATGTTGTCCACTGAAAAGCTTTCGATTCGGCTTCCGAAATCCATCGAGCGCTGCACCAGAAGCTGTAGTAATGCAATCGCAAGTCGCGGCCGCCGGGTCGCGATGTCTTCGATTTCATTTGTGGTCCATGTCATCAGCTTTGTGTTCTCGAGGGCAACCGCGAGTTCCGTCCGCTGTGCGAGCCCGAGGAACGCGGACTCCCCGAAAAATTCATCCGGCTGATAGATATCTACAACCACTTGCCGGCCGTCGTCGGCAAGCCGGCAAACCTTTACCTTCCCGTCGATCACAAGATAAATGCTGGTTGAGGGCTGATCATGGCCGTAAATGGTCTGCCCTTTTCTGTATTCGAGTATCGTTGAGCAAGGCAGATGCGCGAGAGGATCCTCAAGCGGTCTGGGTTGTGGTACTGGCGCCGTGCTTATTCCCATCATTTACTCCCCGGAAAATCGTAGGTATTATACTGACTACGGTACCAATGGTACCATTTGTTTGGTCGGGCACCATTGTTATCTGGTCACGTCGACTTTGCACGATTAGGTGGAGCACGTAGTGTTCCATTTAGCGCTAACACCTTAGCGTGTTCAATCACTACGTGGGATTAAACAGGCCCAAAAAAACGCATGTGCGGCTGAACGAATTGGCCACAACAGCATTGTATGCCTGAACGGTCCGGAACGGCACCGTAGTTTTCACCGCATTGGTACTAAATCACGCTGACCACCAGCTCGTTACGTGGCCGATCATCCCCTGCGGGGGCTGGAATTTAACAGGGCGCTACTTCGGCTGGGGCACAAAACGAAGATAAGGCTTCTGCGTTTTCCAGCCCTCCGGATAAAGCTGCCTTGCGTCCTGGTCGGAAACCGCTGTCGATATGATCACATCGTCCCCCTGCTTCCAGTTCACCGGCGTGGCAACTTTGTGTGCCGCAGTCAGCTGAAGTGAGTCGAGAACCCGAAGCACTTCATCGAAGTTGCGGCCCGTGCTCATCGGATAAATGAGCATCAGTTTGATTTTTTTGTCGGGCCCGATCACAAATACTGTGCGCACGGTGGCGTTTGTGGCAGGGGTCCGGCCTTCCGATGTATTTCCCGCATCGGCGGGCAGCATGTCGTACAGTTTCGCGACTTCCAGTTTCGGATCCCCGATCATCGGATACTCGACTCTGTAGCCCTGCGTCTCCTCAATGTCGCCGGCCCATTTGCTGTGGCTGGACACCGGATCGACACTGAGCCCGATGATCTTACAATTGCGCCTGGCAAATTCGGGTTGCAGCTTCGCCATGTAACCGAGTTCGGTGGTGCAAACAGGCGTAAAGTCTTTCGGATGCGAGAACAGGATTGCCCATCCCTGCCCGATCCACTCGTGGAAGTTAATCGTGCCCTGGGAGGTCTCAGCCGTGAAATTTGGGGCTTCGTCGTTGATGCGCAGTGACATGTTGTTGAAGAGTATTTTATCCCGTGTCCGCGGGAATCGCCAGGCTGCCTGGTGAGGTCGGCGCAAGGCACGGACAGAGAATCTTTATGTTTGATATAGTCGTCCATCATGATGTCGCCTGCGGATCTCGATAAGGCTATTGCTTTGCTTCGTCAACGCGTTCGTGAAATCGATATCCTCCTGCAAAAGCTGGAGCGCGAGCGCAGAATGCCCGTCAGGCGCTCTAAAGTGGGCGCGGCACATGCGGCTCACAGCGGTATGCGAAGGTAAATGGGGCTTTGCTGAATTTCAACCTTCTGAGTCTGCGTTTTGCCGCTCTTCTCCACGGTGATCGAATAGTTGCCGGGCGACAGCGTGAGCTGGGCGGGAGTCACTTGCGGCACTAAGTGGCCGTCAATGCGAATCGTGGCGCCCGGCGGATTGGTGGTGAGCATCAGGATGCCGCTCAGTTTCCGCAGCGTGATGGGCGGAACATCCTCAGCCGTCTCGCCGACATGCACCTCGCGGTATTCATTTTCGTACCCAGCCTGCGAAAACGTCAGGTTATGAGTGCCGGAAGCGGCGTGAACCATGCAGGGGGTCTGACAGGACATTGAAAGATCGCCATCGAGCACGGCTTTCGCGCCTGGAGGATTGGTGGTTATCCAGACATCCTGCAGGCGATCCCGTGGCGGCTGTGTGGCGATGGGGCCGGGATTCCCTGCCTCCCGGGAGCCCTGGCCTGAGGCAACGGGAGCGGGTTTCTTAACCTCCAATACAGGCGCCAAAGGCGCAATGGTTTGGAGCGCCGGGGGCGGGTCATTCTGCGGCGGATCTTTTCGCGGGGCCTGTTCGATGGGTTTGGCCTCGGGTTCTGCTTCAGGCGCTGTTTGAACAGGTGGAGGTGGGAGCGCTGCCGTTGCGCTTTCTCTGGAATGCTTGTCTTCCAGGAATGAAAAAACGGACGGCAATATACCCGCTTGCCAGGCGATGACACCTGCGACGCCCGCGACAACCAGCAGGCTGAGAACCACCGGCAAAAGAACAGAAGGCCCGTCGCGATGGCTGACCGCCGGCCCTGGGATTCGCTCCAGTGCAGGCAGAGCGGGAGGCTCCGTCTTTTTTACCGAATCTGTGGGGAGCGCCGCGGAGGCTCCGGCCGTCGGAGTCGTCCAGCCTCTCGATTCCGCGCAGGCCATCTCGAGGGCGCCTACAAAATTTGAACAGCTGGGATAGCGGTTCTCCGGTTTTTTGGCGAGGCCGCGCCGCAATACCTCATCAATCTGCGCGGTCAGGGTGGAGTTGATTCGCGGGGCTTCGGCCGGATCTTCGGCAACGATCCGGTAAACCACGGTACTCAGATGTTCGCCGTTGAAAGGCCTCTCGCCGGTCAGGATCTCGTAAGCGATTACGGCGAGCGAAAACTGATCGGAGCGGCCGTCGATGGCGAGCCCCTGCACCTGCTCGGGGGACATATAATTCGGCGTGCCCACAACCATGCGGGTGTCGGTCATGCTACTGGCGGCAATAATTTTGGCGATCCCGAAATCGGTGATCTTCACCGCGCCATCTTCATCAGTCATGATGTTGGCGGGCTTGACGTCGCGATGAACGATGCCCCGGCTGTGCGCATAATCCAGACCGGACGCCGCCTGGCGCAGAATGCGCAGCATCTTCGCGCCGGAGAGCGGCGTACGGGAAGCCAGAATTTTTTCGAGCGTCGGGCCATTCACATACGCCATGGCAATGTAGGCCAGGCCGTCCGCTTCATCCATGTCATAGATGGTGACGATGTTTGGATGAGAAAGAACGCCGGCCGACCGGGCTTCGCGAAACAGGCGTTCGCGCAGTTTTTCCCGCTGCCGGGTGTCGTTTATATCCCGGATCCGGATCGTCTTTATGGCTACAGACCGGCCTATGGAAGGATCGGTCGCATGGTACACAATGCCCATCGCGCCGCGGCCGAGTTCGCCGACGAGCTTATAGCGGCCGATGCTCTCCATTATTTCGATGTTAGCCTGTTTGGCTATATTGTCAGCGCGCGGCCGGCAGGGCGCCGCAACTCTTTCCCGTCTCCTCCGGAGTGCCCTGAATCAGGCCTTTCAGGAAATCGAGCGCCGTGTCGTCCAGCCAGAAGCGGGGTCCGCGGCGGGACAGAAATCCGAGGTGGCCGCCATGCTCCGTCGCGACCAGCCGAATGAAAGGATTGGCTCCAATCGCGTGATGCCGGTACATTTCAAAAGGAATGAACGTGTCGTCTTTTGCCTGAATCAGCAGCGTGGGAACGCGAATGCGTTCGAGGAAGTTCTGCGAAGACTGCGTGGCATAGTATTCATCCGCGCCGCTGAAACCGAACGAAGGGGCGGTGATCCGGTCGTCGATTTCATAGAGTGAGCGAGCCGCGTTCAACTGGTCGCGCGTGTAGCGGCCCGTCGCGAAGAGACGGTTTCGCATGCGTTTGAGAAAGCGGCGCTCATAAATCATGTTGTCCCGCCTGCCGATGCGTCTTACGCCGGCCGCAAGGTCTATCGGCGTCGATATGGCGCAGACGCCCTGAATCAGTTCCGTCTCGCCGAGTTCGCCCGCAAGCTTGAGAGCCACATTGCCGCCCAGCGAGAAACCAATGAGGCAGACCGGCAGCCCCCCGCGTTCCAGCGTTTCGAGGAACCGGCGCAGATCGGAAGTAAGACCGCCATGATAGAGCGTTCTGCAGTGAGCCTGGGTACCCCCGCAGGTCCGCATGTGGAACCGGTGCGCGATAAAACCGGACTGGAGCGCGTGCCAGGCCATGCTGACGATGTAACCGGCGCCGCCGCTGCCTTCGAGTCCGTGGAGCAGGACAACATGGCCGATCGGCGTGACCGGGGGGCGCTGGGTCTGAACGAGAACCTTAGTGTCTTCGTCGGTCTGAATCAGATGGCTCTCAACTGGATAAGCCGAGAAGTCGTATTTGCGCGGCCAGAAATTCGCAAGTATTGTAGCGACATGCGAATTGCGGATCAGCGGGTCGTAGGCGCGCATGAGACGTTAAGTCTCATTCTTGCAAAGCGAGTTTTGTAACACCGCCCGCCTTGAGCTACATGATTTCGTGGTCTTCGCGCACGGGGGCTCTCACCGAACCTTCCTTTACCGAACCTTCCCTCACCGAACCCTCCTTTACGGGACCCTCCTTCACCGAACCATCCTTCCGGTTCAGATCGTCCGCGAGAATCACGGCTTCGGCGAGATCGCGCATGGAACGGCGCAGTCGCCGGCTTTCATTGCGCAGACGAAGGTAGGCCTCTTCCTCAGTCAGGCTGTGTTTGTACTGGAGAATGCCTTTGGCGCGCTCGATCAGCTTGCGTGCTTCGAGCGTGCGCTTCATGTCGAGCGTTTCCGACATCAGCCGCGCATTCTGGATAGCGATGGCGGCCTGCCCCGCAACTACCTTTACAAAGCCCACTTCGTCATCGCTGAAGCTTCGTTCGTCGCGCGTGTATATATTGATCGATCCGATCACCTTGCCCTGCGAAGTGAGGGGCGCGGCGAGCAATGAAGTGAGCCCCGATTTTCGCGCGAGTTCCGGGTAACGATACTGTTTCTCGTTATGGATGTTCGGGATGATGATCGGGTGTCCCTGGCGAACTACGTATTCGATCAAAGACCCTTCCATGCGAATAGGCAGGCGGTGCATGTAATCGGGGGCCGAGCAGCGCGCGGCGCTCACGGTAAGCTCTTTTTTCTCGTCGTCCACGAGCATAATCGAGCACACGGCGGAATCGAGCGTCTCGGCCAGCATTTCGGAGATCGCCTGAAGAATGCGCTCCAGGTAGCTTTCCGCGGAAATGGCCTGCGCCACCGCGGCCAGAGTTTCCATGCGGCGTACAGCGGTCTGCGATTGTTCGGCGAGTTTAGCGCGCGCGATCACGCCGCCCATCTGTTCGCCGATAAAGGTGACCAGCGCGACTTCATCGCTCGAATGCCGGTGCGATTCCCGGTGGTGCACGTTAATCACGCCGATGATTTCACCGCTGTCGACCAGCGGCACGGAAAGGAAGGCCTGATAGGTATCTTCCTGCAGCGAGCTGAAGGGCTTAAACCGCGAATCCGAAGATGCGCTTTGCGGCAGTGCGACTACCGAGTTGTGTGCGGCGACCCAACCTGTGATGCCCTCGCCCATCTTCATGCGCACGTTTCCTATTTCCGAATCGTGCGGCAATTGCGAGGCACGAAGCACGATTTCGTTGGTGGCGTGATCGATAAGATACACCAGACAGGCGTCCGAATGCGTCACATTTATGGTCAGCATCACCATTTCGTGCAGGATGGATTCGATATCCTGATCCGAACTCACGATGCTGCTGATTCGATGCAACACCGCAACCTGCGTGCCCGAAGTTTCCACCGGCGTGACCAATGATTTTTCCCCCGTAAACCGTAGTGTAGGAAGGTCGGACAGGGGCGGTCCAATTCATTTTTTGAATGGCGCTTATTGTGGGCAGATTCGGGCTTTAAAGCTCTTGTTTTGAAGGAAAATCGAACAAAAATTTACTTTAATCTTCAGTGAGCCAGGGTTAGGAAAGTTCGCAGCGAATGGCGCTCGCGATCCGATCGGCCCAGGTTTCCACCTGTTCCATATCCGCTGCTTCCACCATCACCCGGGCGAGCGGTTCCGTCCCTGAGAAACGAACTACCACGCGGCCCAGCCCGTTCAGCGCCGCTTCACAGGCCTCAATTTCATTCACCACCGCGGGCAGTTCCTCGAGCGGTTTTCGGTACTTAACCCGTATATTGACCAGCAGTTGTGGAAAAACGGTAAGGTCGGCAGCCAGGGCGTCCAGTGTGGAGTCTTCCACGACGCAGGTTTCGAGTAACTTGAGAGCGGTCAGCATCCCGTCGCCCGTGGTGGCGTATTCGCGAAAGATCACGTGGCCGGATTGTTCGCCCCCCAAATCCGCTTTACGCCGCAGCATTTCCTCGAGAACATATTTATCTCCGACCGGAGTTCGGACCATCGTAATGCCTAACCGGCCGAGAGCTTTTTCAAGCCCAAGATTCGACATTACGGTGGAAACCACCACGTTGCCCCGTAGATGACCGTCCGCCTGCAGCCGCCGCGCGGCGATCAGCATTTCGGCGTCTCCATCGACGATTTTGCCCGTACCCGAGACCAGGATGGCGCGATCCGCATCGCCGTCGAAGGCGACGCCCGCGTCGGAGCCGGTTTCAACCACGGTCTGCGCCAGCTTCTGCACATGCAGGGCGCCGCATTCGTGGTTGATGTTGCGGCCGTCCGGCCGATCGCAGATGGCGGTCACGCATGCGCCGGCTTCACCGAACAGGCGGGGCGCAAGCCAGGCGGCCGCGCCGTTTCCGCAGTCCAGAACGACTTTCATACCCGTGAGTTTCGCTGAAATGGTGGAGAGGAGAAAATCGAGGTATGGCCGCACGTCGTAAGAATGCATCAGACTGGCAGGCTGCGGCGGCGCGCCGAGATCTTCCAGAACCCGGAAGATCTCTTCCTCAATCTCGTGTTCTTCATGGTCCGGCAGCTTGTATCCCGTGTGGGCGAAAACCTTAATTCCGTTGTCCCTGTAAGGATTATGGGAAGCCGAAATCATGATCCCGGCGCTGAAATCCCCGGTCCGGGTAAGATAAGCCACGCCGGGGGTCGTAACGATCCCGGCGAACATTGCGGTAACCCCGGAGGACTTCAGGCCCTGCGCAAGCTGCGCCGCAATCGCGGGACCCGACTCGCGCGTGTCCATTCCGATCAGCACGGGTTTGGAACCGATTTCCTGGCGGTGCAGGTCCCGCCCTAACGCGATCCCGAGTGCTGCCACCGTCGTTGGATCGAGCGGCGCTTCTCCCGCCACCCCGCGAATCCCGTCCGTTCCGAAGAGTCGTTTTCCCATGTTATGTGCTTAGTTCAGTGTCCTGCGATACGAATCTTAACTTTAACCTGCGGACTGCCGACAATGCGGACTTTCGGTTCCGGCGCGTAGACGGCAAGAGTCTGCTCGGCGTCCGCGGTGACGTTTGTAAGATCGAACGGATCTGCAATCAACCTGCCCGCCCCGGTAACATGACTCTCCGGGCCCGTTATTTCCAACTGTGAAGGTTGCACCTCTATTGCGCCGATAGAGAGTCCCGGAGGCAGCTTTCCCGAAAGTGGCACGTTTACCGGGATTTCCTTCTTCGCCCGCTTCTCAAACCTGAAGCGCAACTGGGCAGGGATGGTTCGCACCATCTGAATGCCCCGCG
>JALYHT010000233.1 GCA_030776225.1 Acidobacteriota bacterium | reverse complement strand
CACCGCCCCCACCACCGCCACCGGGGCGGCCGCCCCCACCTCCGCCACCGCCGAACCGATTGCCGCCACCGCCCCCGCCGCCGAAGCCGCCCGCCCGCGGTTCACGCGGCCGAGCCTCGTTGACGGTCAATGTTCTGCCACCCAGCTCAGCGCCATTCAGCGCAGCCATCGCTTTATCGGCATCGGCATTCACGGGCATCTCTACAAATGCAAATCCACGGGCCTGCCCGGAATCCCGGTCCTTCACTATCTGAACCCGATCCACCTGACCGTATGCGGAAAAGGCCGCATCCAGATCCTGCTCTGTCGTCTGGAACGAGATGTTCCCGACATAAATATTCTTCAAGGCGTACTCCTTCATCTGCTGCCATGGGGCAGGTTGTTTTCTTTCGAGCTAATCTCGGCCGGATAATTGAGCGAGGCGGGCAAGGTAGCAGTCGACGGCTTCAAACAGCCGCGATTCTATGGTACCGCTTTTCCAAATAAGCGGGAGGTCGTGTATTGTTCTTTTACGAACGTTTGTGCAAGCTCGCCGATATGCAGCGGGGCGTTACTATGAGTGGGAGGTTTTTTAGTGAAAACTGGCTTGTTCGCTCTCTGTCTCGCAAGCGCCGCTTTCGCGCAGTTGTCCGTTTCCGGTCCACTTCCACTCTTCTTTCGTGAAGAATGGAAAGCGCCCGCCGATGTCGAGCACCCGGTGGCTCAGGATTCCGTGGCCGGCACCGCTCTGGAACTGAAGCTTTATGGCGCTGGAGTGGGTGGCATGAAGCCCGAACACGGCATCTGGATCGTTAAACACAACCCTCCGGCGATTGAGCCCGCGCATACATGGACTGGCCTGTGTACAGCAAGCTGCGCCTTCGCCCTGCGCGAGAAAGACAATTACATGGACCTCACGGGCCGGGCAAAAGTGCGCTTCCAGTACAAGGTCGCGGGTTTTCATCAACTGCGCCCCATCGTGAAACTGGCAGACGGCACGTGGCTGGCAGGCGACCAGAGCGTGGGCCTGAGCGCCGACTGGCACGAAGCCGATATTACCTTCGCAGACCTGCGCTGGCGCAAGCTGGATATGAATAAGGTGATCGAAGCACCCGATGGAAAATGGATCGATCACCCGGATCTCACCAGGGTGGACGAAATCGGTTTCACCGATTTAATGGCGGGCAGCGGCCATGGACCGGGCGGCTGGTCGAATGTGGGGCGCATTGAGGTTTACGGCAAGCCCGTGAAACGCGATTCCGCCGTGCAAAGCAAACTGAACCAGTGAAAGCCCGCGCCAGCCATGGGTGAGCGTTGGACCTCCTTCGACAAACATTCTCCTGCAGCACGAGCCTGCCGTTGGGTATCCGTGTGAGCAGGGCTTTCATTTATCTGCTTCCGGTGTTACTGTGCGCCCAGGCGGCTGGACAGAATCCGCCGGCCGCGCCGCTGGTGATCGCGGTGCATACGCTGCAAAGCCAGCCTGTTGCCAATGCCAGCGTCACGGTGCAATCGGCGCCGAACAGCCCCGAACTTCGAAAAATCATGCCGGTAAAGGCTGAGACGAGCGGGGCCGGTGAGGCCCGCTTCCCCAACATCCAACCGGGGCGTTATCGCGTGACGATCCGGGCGGCTGGATTCGATGAACTGGTGACCGATGTGGATGTGGAACCTACGCTCGACAACCCCGGTACGACGATCGACGCAATCGTTACCTCCGGGGGCGCTCACACCGACAGCATTACGGTGCAGGGCGTAATAGATACGCCTCTTGAAGAAGCCAACACGCCCGCGGTGCTCGAACGCCAGCAGATCAAGAATCTGCCGGATCGGCCGCGGACCGTTACGGATGCTCTGCCCCTTGCCCCCGGCGTGGTCCGGCTCCCGAACGGGCAGCTTCGGCTTTCGGGCAGCGGCGAACACCGGAGCGCGCTTCTGGTCAACTCCGCCACTGCGACCGATCCCGCGACGGGCCAGTTCGGCGCAACGGTGCCGATCGACAGCGTGCGGACCATGAACGTTCTCTCCAGTCCTTTCCTCGCGGAATACGGCGGCTTCACGGCGGACGTGGTCTCAGTGGAAACGCGCAAAGGAGGCGACAAATGGTCGTTCGAACTCAACGATCCGCTGCCGGAGTTCCGATGGCGGAGCTGGCATATGGTGGGGCTTCGTTCCTCTTCGCCCCGGTTCAGCGTGGGCGGTCCTCTGATAAAGAATAAGCTGTCGATACTGGAATCGATTCAGTACGACATGCGCGAGAGCGCCGTAATTACCCTGCCTTTTCCAAACAATGAAACGCGGCGCGAAGGCTACAACTCGCTCACAGCGCTCGACTACATCATCAACGGATCGAACCTGCTGACAGGCACTCTCCACGTGGCCGACCAGCACACCCGTTTCGCCAACCTCGACTTCTTCAACCCGCAATCCGTTACGCCCAACACTGCCGATTCGAGCTACGCGGGGGATATCACGGAACATGCGACCTTCCGAGGCACGCTACTCGACAGCGCGATCTCAGGGAGCACCTTCCACGATGGCGTCTGGCCGCAGGGTGAGCAGCCCATGGTACTGACTCCGGCGGGGAATCGCGGCAATTACTTCAGCAAGCAGAGCCGGAACTCCTCACGCCTCGAATGGCGGGAGACGTGGTCGTTTTCGAAGGTTTTTCTGGGCACTCACAATCTGAAGTTCGGGTCCCTCCTGGGCGGGACCACCGAGCATGCGCTGGTGACCGAGCATAGGGTCAATATTTTAAATTCTAATGGCAAGCTGCTGGAGAAGATCGAGTTCACTCCGGGGCTTCCGATCGCCCGTAACGATGTGGAATCCGCTTTCTTCGCGCAGGATCAATGGATTCTGAGCGCCAGGGTTTCCATGAACATCGGGCTGCGCGCCGAACAGCAGGAAGTTACCGGAGCCTTTCGTCTGGGCCCGCGCGCAGGTCTGGTAGTCACGCCTTTTTCCAACGGCCGGACCATTTTACGGGCAGGCACGGGCATTTTCTACGACCGCGTGCCTCTCAACGTTTACGGTTTTGCGTACTATCCCGATCAGATCATCACCACATACAATAACGACGGCACAATCGCGACGGGGCCGTTCCGCTACTTCAACCTTACGGAAGCGGCCGCACCCCACCACTCCCCACTCGTCTATCGCCAGAATGGAACACCTGGCGACTTCGCGCCTTACAGCATCAATACCAATTTTCAGGTGGAACAGGTTCTCTCGGCGCGGCTCCGCCTGAGAGCCAACTACCTCATCAGCCACTCCGAGGGGCTGATTGTAGTGACGCCGCGCGTAACGGAAAGCACCCACGCTTTCGTCCTGAACGGCGATGGCAACTCGCGGTTGCGGCAGTTCGAACTCACGGCGGCTGCGACGACGGGAAAGGAAAGCCAGATCTACCTCTCGTATGTGCACAACTACAACGTCGGGAACCTGAACGAGTTCAATACCTACCTGGCCAATTTCCCCCCGCCGATTATTTTGCCCGATGCGCGCACTTACCTGCCCGGCGACGCTCCGAACCGGGTGCTGGCATGGGGAACGCTGTCATTTCCCTGGAAGTTTCGGCTGATGCCCAAGGTGGAGTACCGTTCGGGCTTTCCGTGGTCCTCAATGAGCCCGGCGCAGCAGTATGTGGGGACGCCGAATCGGAGCCGTTTTCCCGCTGCGTTTTCGGTGGATGCGCGAGTGACTAAAGATTTCAAGGTCACCGACAAATATTCTTTCCGCTTCGGCGTATCCGGTTCGAATCTCACCAACCACTTCAACCCGGTCAGCGTGCATGCGAATACGGGCGATGGGGCTTACGGAGTGTTTTTCGGAGAATACCGGCGGCGTTACACGGCGGATTTCGACGTGATCTTTTAAACCGAACCGGACTTCCCTCCGCGCGCGGGACGGTGTCAAAATAGAAGGACTCGTTTCAGATGAATGAAAACGAGGCGGCGCGGGCCGCGATCAGGGAGACACGTTCGTGAAGAAGACGCTTTTTCTCAGTCCGCCGTCATTCGATGGGTTCGACGGCGGAGCCGGCGCCCGCTATCAGGCTAAGCGCGAAATAACTTCATATTGGTTTCCGACCTGGCTGGCCCAGCCTGCCGCCATGGTGCCCGGAAGCAAGCTGATGGATGCGGCGCCGCACCACCAGACGATGGAGGACGTGCTCGCCATCGCCAACGACTACGAACTGTTCATCCTTCACACCAGCACCCCTTCGCTGAAAAACGATGTCGCCTGCGCGGAAGCGATCAAGGCGAAGAACCCTTACGCGAAGATCGGCCTGATCGGTGCCCACGTGGCCATTTTGCCCACCGAAACGATGAACGGCGCGCCCATGATCGATTTCGTGTGCCGCAATGAGTTCGATTATACGTGCGTGGATCTGGCGGGAAACAAGCCGTGGTCCGAAATCAAAGGGCTGACGTGGCGCGACTCGGATGGGCGTCTGCATCACAATCCGGAACGCGAACTGATCCACGACTGGGATGCGATGCCGAGCGTTCTGCCGGTTTATCATCGCGATCTGGATATTGAGAAATACTTCATCGGGTACCTGCAGCATCCTTACGTGTCGTTCTATACGGGCCGCGGATGCCCGGCGAAATGCACTTTCTGCCTTTGGCCGCAGACGATCGGGGGGCACGCTTACCGGACGAAGTCCCCGGCGGCGGTAATCCGGGAGATGGAAGTGGGTAAGGAGCTTTTCGGCGACAAGGTGCGCGAGTGGATGTTCGACGACGATACGTTCACGATCGACAAGCCGCGCGCGATCGAGATCGCAAAGGGAATGAAGAAGCTGAAGCAGACGTGGTCGTGCAATGCGCGCGCGCATCTGGACTATGAAACGCTGAAGCAGCTGCGGGACAACGGGCTGCGGCTTCTGCTGGTCGGTTTCGAATCGGGCAATCAGGCGATTCTGAACCGGACGAAAAAAGGGCTTGTGCTCGATACCGCGCGCGAGTTTATGCGGAACTGCCGGAAGCTCGGGATTCGCGTACACGGGACGTTTATGATCGGGCTGCCGATCGAGACGCAGGAGACGATCGAGGAGACGATTCGCTTTGCCGAAGAGATCGATCCGTTTTCGATCCAGGTATCGATCGCGGCGCCGTATCCGGGTACGGAATTGTATAAGCAGGCTACTGCGAACGGCTGGATCGACGCGAGTGCGCTGCAGCTTTCCGGCAACGGCATTCAGGTTTCGACGTTGCGGTACGAGCACCTTTCGCCGGATGAAATCGAGGATGCGGTGGAGCGGATGTACCGGCGCTTCTACTTCCGGCACCGGCCGATCCTTCGCTTCCTGCGGGAGATGGCGACCGACCGGCAGATGCTGGTCCGGCGGCTGCGCGAGGGCGGAGAGTTTTTCGGGTATCTGCGGGAACGGAAGCAGATTGTCAGGAGCCGGCAGGTGCAGCTTCAGGCGTAGATGCCGCGAAGTTTCATAGCGATGGCCACGCGGTCGAGAGCCAGCATATAGGCCGCCGTCCGGTTATCGACACGGTGCTTTTCGGCGTAAGCGGTCACGGCTTCGAAGCTTCCCACCATGATCTCTCGCAGCTGGGTGTTGACGGTTTCCTCGTTCCAGAACAGGCCCTGGCGGTCCTGCACCCACTCAAAGTAGGACACGGTCACGCCCCCCGCGTTGGCAAGGATATCGGGGATCACAAAAACTTTTTTGTCGGCGAGGATCTCGTCGGCAATGGCCGTCACAGGTCCGTTCGCGCCTTCGCAGAGGATTCGGCACTGCAGGCGCCCGGCATTCTCCGACGTGATCACGTTCTCAGTGGCGGCTGGCAGGAGGACGTCGCAGTTCAGGAACATGGCTTCTTTTTTATCCATGGCCTCGCCGCCTTTGAAACCTGTAACGGAGCCTGTGTCCCTGCGATGCTCGGTCAGGGCGGCGATATCCAGCCCTTTGGGGTTGTAAACGGCGCCATCGTATTCGACGATCGCTACGACTTTAAATCCGTTGGCGGCCATCAGTTTCGCGGCCATGCCGCCGACATTGCCGAAACCCTGGATGACGACTCGCGCGTCGGGCGCCATGCCTAACTGTCGCAGGGCCTGCTGAGTCACGATCATGCAGCCGCGCCCGGTCGCTTCCTTACGCCCGCGCGAACCGCCAAGTTCCATCGGTTTGCCCGTGACGACAGCCGTGGTGGCGTGGCGTTTGTGCATCGAGTAGGTGTCCATGATCCACGCCATGACGCGGTCGTTCGTGTTCACATCGGGGGCCGGGACGTCGAGTTCCGGCCCGATCACGTCAATGATCTGGGCGGTATAGCGGCGCGTGATGCGCTCCAGTTCGCCATCGGACATCAGAGAGGGATCGCAGATCACGCCGCCTTTGGCGCCGCCGAACGGGATATTGACCACTGCGCACTTCCACGTCATCCAGGACGCGAGCGCGCGCACTTCATCGAGAGTGACATCGGGCGCGAAGCGGATGCCCCCCTTACCGGGGCCGCGCACGAGCGAATGCTGCACGCGGTAACCGGTGAACAGCTCAAGGCGCCCATCGTCCAGCATCACGGGAATGTTGACGGTGACTTCACGGGTGGGCTTACGCAGTACTTTGCGCACCCCGTCGTCGAGCCCGAGCTTCTCGGCAGCATTATCGAAGCGGGCTTCGGCCGAGAGCCACGGATTTATTTCCTGTTCGCGTGTCAGTATAGCCACCTGATTCTCCTTGTCAGCGGTTGGGACGCAACACGGCTTCGAGCGCTTTCAGGACCTGCGGATCGAGGTGGGCGTCCACTTCATCGCCCTTCTCAACGCCCAGCGCCAGATCGAAGATTTCAGCTTTCAGGCGGGTCTGAATGAAATCCTTGTCGTCTACCCATTCGCGCACCGAAGGCTGGATCTGGCGCTCAGACAGCCATGCCTGAAACCGGTCGATCGCCTGCGCGGGGACTTCCCAGTCCGCGGTGATCCTGTGATCGCGGATGTATTCTGCCGCGAAGGAGGTGAACGAAGCCGACTGCTCCAGCACTGCGCGAAAGGCCGTCAGCCTGGCGGGCGCGATTTCGATATCGGGCAGGATACCGCCGCCGCCTTTTACAGGGCGGCCGCTATCGGTCTTGAAATCGCTGCGCTCGTTCGGATGGGTCGCCGTGGCGCCGAGGGCGAAGGCTTCCGCGCCGAAAGCATGCTGGGAACTAAAGGTCTTCTGAATCGACCGGCCGCTTGGGATGTAATAGAGCGCTGTCGTGAGCGCCAGTCCGGTTTTCTCAGACAAAGGAAAGACGCTCTGAACGAGGCCTTTGCCGAAGCTCGGCTCGCCGACAATAGTGGCGCGGTCATGGTCCTGCAGTGCGCCTGAGACAATCTCCGACGCGCTGGCGGTTTTGGCATTCACGATCACGGAAACCGGGAACGTGTAGGGCTTGTTATCCCCGGGAACCTTTTCGGTTGTTTCGGCGACGTTACGGCCTTTGGCGGAGAGGATGATCTGGCCCGGTTTGAGAAAAAACGACGCGGTTTCAAGAGCCGCTGTCATCAGGCCGCCGGGGTTGTTGCGAAGGTCAAGCACCAGGCCTTTGAGGTTACGTCCCCCAAGTTGCTCGATGCCGTCGTGGATCTGCCGCGCCGTCTTGTCTTCGAAGCCCGCAACACGAATGTACCCGATGCCCGGCTGCAGATAGAATACGCGCTCCACGCTTGAAGACTGCATGTTTTCAGGGGTCAGGGTGAGATCGAGAAGACGCGCGCTGCCCGGGCGCCGCACGACCAGTTGAGCGGATTTCTGTTTCGACTCGGTCAGCAGTTCGACGATCTGATCGGAATCAAGACGATCCAGACGAAAGTCGTTCACCGCGAGGATTTCATCGCCGGGTGACATGCCCGCTTTTTCGGAAGGCGTGCCGGAAAGGGTTTGCAGAACGAGCACGCGTCCTGGCAGAACCGACACCACGGTGCCGAAGCCCTTGCGGGTTGACGATTCCATTTGCTGCAACTGGGCGTACTGGCCGGGATCGAAGAAGACGGAGTGGGGATCGAGGTGGCGAAGGAGGCCGGGAATGGCTCCTTCGTAGAAGGCCTTGTCCAGATCGAAAGGTTCCGCGGTGTTTTTTTCGAGGACCCGGTAGGCATCGATGAACTTCTTCATCGTGCGGGACTCATCGTCCGCGGGCGCGCCGGCCGCCAGAGACAGCGAGACGAGGGCGAGCAACAACGCTCCTGTTCGGAACAACCCTGGCATGAGTGCCTATTATCGCGTGAAGCGCGTCGCCTTCTTCGTCTGGTGGCGTTCGAGCGCGAGGGCGATCAGCCGGTCAATCAGTTCGGGATACGGGATTCCGGAATACGCCCACATTTTGGGGAACATGCTGATGGATGTGAAACCGGGAACGGTGTTGATCTCGTTGACATAGAACTTGTCGGTCGCGGTTTCGCGGAGGAAATCGATTCTGCCCATGCCTTCGCAGCCGACGGCTTTGAAACATTCTACGGCGAGGCGGCGCATTTCGGCAATCCCGGCTTCGGGCAGGTCCGGAGGCAGGAGGGTCTTTGCGAGATTGAGTTCGTATTTGTCTTCGTAGTCGTAGAATTCGCGGGAAGGCACGATTTCGCAGGGCATAGCCGCTTCGGGGTTTTCGTTGCCGAGAACGGCGCACTCGAATTCGCGCCCTTCAATGCCGCGCTCGACGAGGATTTTGCGGTCGTATTGCGCGGCGAGCGTCAGGGCGACTCTCAATTCGGCGCTATCGTGGGCCTTCGAGATTCCGACTGAGGACCCCAGGTTCGCGGGCTTCACAAACATAGGGAACGGGAACTCGCATTTCACCGCATTGGCCTCGATATCGGCCCGGGTCGTAACGAGATATTCCACAATCGGCAAACCACGGTCGCGGCAGAGACGCTTCATCACGTCTTTGTCCATGGAGGCGGCGGAGGCCGAGACGTTGGAGCCGACGTAGGGCAGGTCGGCGAGTTCGAACAAGCCCTGCATCGTGCCGTCTTCGCCAAACGTGCCGTGCAGCACGGGAAAGACAACGTCGATGCCGGGATTCGCGCCGGGTTCGGGCAGAATAGGCCCGGGACTCCAGCGGCCTTCTTTCGAAATCTGGTACCGGATCACTTCATAGCGGTCTGGATTCATCGCTTCGACGACTGACTTAGCCGAGATAAGCGAAATCTCGTGTTCACCGCTGCGCCCACCATAGACAACAGCTACGCGTAATTTCATGCCTATAAAATCTTCTTTCCCATCGCAGAGAGGATCAGTTCGACCGCGAGATCGGCAGTCCGGTTCACCTCATCGATCACCGGATTCACTTCCACAACTTCCATCGAGAGCATATGGCCGGAGTCGGAGATCACCTCCATCGCGAGGTGCGCTTCGCGGTAGGTCACGCCCCCGCGCACGGGAGTGCCAACGCCCGGCGCAACCGCGGGGTCGACAAAATCCATATCGAGCGAGAGGTGGAACCCGGCTGTGTCCCGCATCGCTATCGCTATGGCTTCATCCATAACGGCGCGCATGCCCCGTTCATCGATGTCGCGCATCGTGAAGGCGCGAACGCCGGTATTGCGTAAAACGCCCCGCTCCAGCAGATCCACATCGCGAATGCCAACCAGGGCGACATTCGACGGGTCCACCTTGGGCGCGAAGCCGAACATGCCCGCTAAGGAATCCGGGCCAATACCTACGCAGCAGGCCAGCGGCATCCCATGCACGTTGCCGCTGGGGCTGGAATCCGGGGTGTTCATGTCCGCGTGGGCGTCCATCCAAAGCAGGCCGATGGCGGCGCCTGAATCGCGAAAGTATCGCGATACTCCGGCGACGGTGCCCGCGGCGATGGAATGATCTCCGCCCAACACGAGGGGACGTTTGCCATCCGTCAAAGATTGCGCGACGAGTTCGCCCAGGCGCGCGCACGAGGCCGCGATCTGAGGCAGGTATTTCGCCTCTACAGGCCCGATGTCGTCGACGGCTTCGGGCTGGGCGACGGGGATGTTCCCGAGATCCGTGATGTCGTGGCCCAGAGCGGCAAGGCGCCGTCCGAGCCCGGCCACACGCATGGCCGAGGGGCCCATATCGACGCCGCGGCGGCCTGCCCCAAGGTCGAGCGGCGCTCCAATGATGGCTATTGAATTCTTCACGGCCGAAGGCGGTAAAGCATGCGAGGGAAGGCGATGGTTTCGCGCACGTGTTCGAGGCCGCAGACCCAGGCGACGCAGCGCTCAATGCCCATGCCGAAGCCTCCGTGCGGGACGGTGCCGTATTTGCGAAGGTCGATATACCAGTCGAAGGCTTCTTTGGGGAGCTGGTGTTCTTCGATGCGGCGCAGCAGGAGGTCGGGATCGTGAATTCTCTGGCCTCCGCCGATGATTTCACCGTAGCCCTCAGGGGCCAGGACATCCACGCCGAGCGCCACTTCGGGGCGATCCGGATCGGGGGCCATGTAGAAGGCTTTGATGGCGGTTGGGAAACGATCGACCATGATCGGGCGCTCGAACTGCCGGGTCAGGATGGTTTCGTCGGCCCCCCCGAAGTCGCTGCCCCACTGGATTTCGGACCCATGCTCCTGAAGATTTTTAACCGCGGCGTCGTATGTCATGCGCGGAAAAGGGGCCTGCACGGCTTCCAGCTTCGAGACATCGCGTTCGAGCACCTTAAGCTCTTCGCGCCGATTTTCCAGCACGCGGCCCAGGACGTAGACCACCATCTCTTCGGCGACGCGTTTGATCTCGTCGAGATCGGCAAAGGCCATTTCGGGCTCCACCATCCAGAACTCGGTGAGGTGCCGGCGCGTCTTCGATTTTTCGGCGCGAAATGTCGGGCCGAAGCAGTAGACTTTGCCGAAGGCCATGGCTGTGGCTTCGCTGTAAAGCTGTCCCGATTGAGACAGGTACGCTTTTTCGTCATCGAAGTAATTGACTTCAAAAAGCGTGGTTGTGCCTTCGCAGGCGGCGGGCGTGAAGATCGGAGTGTCGACCAGAGTGAAGCCGTGATTATCGAAATAATCGCGTACGGCCCTGATGACTTCGTGGCGCACGCGAATGATCGCATGCTGCCGCTGCGAGCGCAGCCACAGATGGCGACGATCCATAAGGAACTCGATGCCGTGTTCCTTAGGCGTTATGGGGTAAGGGTCGCTTTCGGAAACCTTCTGGAGAATATCGACGCCTTCGACATCGAGCTCATAGCCGCCCTGCGCGCGCGCTTCGGCGCGAACTTTGCCACGAACGATCAGCGACGACTCCTGGGTGAGATGTTTGAGCTGTTCGAAAACCTCTTCGGGCAGAGCGCTTTTCAGCGCGACGCACTGGATGTTGCCGGTACCATCGCGCACGATGGGGAAAACAATTTTGCCGGACTTACGCAGGTTGTAAAGCCAGCCCGCGATCTCGACTGTTGCGTCGGTATGGCGGCCAGCCTGAATCGCACCGATAGTCGACCGTTCAGGCATGGGCGCTCTGAAGATTTTCGAGCCGGTCGAAGACGCAGTTGATTTCGTCAAGCGGATGCTTCAGTGTCGCCACTTCGCGCAGTTCCAGCATAAGCGGGTATTGACCGGGGCAGGAGCGAAGCAGCTGCATAGCGCTCTTCCAGTTGATGGACCCGCCAACCGCCATGGGGAAAAGATGCTGGTCCTCTTTGCCGTCATTATCGTGCAGATGGAGGGAACGGATGCGGGGCTTCATAATGGCGAACTCGTGCTCGATGCCCGCGCCCATGTGGGCATGCCCGATGTCGAAGACGTAATCGAGGTTGAGGTGGGTCATCGAGTTGAAGAACTCAAGGCGCGTGGCCGTGGCGAGATCGTTCGGGGTGTTCTCGAGCAGGATCTGAACGCCGCGCTGGCGGGCAAAGACGCTCAGCTCTTCAAGCGAGGTGAATGCCGCTTCCAGAAAGTATTCCGAAAACTCCTGGCCGCCGACGCCGAGGTGCTGGATGAGATAGCGGAATGGAACGGTCTCGGCAATTTCGAGAGCACGCTTTATCTCTCCGACCCAATGGATGCGGTCGGCTTTATTCAGATCGGTGATATTGATATGGGTGTGCGGCCCGGAGCGCCCCCAGATTTCGTCCGTGTACATGGGTGCGTGCAGCGAATGGAGCTTCAGCTCGGAATCGCGGAACCAGTGGCCCAGCTCGTTAATCTGCGATTTCTCCCGGCAATCGAGGTGCTGCGGGGCGCAGAAGATTTCGACCGCCGGTATGCCGGCGCCGTTAACCCGGTCGAGCCATGCCGTGGTCAGGCGATGGTTGGCAATGACGTGCGTCGATAAGACTCTGTCCATGTATGTTGTGCCCGCCAGTCTATAGGATGAGTTTACCGTTGACCACCACTCCGGTTCCGTATGCGTTAAGCGGATCAGAAAAGCGATAGCTGAGCGGGGCTCTTGTCAGCTTTCCGCGCACTGGTAACGGTGCGGCCGCCGAGGGAGGGTGAGATGCGCCGCTCGTGCGCGAGCACTGCGTCGAAATCGGCGTCGGGCTGGAGGCGCTGTTCGACTGTATTAACGAAACGATCAAGGCGGCGGATGCCTTCGAGCTTTTGTGAGTCCTGGAGTGCAGCCCGGTCCAGTGAGCGGCGGAGTACGGCGATGGATTTGTCGTAAGTTTTGAGAGGCACGGGGAAGGGGTGGCCGTCTTTGCCGCCCAGCGCGAAAGAGAAGCGGGCCGGGTCGGAGAAGCGCACCGGGGTTCCGTGGACCACCTCCGCGACCAATGCCAGCGTCTGGAGAGTACGGGGGCCAAGTTTTTCGGTGAGCAGAAGGTCGGCGAAGTTGTGGAGGTCCTTTTCGTAAGCGACGGCGAGGACGGCGCCCAGACGTTGGAGATCGACATCTTCGCGCCGCACCTCATGGTGGCGCGGCATAGTGAGATGGCGGATTTCGCGAAGAGTGTTTTCCGGCGATTCGCGCGCGATGGCGAGAAGAGCGCTGCGGGCGGGCAGGGCCTGTGTGTCGACGAGATTGAGAATTTCGCCCTGATGCGGGCCGGCGATGCCGGTGTGCGGGGCATCGACGAAGTCTCGCACATTGGCTGAATGCCAATGGTACCGGCGGGCCAGGCCGGACCTGTCGTTCATGCCCTGCTGAACGACTGCCCATTCGCCGCTCGCGGCCACAACAAATGAGTGCAGGTATAGCTGGAAACCGTCGGCTATGCAGTTGTTATCTATTTTGGCCGTGAGGCGGCTGGTGCGCACCAGCGATTCGCCATCCAGGTTCCGGCGGCCGGCGACTTCGCGAAGTTCCGCGGGGGTGAGGCGGGATTGTTTGCCGCGGCCTCCGCAGACGTAGAGCCCGAGGTCGGCCGCGCGCGGATTGAGGCCCCGTTTCAGCGCGCCCATGACGGAGGTGGTGATGCCGGACGAATGCCAGTCCATACC
>JALYHT010000232.1 GCA_030776225.1 Acidobacteriota bacterium | reverse complement strand
ATCGGTGCCGTACTCGAGATCGTAGGTCACCCGGGCGCATTCCGCCGGCAGTTTCTTCGGCTTCCGTACCGGCACGAACCCTGCATGCAGCGCATACGCCAAGGCGGGCGCAAAGATAAAACCTCGGGCTTCGACACCCAGCACCACATCCACGCCCATGCCGTCGTAATGGGTTTTCAAACCGTCTATGATGCCCCGCAGGCCGTCTTTATCCTTCAGCAGGGTTGTTATGTCGTAAAAGAGAATGCCTGGCTTCGGAAAGTCAGGGATCTCGCGGATGAGTTGTTTAAGTCGATTCAAAGAGGGCGGTCACTCCGTGCGAAAGGAACTCAATTGTTGCATGGGAGCTTCCTGCTCTTCAACTCCGCGCACTTCGGCCATTCCTGGCCCCTTATGCAGCAGTGCAGCCAAGTCGTTGAGTTGCTCCGGAGTGCCGATCGCGTACACCTGCACACGTCCGTCGTCTTCGTTCCGGACCCAGCCCCGCACCCCGATACTCGATGCCTTCTTCTCCACAAACCACCGGAACCCGACGCCCTGCACGCGCCCCGTTACAAACCAGCGCCTTGCCTGCCGCGCGGGTATCGCCATTATTCCTTGTGGGGAGAGCCTTTCCCTGGCTCGTCTTTCTGTCTAAGTGCTGATTGAACTGATGACCGCAGGCTCTTGACAGTAAAAGGTTTGGATATCAGCTTGTAGCCGCGTTCGACCACGTAGCGCTGCACCACCTGCCGCTCATCATAGCCAGACATAAAGAGCACCTTGAGGTCGGGAGTCTTTTGTAGCAAATGGTCGATCAGCATGGGGCCGCTCATCCCGGGCATGACTACATCCGTCAAAATCAAATCCGGGGGAACATCGAGACGCTCGAACGCCTTGATTGCCGCATCGGCGCTTTTAGCCGGGATGACTTCAAAGCCTTCTTCAGACAGTATGGACTGGACCAGCCGCAGCACGTCCGGTTCGTCGTCTACAACCAGAACTGTCGGTATTTTTGAGTTAGAACTGTCGGGTGAAGACACCGACTCAAATCTAGCGTGGGTTGAATCCAACAGCAAGCGGAAATGTACTGGAACCAGATTTTTTGTTTAGTACCTTTGGCGGTCATCGGTCCTCCTGGTAAATTAGGAAAATGATAATCGGCAGGCGCGAATGGATGGGAAGTCTCACAGGCGCCGCTCTTCTGCTCATCCCGCGCGGCTTGGCGGCGGCCTCCGATTTCTGGAATAAAAAAGATCCTTCGGCCTGGACGACCGAACAGATTCTTCAACTTACCACCCGTTCTCCCTGGGCGCAGCAGGCTCGCGTGGTGCCCCGGCCCGGCCGCGACCGCGGCGGCTCCTACCCCACGGCCTCACCAGTCGCCGGGGGAAAATCGGGCGGACGCGGAACAGGCCCCGATCCCGTCATTCAGGTTGCCGAAGTCACGGCCGTGTGGTGCAGCGCCAAGCCTCTGCTCGACGTTCTCAAGACATCGTTTCCAATGGATTTCACTGGCCACTACGTAATCAGCATGGAATTGCCTCCCGGTCCTGGAGGGAAGGTGCCCAATCGCGACAATATAGAGGCCAGCCTCGAAGTCAAAAGCAAAGGCTCCGTAGGGGTGGGCGCCATTCAACTGAGGCGCCAGGCCGCAATTTTCGGATTCTCGAAGGAGCTGCTGCCCATCGCCGCTTCGGACAAAGATGTTGTGTTTATGCTTCAAACAGATCAATACTCGATCCGGGCTCGCTTTGAACCGAAAGAAATGATTTACCGCGGTGTGCTCGCCGTTTGAAGGTTACCGGTTCAGACAGTCATTAAAAGAGCGAAGGCTGGTCCTCAGGAGGCCGGGCTTTCTTTCGCCGGGCCGTTAAAGGGCTCCCTACCACCCCCAGCACCTGAATGCTCCTCAAGGCCGCGCGCGGCACGAATACGCGCGTGTTATTCGCATCCGGCTCCGGCGGGGTCACTGTAAACCCCGCTATTTCCCATATCAACAGGTTGTTCGGCAGAATCCCGTCCAGCACTTCGCCATCGCGGAACAGCATACGAATCCAAAGACCCTCCAGTTTGGGCCGTGTCATAAAAATTTTTCCCGGCTCGAGCGGGCCTTCGAAGTCTTTCACGAAACAGACGCTCTTTACTTCTTCGTAGGGCAGGAGAATCAGGGTGCCGTCGGGCTTCAGAAGTTCCACCGCACTGTCTTGTAAATAGCTGAAGGCATTCACAAAACCAGTAAGGTTCTCGCGGTCGAACCGGCGTACAATCACTTTCTTGGCGGTGGAACTGCTCACGCGCTCTCAAGCTCGCCCTGGATTTGAGCGGGTTCCGGCAGTGTGCCACCAATCCGCCGGAATTGATTTAAACATTTTCGCGGGTATTGTATCATTGCACGGAAGGGAGCACCAGTATGCCGGAACTGCGAGCCACGGCCGAATCTCCAACCTCTCGGAGCATCCGGGCATTCCTCGCCTTCTGCCGTACGGAAAAAGGGCTTTCCCGAAACTCTCTCGACGCGTATGCCCGCGACCTCGCCCTCCTCCGCAAATTTGCCGACTCTGAAACTGGCGGCCATCTGCCTCATGCGGAAGCTCTGCAATCATACGTTAACAGTTTGTATTCACAGGGTTTAATTGCCAGATCTATAGCCCGGCACCTGAGTTCGGTACGCAATCTGTTTCGTTTCCTGGTAGCTGAGGAGATCGTCGATTCGGACCCCACCGAACACCTGGCCAGCCCGAAACAATGGAGCACGATTCCGAAGTTCCTGAACCGCGTCCAGGTCGAGAAACTCATTGCAGCACCCGAACTTTCCAAACCCTCCGGCCTGCGCGACCGGGCCATGCTGGAACTTTTGTACGCCACAGGTATCCGTGTAACTGAATTGGTACAGCTGCGGGTTTCCTGTCTGGATGCGTCGCTTGGCATTATCCGTGTGACCGGGAAGGGCAATAAGCAGCGCCTGGTTCCCATCCACAGTAACGCTCTTCGGGTCATTGCCGATTATGTTGAGCATGGCAGGCCCGTTCTCCTGAAAGGCAGGACTTCGCCGGATCTCTTTGTCACCGCCCGCGGCGCAGCCATGACCCGCCAGGCGTTCTGGTCCATCATTAAGCTCAACGGAAAGAAGGCCGGTATTTTCCACGATCTTTCACCCCACGTGCTGCGGCACACTTTTGCCACCCACCTCCTCGAAGGCGGGGCCGATCTTCGCAGCCTCCAGACCATGCTGGGCCACGCCGACCTGGCCACTACAGAAATTTATACCCACGTGGTCCGTTCGCGACTTCGCGAAACCCTCGACCGCCACCATCCGAGAGCCTGACCATGAGCGATTACATGTTCGTTCTCGAAAGTCATCTCGACGCGGCTCAGAACCGGGTTGTATGCGAGATGCAGCGTATTGCCACCGAAGCCGGCATGAATGTCTGGCTCACCGGCGGAGCCATGCGCGACATTCTGCGCGGCGCGCGCATTCTGGATCTCGATTTCACGGTTGAGCGGGATGCCGTGAAAATGGCCAAAGCGCTGGCTTCGGCCTGTGGCGGCGAAGTGGTTTCGGAAGACGCGCTGAAGCGCTCGGCCGAGCTGGAACTTTCAAGCGGCGTGCGCGCCTCGGTGTCAAATGCGCGCTCTGAAAAATACTCGAAGCCCGGTGGCAAACCGCACATCGCGCCCGCCACGATTCATGAAGACCTGGTGCGCCGCGATTTCACTATCAACGCAATGGCGCTCTCCCTCAACCGCGGCTCGCGCGGCCTGCTGATCGACCCCGCCAACGGGCAGGCCGACCTCGCCAACCGCGAATTGCGCGCCGCCAACAGCTACGCTTTTTTCGACGACCCCTCCCGCATCTTCCGATTAATAAGGTTCCAGTTCACTCTCGGGTTCGAGATCGCGCCCCGCACCCAACTACAGATCGAAAACGCCCTGATGGAGGATTACCAGAAGGCTGCGCCCGTGGCGGCTCTGGGCCGCGAGATCCGCGCCCTTTCTGAAAGTGAACAGGCCGTCGCCGGGCTTGAGGCGCTGGATCGTCTTGGCCTTCTGAAGTTGATTTCACCGGCCCTCAGCGGCGCCAAACACAACGCGCAGGGTTTGGCCAAATTTGAAAAGCTGGCGCACACCGTGCTCCCGCCGGGCACGAAAGGCGGATGGCTGGCCTTCCTCACTGTGCTCATGGAAAAACTGAGCCCCAGGGAGCGCGCCGATCTGTTGCGGGCTTTCGAGCTCTCGAAAGCCGAATCCGACGGGCTGAAAAAACTTGAAGGCCAGGCGAAGAAACTCGAAGCGACCCTGAAATCCTCGCGCACTACGAAACCGTCTCATGTTTACGAGGCGCTCGAACACGCTACCGCGGATGAAGTGCTGACGGTGCTTTACGATTCATCCCAGCGCATCGTGCAGGACCGCATTCGCAGCTATTACCAGAAATACCTGCCGCTTGCCCAGGAAGTGACCGAGGAGCAGGTCGCCGCGACCGGCGTCAAACCCGGCACCCCTAAATACGATAAGGCGTTTCGCGCCATGGTTCTCACGCACATCAACGCCCGGCCGCGCAAAATTCCGCCGCCCGAACCTGAACCCGTCCCTGCTCCACCCGCTCCCATGGCGGCCCGCGGAGGCGCCCGCAAATAGCAACGGCTCACTCGGCCGCGCTGTCTGTTTTCCGCAGAGCCCGAATCTCGTCCAGGCGTTCCCGAATCCGCCTCTCCATGCCCCGGTCCGTCGGCCGATACCACTGCCGCCCGGCCAGCGACTCCGGCAGGCACTCCATCCGGTTCACCGCCTCGTTGAACTGGTGCGCATGTTCATACCCGGCCCCGTATCCCCACGACTTCATCGCTCCCGTTGACGCATTCCGCAATTGCATCGGCACCGGCTCCGCGCGCCCCGTCCGTACCTCTTTGGTCACTTCTCCCAGTGCCCGGTAAGCGGCGTCCGATTTCGGCGCCACCGCCAGATAAATCACCGCCTGCGCAATGGCCAAATCGCCTTCCGGCATTCCCAGAAAATGCACGCACTGCTGCATCGCCATGCACTGTTCGAGCGCCCGCGGGTCGGCCAGCCCGATATCTTCGATCGCCATCCGCACCACGCGGCGCGCAATATACATTCGGTCCTCACCCGATTCCAGCATCCGGCACAGCCAGTAAAGCGCCGCATCCGGCTGGCTGGAGCGCACTGACTTATGCAGCGCCGAAATCAGGTTGTAATGCTCTTCGCCGGATTTGTCGTAAAGCAGCGTCTTCCGCCCGAGCGCATCTGTGACCGCCTGCTCCGGGATCGTCCCGCCGCTCTCAGCCGCGCCTGCCGCGACTTCAAGCGTGTTGTACGCTGCGCGCGCATCGCCGTTCGAACCCGCCGCGATCTGCTCCAGAATTTCTTCGCCCGCGCTTGCGCCCAGCACAGGCAAAGCGCGCCGCAGCAGTTCCACAATTTCCTCCGCCGTCAGCGCCCGCAGCATGTAAACCTTCGAGCGCGAGAGCAGCGCGGCGTTCACTTCGAAGGAGGGGTTCTCCGTCGTGGCGCCGATCAGAATAATGTCGCCCTTCTCGACATAGGGCAGAAAAGCGTCCTGCTGCGCCTTGTTAAAGCGGTGGATCTCATCGATGAACACGATCGTCCGCCGGCCTGCTTTCCCCAGGCGCTCCGCATCCACCATCACCGCTTTAATCTCTTTGATGCCCGCGAGCACGGCGCTGAACGGAATAAACTCGCTTTTCGTCATGCGGGCGATAATTCGCGCCAGCGTCGTCTTGCCCACGCCCGGCGGCCCCCACAGAATGATCGAGGTGAGCCTGTCGCGCTCGATCTGTGTCCGCAGAGGCTTGCCCGGCCCCAGGATGTGCTCCTGGCCGGCGTAATCGTCCAGCTTCTCCGGACGCATCAGTTCGGCCAGCGGACGCTTCGCCGGTTGCCGCGGCGTCAGATCGCCGCTCGGATCTAAATCCACCGGCTCTGCATCGAACGGCTCTGCATCAAAAAGATTCAAGCAGGCACAGCCTCGCCCGCCCTTTGCCTGCGCGCTTCGTAGAGCAGCACCGATGCCGCCATCGCGGCGTTCAACGACTCTACCCCGACCGTGGGAATGGCCACGTCGCTCGCGATTCCCTGTAGTTCCTGGCTGACCCCGCGGCCCTCGCTTCCGATCACGATCGCGCATTTCCGCGCAAAATCCACTTCTCCGGCCATTTGCTGCCTGCCGGTAAATGGCATTGCCGCATAAACGTCCAGGCGGCGCTGCTGCAGCGCTGCCCGCGCCAGCGGAGCTTCCAGTCCAGCCACGAAAGGAATTCGAAATAATGACCCCGCCGAAGCACGCAGAGTTTTCGGATGCACGGGGCTGACCGTCCCTTTCACAAACAATAAGCCAGTCGCGCCGAATGCTTCGGCCGCGCGCGCGATCGCCCCGGCGTTGCCCGGGTCCTGCACGCCATCCAGCACCACCACCAGGCTTCTCCCCCGAAACAACTGCTCGAGCGACCACTGCGGCGGTTCCACCAGCGCGATCACTCCCTGGCTGGTTTCGGTTGCCGCCACCGTCTGGAAGAGCCGGTCCGGCACCACCACCACGCGCGGGCCGCGCAGCCCCGCCACGTGCCGTTCGACCGTCAGCTTCACCGATTCCGAGGCCAGCACCACCCGCACGTTCCGCTCGCTGCGCAATGCTTCCTCAAGCAGATGAAAGCTCTCCGCCACGCACCAGCCCTCTTCTGTAAGACCGCCGCGCGCTACCGCGCGCCGCACGTCCTTCAGCAAAGGGTTCGCCGCGCTTGTCACCTCAGCCATGCGTGTCATTTCGTCGGGAAACAGGCCTCAACGCAGGGCCTGCGCATACAATGTTGACATAAGAATAACGCACCTCAAGCGCGCGGCCGGCCTTCTGTTGTTAACGCTCGTCGTGTTTGTATTCGGCTATCTGATCTCGCTCACCATCCGGATTGGGCGCCAGAGCACGCGCGACGAAGCCCGCCCCGCGGACGTCATCCTCGTGATGGGCGCCGCTGAATACCGTGGCCATCCTTCACCGGTCCTGAAGCTCCGCCTTGACCATGCTGTCGCTCTCTACCAGAAGCGCCTTGCGCCCTACATCATGACGACAGGCGGCCCCGGCGGCGATCCCAGTTTCACCGAAGGCGGCGTCGGGCGTTCGTATCTTATCGACCGGGGGGTGCCCGCCGAGTCCATCATCGTGGAAGAAGAGGGCGAATCGACGGCTTACTCGCTCAGTGCGGCTTCTGAAATCCTGCGCCGCATGAATCTCCGATCCTGCATCGTTGTGAGCGACGGCTACCATCTCTTTCGGGTGAAGCGCATTCTGCAGCGCGAAGGCTTCGCCGCCTGGGGCTCCCCGCGCCTGGCCGGCGACACTTCCGTGCCGAAGGAATGGTGGCAGTATTTCCGGCAGGCGATAGCCTACAGTCTCTGGCGCATCGGCGTCCGTGTGTGACCCTGAATTTCAGTAAACGTCTTCTGTCGATTGCATGAAACCGACTCTCATCACCGGCGCCTCGGGCTTCGTAGGCTGGCACGTCGCCCGTCTGCTTCTCGAACGCGGTCACTGCGTCCGCGCCCTTGTCCGAGCCACCAGCGGCATTCCCGACCTTGAGGTGGAGCGAGTCACCGGGGATCTTCGGGACGCCGCATCTCTCGCGCGCGCCGCAACGGGATGCGGTCTGGTCTTTCATGTCGCCGCCGATTACCGTCTTTGGTCGAAGCACCCGGACGAACTCTACCGGTCGAACGTAGATGGCACGCGCAACATGCTGGCCGCCGCGCAGGCTGCGGGCGTGGAGCGATTCGTTTACACCAGCACGGTGGGCTGCATCGGCGTTCCCCATAACGGCATTGGGGATGAAGGTCGTCCCGTCTCGCTCGATGAAATGGCGGGCGCTTATAAACGATCCAAGTTCCTCGCCGAACAGGCCGCTCTCGATGCCGCGCGCGCCGGTTTCCCTGTCGTCATTGTCAATCCGACCGGCCCCATGGGCGACCACGATTTCAAGCCCACGCCTACGGGCCAGATTGTACGCGACTTCCTCGCGGGCGACATGCCAGCTTATATAGACACCGGCCTCAACGTTGTGAACGTCCGCGATGTCGCGCTCGGCCACCTTCTCGCCTGCGAGCACGGCAAGCCAGGCGAGCGTTACATTCTTGGCGGCGAGAACATGACTCTCGGCCAGATCCTGCGCGAACTCGCGCGCCTGACGGGCCGCAAAGCTCCGGCTGTCGAACTGCCATACTTTGTCGCATGGAGCGCCGGTATTATCACCACGGCGCTCGCGAACATCACCGGCATTCCCCCGCGCGTCCCCATTGAAGCCGTGCGCATG
>JALYHT010000231.1 GCA_030776225.1 Acidobacteriota bacterium | reverse complement strand
CTCAACTTCCGTCTGAACCGCATCACCGCCATCGAAAACAACATGCTCAACTTCGACATGTGCCAGCTCGAAAGAGAGGCCCCCGACGACGAACGCGTCGAATCCATGTATGCCCAGACCCTCGCCTGGAAAGAGGACGCTCCTGCCTTCGACCTCCTCGGCGGCTACGAAGCCCGCCTCTCAAAGCAACTCCTCCAATACCAGAAGGAATTCGAACGTCTCCAGACCGTCCGCAAAACCGAGCAAGCCGCTGCCGTCCAACCCAAAGAAACAGCAACTCTTACTCCGGAATCGGCTTCGTTTGGCAGACCCGCTCCCGGCTACGTAATGGCAGCCGCGTCGGACCCCGCTGCGTCCCGAACTCCGCCCCCGGAAAACAGCCCCGCCCCTTCGCTCTTATGAATTATGCGTGAATCCGCGTCCTGCTTCAGGCCCTTAACCCCGCCCTCGCCGCTTCGCAAGCCCGAACCTCGCTCGCCGTTCCGGTTAATTCGCCTCGCCCGCATTCAGCTTCAGAATCATCCCCGTATCCGTCGCAATCCAGAGATGTTTCTCGTCCGGACCCGCAATCATCGCCCGATGCGCCACCGCCCGGTAATCCACCTGCATCTCGTTCCAGTTCTCCAGATCGTCGCTGACCAGCACTTTCAGCTTCCCCGGAATTGGACTCCTGTAGATGGTTCCGCTCGTTTCGTATCCCGCAATGATCCCCGTCGTCGAACCCGCGAATGCGCGCACATCGGTGATCGCCCGGTCCTTCTCTTTGAAAGCGCTCACGCTGTGGCCCTTATGCAGGTTGATCCGGTAAACCTCGCTCGGAACCTCGAATTCGTCTTTGAACTCCGCGAGGCTCAGCGCGCTCCCCTGCGGCGTCATGCTCATGCGCGTGATCTGCCCGAAGATCGAAGCCTCGCTCTTCGACCATGTCTTGCCGGCATCTTTTGTCTGCAGCAGAATTGCCAGATGTGGCAACTGCCTGCGCTTCGCCGCCTCCGGCTCCATCCAGTCCGGACCCCCCGTTTTGGGCGGCAGGTTCCATCCCGTAATCATGCCGTTGTTGCCGGAAAACGCAATCTCGCCGAAAATCGTATGGGTCGGGTCGCCCTGCGCCTCTTTCGAAATCGCCAGCAGCGTCCACGTATCCCCGCCGTTCACCGTCTCAAAGACGCGCTTCTCCAGACCCGCCGCGTAACCGTGCCGCTTGTCGGGAAACCAGATCCGCAGCATGCCCGACGGCGCGTTCTTCATCTTCGTCCAGCTGTGTCCCGATTCCACTGTCTGCCAGATGCCCTTCTCGGTCACCATCCAGCCGTTGGAATCGTCCAGGAAAAACATCGAAAGCCCGGCTTCCTTCACCGGCGTCTCCGCCCAGTGCGCGCCCGCGTCGTTCGTCAGCAGCACCAGCGGTTTATCGCCGCCGCGCTTGTCTGTCGTATAGCCGCACGCAATCCCGCGCGTGGCCGATGTGAACAGGAAATCGTTGATCGTCAGTGCGCTGTCGGTCTTTTTGTATTGATACTGGATGTCCCAGCGGGGAGCTGGCTCCGCGGCTTGCCCCGCCGCATGGAACCCCCACGCGCCGATTGCCAGCGCCACGAAGGTCAATCTTGCCTGCAAATGAAGACTCCTGCTTATCCGAATGTCTCAGCCGCGCGTGCGTACCGGTCCGGAAGAAAACACCAGTTCCGCGTGGTTGATCGAATCCATCGTCGAAGGCGAGAGCCGCGCCAGCGCCAGCGCGCACCCCACCTGCTCGCCCAGCGTCGTCAGCACTTCCATTTCGCCGCCCGTATGCTGGTGTGCCTGCCGGTGCTGCACGTTGATCACGCCCACCACCTTGTTTCGCGCGATCACCGGCGAGGAAAGGAACGCCTCGAACGTGTCTTCCTGCAGTTCCCCGAAGTACTTGAATCGCGGGTCCCGGTAGGCCTCCCGCGAAATCGCCAGCAGTCGCCGTTCCCGTGCCACCCAACCCGTCAGACCCTCGTTCAGCTTGAGCCGCACTCGTCCGATTTCCGCTTCGTGGTGTGTGTTCGAAGCGCAGAGCACCAGGTCGTCGGCGTCGCAAAGGTACACCAGGCAGGAGTCGCACTCCGTATACTCCACCACCAGCGAAACGATTCCCTGCAGCACCTCCTGCAGGCTCATATCCCGCACCATGAAGCGGCTGACTTTCTGAAAAAGCCGGAGTTGCTGTTCAATCCTCTGCAGGCGCCCTTCGAGGTCTTTTGCCTTCGGCACCGTTTCATTATAGTGTAGGATCTTAACCCGAACTTTTCCCATGCCCGAGACGGTTCATCTGGCCCCGCGCCCACCTTTGCGAATTGAATATACAGCCCCCGCCATGCGCCAGATCCGTGAACGCGCCTGCGAAGGTTTAATCGCCGCCCCCCGCGTGGCCTTCGGAGTCGGCGGTCTGCTGCTGGGCGTGGTCGATAAACAGGATGTGCGCCTTCTCGAATCCATCGAGATCCCGTGCTCTCACTCCGCCGGCCCCTCCTTTCAGCTCAACGCCGACGAAATGCGCGAAGCCCGCGAGATGATCGCGGAAGCCGAAGCGGCATCGCGCAGCGGCTCCAGCCGCGTCTCCGTAATCGGTTGGTACTGTTCCAGAACGCGCGGCGACGTTCGCCTTTCCGAGACGGATCTCCATCTGTTCGATGAACTCTTCCCCGCGCCCGGCGCGATCGCCCTGGTCGTCCGTCCTGATGCCTCCGGCCCCATGCGCGCCGCCTTCTTCTACCGCAACCATACCGGCGCCATCGTCGACGGTCTGGAATGCCTCGTCCACGAATCTGATCCGGAAACGCCCCGCGAGACCCGCCTTGCGGATATCCTCGAAGTCGCGGCCGCCGATATCAGGATGTCGGCCGCCCGCCACATCACAAATCCCGAAACGTCAGCGGTTTCCTCTTTTGAATTTCTCCAAAGCCAGCGCCGCCGGCGGCAACTGCTCATGGCGCTGGGTATCGCCGCGGCCGTTCTCGTACTCGCCCTCGTCGGCTACTTCACCAGCAATGCCTGGCTCCCCCGGCCGCCCCTCGCCTTCACTTCGACCGAGGAAGATGGGAGCCTTCTCATCCGCTGGAATCCCGAAGCCCTCCGCGGTATCGACCACGCCTCTCTCCTCCTGAACGATGGCGGCCAGGCCGTTCCCGCCACGATTCCGCTGGACAAATCTCAATTGATTTCCGGACTCTTCATTTACATGCCGAAGTCCCTGCGCGTCACCGCCAAAATGGACGCCGGCGAGATCACCGGCATAACTGCCTGGTTTGCAACCCCAAAGCCCGCAACCCCGAAACCCGCCCCGCCCCGTCTATAAAGAGCGTCGCCAACGATGTCATAATCGAAACTCAACCTGACATGCCCATCCGCAGCATGACCGGCTTCGCCCGTGTCTCGCGCTCCACCGTATCCGGCGAACTCACGCTGTCCATCAAGACCGTCAACCATCGCGGCCTGGATATCCACTGCCACATGTCGGCCGAGTTCGATGCGGTCGAGCCCGCCCTGCGTTCGGCGCTCCGAAAAAAGCTGGTCCGCGGCCACGTTCAGGTGCAGGTCTTGTTCAGGCGCAATGCCGGCGCAACAGGCGCCGCGGCCGTGAACGAGCCGCTGCTCGAAGCCTGGCTCCAGGCATTTCGCGGCGCGGCCGAGCGCTTCTCGCTCGATTCCAAACCCGATCTCAATCAGGCTCTGCGTCTGCCCGGCATGATGGAAGGCGCGGTCGAAGCTGTCCCTTCAGACCGGGCCGCCCTGGAGCGCGAACTCCTCGCCGCCGCCGACGCTGCCATTGACGAGCTCGAAGCCTTCCGCATCCGCGAAGGCGCCGCCACCGAAACCGAGATCCGCCTGCGGGCCGCTGCCCTTCGCGCCCTGGTCGGCTCCATGGAAGAGATCCGCTCCCGCGCCCTGCCGGCTTTTCACCAGCGGCTGCGCGACAGGCTGCATGAACTGCTGGAAGGCACTCAGATCGATCCCGCCCGGCTCGCTCAGGAAGCCGCGTTCCTCGCTGACCGCAGCGACATCGCCGAGGAACTCCTTCGCCTCAGGACCCACGCCGACCAGACCGACGCCCTCCTCTCAGCCGAAGGCGAGACCGGCAAAAAGCTGGATTTCCTACTCCAGGAGATGAACCGCGAGGCCAACACCATCCTCTCGAAAACCGGCGGCCTGGGCGAAACCGGCCTCACCCTGACCGATCTCGGCCTCGCCTGTAAAACCGAAATCGACCGCATCCGGGAGCAAGCCCTCAACATCGAATGACGACCGTCTTTATCATCTCCGCGCCGTCGGGTTCGGGAAAATCCACCCTGGTCGCCCGCCTGCTGCGTGAAACCGACCAGCTGACCTTCTCCGTCTCCTACACCACCCGCAAACCCCGCACCAGCGAACTCGAAGGCCAGGCCTATCGCTTTATCGACCGCGCCGAGTTCGAGCGCCGCCTCGATAATGGCGAATTCCTCGAACATGCCGAGGTTTTCGGCAACTATTACGGGACCCATTCCGACGCTCTCGCCGCCGCCAGAAAGCAGGGCAAAGATCTCGTGCTCGACATTGACGTGCAGGGTGCGGCACAATTAAAGAAGCGGATTCCGGATGCCGTCAGTATTTTTGTGCTCCCGCCGTCGCGGGAGATCCTGGAGCACCGCCTTCGCGCGCGGAGCCAGGACGATGAAGCCGTGATCCTTCGGCGGTTGGCCGATGCGGCCCGGGAGATTCGGAATTACAGTTTGTACGATTACGTGCTGGTAAACAACGATCTCAACCTCGCCGCCGAGACGCTGAAGGCGATCGTCGCTGCCGAGCGCGTCCGGCGCATTCGCGTCGAAGAGAAGATCCAGCCGATACTCGATACCTTCGGTCAGGCGCTTCAGGTTTGAACCACGGAGTCTAAAAGAAAAATGTCAGATACGCCGCCTCGCAACAATACGCACTGCTCGATTCCGGACGATCCGGACCAGAGCACCTACCGGTTCATCATCGTGGCAGCCAAGCGCGCCCGCCAGCTCCAGGGCGGCCAGCGCCCCGTCCTGCCCACTTCTTCGAAGAAGTCGACAGTCATCGCCATGGAAGAAGCCCGCCGCGGACTCGTGAAATACGAGATCCAGAACGAGATCATCATGGTGGAAGACGTGCCGGCTCCCGAATCGTTCTAAGCCAGTCGTTATCCGGATGCGCATCGTTCTCGGCGTGACGGGCGGGATCGCGGCCTATAAGGCCGCCGAAATCGCCCGCTCGCTTATAAAGAACGGCCACGAAGTGCAGGCGGTCATGACCCCTGCCGCTGAACAGTTCATCACCCCACTCACCTTCGCGTCTCTGACGGGCCGCAAGGTCATCACGGATCTTTTCGCGTCCGCCAGCCCCGAAGCCACCCTCTCAAGCTCCGTCGAACACATCGGCGTCGCTCGCGAACACGACCTGCTTCTCGTCGCCCCCGCCACAGCCGATATCCTGGCGAAGTTTGCCCATGGCATCGCCGACAACTTTCTCTCGACTCTCTACCTCGCGTTCCGCGGCCCCGTAGTTCTCGCGCCCGCCATGAACAACGAAATGTGGGATCATGCCGCCGTCCGCGCCAACGTCGAGACGCTCCGCAAACGCGGCCACGACATTGTCGAACCCGACGACGGATACCTGGCCTGCGGCACTTATGGGCCGGGCCGTCTCGCCGAAGTCGCGACCGTGATCGAAGCAATCGAAAAGGTGTTTCATCCACCCCTCCGCGATCTCAGTGACGAAACGATTCTCATCACCGCCGGCCCCACGCAGGAGCCGATCGATCCGGTTCGCTTCCTCTCCAACCGTTCCAGCGGCAAAATGGGTTACGCTCTGGCGCAGGCCGCGCTCGATCGCGGCGCTCATGTCATCCTGGTGACTGGCCCGGTGAATCTCACTCCTCCCGCTGGCGCCGCCGT
>JALYHT010000230.1 GCA_030776225.1 Acidobacteriota bacterium | reverse complement strand
TCAGGCTTGGCGCGAACCCCAGAAACACGGCGGAAACCAGCCGCGTGGATTCCGCCGTGAAGTTCCCCCGCTCGAAGAGCAGCGCGATCACGGGAGCCCGCAGCATCACGCCCGCCGCGCAGGAAAGCGTCGCCGCCACCGCCATCAGCACCAGGCTTCGGCCCATCAAAGCATAGGCCTTCGGCGTCTCGTTGGCCCCGCGCAGACGCGCAATCTCCGGCACCAGTGTCGCGGCCACCGGATAAACCAGATAGGCCATCACCACGTTCACGCAGCGGATGCAGTAATCGAAAGCCGCCGCCATGCCCGGTCCGCCGTGAGTCGCGTACGTTCTGGTCACCACCAGATTGCCCGCAATCAAACCCGCATACAGCATGAACATGCCCGGCCGGGTCAGGATCTCAGACAGCGATACGCACTCAGCCGAGCGCTCCGAACGACGGGGATAACGACGCAAATTTCGGCTGAAACTCCAGGTCAGACCGAGCTGCAGCGCGCTCCCCGCGGTATAGCCGATCGCGAAGCCCTCCACCCCCATCGACTTTTGCAGCAGCAGCGCCCCCGCGATGGTCGACCCGTTGAGACACGTTTGGTAAAGCCCCGGAACGATGAAGCGCCGCCGCGTATAAAGCAGCGCCGAGCAACACGCGGCCGCCGTGGCAAACAGCGTCGAGGGCGCAAGCCAGCGCAGCAGCACAATGGCCTGTGCCCGTTCGGACGTTCCCAGTCCCGGCCCCAGGACTCCGATCAACCCGGGCGCGAACAGCGCAATCGCGCAGCTGACTCCCGCGAAGATCCACACGAACACGCGCGCGCCCTGCGCGAAAAGAGCCGCCCGGTCGTCCTCGCTCCGCATCAGCAGCATCGGCACAAATGCAAACAGCATCGTGTTCACGACGACCGAGTTCAGAGTGTCAAGCGGCCCGATCGCGATCGAGAGAGCATCGGCGCGCGCGTGCGTACCCAGCAGGTACGCTGTAACAGCCGCGCGGAAAAAGCCCGTGATGTTCCCGAGCAGAATACATGCGCCCACAATCAGCCCGCCGTGTACCAGTCTGCTCTGGCGCAGCTTAGAGTACGCGGGGGAGAGTGCGGGCAGCGGCAAAGCTAACTCTTGGCGGCGGCTAAAGCGGCTTCGTAGTTCGGGTGCTGCGAAACTTCGGGAACGTACTCCACATACTTCAGCCTGTCGTCCGCGCCCACCACGAAGATCGCGCGGCTCAGAATGCGCATGTCTTTGATCAGAGTCCCGTAAGCGTTCCCGAATGAGGCGTCTTTGTGGTCGGAGAGCATCTTCACCTTATCCAGCGCGAAGGAGTTGCAAAAGCGCTTCTGCGCGAAAGGCAGATCCATGCTGACGGTATAAATATCCACGTCGCCCAGCTTGCCCGCTTCTTCGTTGAATCGCTTGGTCTGCATGTCGCAGACAGGCGTATCGAGCGACGGAACCACGCTGAAAATCCGCGTCTTGTGTCCTGTGTCGCCCAGGGTTACCGGCTTCAGCCCGTTGTCGAGAGCCGTAAAATCGGGCGCTTTGTCTCCGGCTTTCAATTCGGGACCCACCAGTGTCTTGGGGTTTCCCATCAGCGTAGTCGCTCCTTCGCGCTCCATTATTTTCTCCTTAGATTCTTAGCGAACAGACTATCTTAGCAATGCGGCCAGATCTTCTTCCCGCGTTACGGGCTGCCTGCAGGTGAACCCTTCGCAGACATAAACGGTCGTCCGGTCTGCCCGCGCGTCCATCGCGCCGATCGCCGGCTGCCAGCGCGCCACTTCTTCCCCGGCATAGAGCAGGATGCGGTTCGGATCGAATTGCGCGTGCAGCATCCGGATCATCCCGCCCGAAGCTTCCCCCGCGATCACGATCTCGCGTTGCGGCGCGATCTCGAACTCACATGCCGCCAGCAACTGCGGCATAGCGGAAGGCGCGGCGGCCGCCTTATCCTGCACCGCCGCCAGCAGCTTTCGCGCTGAACTCTCGAACTCGGCCAGACCCGTGATGCGGTGCAGCCGCAGCAGATTCATCAGTGCTATCGAATTCCCGGAAGGTTCGGCGCCGTCGTAATCGTCTTTCAGGCGCATCAGACGCGCGGCGTCTTCGTGCGCCGAAGCGTAGAATCCGCCCTCCGGAGCCTCCAGCAACTCGCGCTGCCGGCGCGTGATCGAGAGAGCCGCCGCGAGCCACCGGAACTCGCCCGTCGCTTCGTAGAGATCGAGCAGGCCGTGCGCAAAAAAAGCGTAGTCGTCGAGCATCCCGGCGATCGCCGCGTCTCCGTCCCGGAAGCGCCGCAGCACCGTGCCGTCTTGTCTCACCATGGTCCGCAGCAGAAAATCCGCCGCCCGGCGCGCTGCTTCCAGATAGCGTGGAACATCGAGAATGGCTCCCCCGCGCGCAAATGCGGAGATCGTCAAACCATTCCAGGAAGTCAGAACTTTGTCGTCCAGATGCGGCCGTGGGCGCTTCCCGCGCGTCCCGAACAGAATGCGTTCCGCTTCCTCCAGCGCGGCCGCAATCTCATCGGCCGTTTTCTCGAAATGCCGCGCGGTCTCCTCCACGGTGTGCGCCTGGAACAGGATATTGCGCCCGGTGAACTCATGGTGCGGATCATTTTGAACGTTCCCCTCCGGCTCCATCCCGTAACGCCAGCCGAACCAGCGGGCGCCTTCTTCGCCCAGCAGCTCGACAACCTCGCCGAACGACCATATATAGAACGCCCCTTCGCTCTTTTCAGCCGGTCGCGACGGGTCCGGCGCGCTGTCCGCGTCTTCCGCCGAGTAGAAACCTCCTTCGGGAGCCGTCATATCCCGCATCACGTAATCGAGCGTCCGCCGGGCGGCCTTCGCCAGCACCGGCTCCTGTGTAATCTGAAACGCTTCAAGATATGAGACCACCAGTTGCGCCTGGTCGTACAGCATCTTCTCGAAGTGCGGTACGAACCAGTACTCGTCAACGGAGTAGCGATGAAAGCCCCCGCCCAACTGGTCGTTCATCCCGCCCTTTTCCATCGCAATCAGCGTCTCGACAACCATGTCGCGCGCTTCTTCGCGGCCCGTTCGCTTCCAGTAGCGCAACAAAAAGTTATGCACCGATGGCCGCGGAAATTTCGGGGCGGAACCAAAACCGCCGAGCCTCGAATCGAACGCGCGCCGGAACTGGTTGAAGGCGCTGTCGAGCAGCGTGACATCCATGCGGTCCGACCCGCCTCCGGAGGCCGCGGCCTGCGCCTGCAGTTGGTCCATCATGCCCGCGCTGGTGGTCAGAATTTTCTGCCGGTCGTCCCGCCACGCCTGCGCAATACGTTCCAGAATTACCGGAAACCCGGCGCGCCCGTAGCGGTTGTCCGGTGGAAAATAGGTGCCGCCGACGAAAGGTTTCAGGTCCGGCGTGAGCCACACCGACATCGGCCAGCCCCCGCCGCCCGTAGTCGCCTGCACGTAGTTCATATAAATCCGGTCGATATCGGGCCGCTCTTCCCGATCCACCTTGATCGGCACAAACCAGCGGTTCACCAGCGCGGCGATCTCTTCGTTCTCGAACGATTCATGCTCCATCACATGGCACCAGTGGCAGGTCGAATATCCGATCGAAAGAAAGATCGGCTTGTCTTCGGCCCGTGCTCTTTCGAACGCTTCCTCGCCCCACGGATACCAATCCACCGGATTATGCGCATGCTGCTGCAGGTAGGGGCTTTTCTCTTGAATCAGGCGATTGGAATGCATAGTCTTACTACAGGTAACCACGAAGCGGGGAAATAACAACATGGCGGCGGATCCCAGAGTACGAGTCGAGCACGACAGCATGGGCGCGATGGCCGTCCCCGAAGAAGCGCTCTACGGCGCCCAGACCGCCCGTGCCATTGAAAACTTCCCGATCAGTTCATTGCGCCTTCAAAGGCCCTTCATTCGCGCTCTGGGGCTGATCAAAGCCGCAGCCGCATGCGTGAACGGGCGTCACGGCTGGGTCGAGCTCCAACGCGCGGTCGCCATCGAGCGCGCCGCGATGGAGGTGGCCGAAGGCCTGCACGACCATCATTTCGTCGTCGATGTCTTTCAAACCGGCAGCGGTACTTCCACAAACATGAACGCCAACGAAGTGATTGCCCATCTGGCGGGCGCTCATCCCAACGATGAGGTGAACCGCGGCCAGTCGAGCAACGATGCGTTTCCCTCGGCCATTCATATCGCCGCCGCCGAAGTCGGAACCCATAGACTTCTGCCCTCGCTGGATCTGCTGGAACGCGAGCTCAGCCGCAAATCGCGCGAGTTTCACGCTGTCATCAAGATCGGGCGAACGCACTTGCAGGATGCCGTTCCCATGCGCCTCGGCCAGGAGTTCAGCGGTTATGCCGCTCAGGTAAAGAACGCGAAGAATCGCATCGCGAAGGCTATCGAAGACCTGTATGAACTGCCGCTGGGCGGCACCGCCGTGGGTACCGGGCTCAACGCCCCTCCCGGCTTCGCCGCCGAGTCCATCGCCGAAATCGTCCGCCTCACCGGGCTTCCCTTTGTCGAGGCAAAGAATCACTTTGAGGCCCAGGCGTCCAAAGACGCGGTCGTATTTCTCAGCGGCGCGCTGCGGGGTTGCGCGGTAGCGCTGACGAAAATCGCGAACGATATTCGCTGGCTCGCTTCCGGGCCCCGCTCAGGTTTTGGAGAGCTGAAACTCCCGGCGGTCCAGCCCGGTTCCAGCATCATGCCGGGCAAGGTCAATCCGGTAATTGCGGAGAGCCTTGCCATGGTCTGCGCGCAGGTCATCGGCTACGATGCCACCATTGCGTGGTGCGGGGCCGCCGGCAATTTCGAGCTCAATGTAATGATGCCCGTAATGGCGTGGGATATTGTTGAATCCATCACCCTCCTCGCCAACGCTTCGCGCAACTTCGAGCATCGTCTGCTTGCCGGCATGGAAGCGGACCGGGCGCGCGCTCTCGGCTTCGTGGAGCAATCGCTCGCCATGGGTACCGCGCTCGCGCCGGAAATTGGTTATGACGCCGCCGCCGCCCTCGTCAAAAACGCTTACCTCACCGGACGCACCGTGCGCGAAGTTGCAATCGAGCAGAGCGGACTTTCCAAAGAACAACTGGATCGGCTCCTCGACCCCGAATCGCAGGCCGGCTGAGGCTTGCTGACTGTCGGGTACCTTTAAACACGTTTCGTATTTCCACTTCCAATCCGACTTAAACTCCCCGACGTAGTTATCGAAGCATGACAATACGACGTACGTTAGGAAGCCTGATTCTCTTCAGCGGGGCTGGCGCGCTCGGTTTGGCGCAGACTCCCACTTTCACAATCGTCTCGGCGGCGAACTGGGGGCCCATAGTCTCGCCCGGATCGATAGCCGCCGGGTTTGGCAGCAACATCACCAATCAGGAATACTCAGCCCTGGCGCAGCCGCTCCCCACGTCTCTGGGCGGCGCAAGCCTGAACTTCACCGACAGTTTGAAGGCACAGCAACTGGCGCCCTTGTTCATGGTCTCTTCGGGCCAGGTCAACCTGTTGATCCCTGCGAACGCCGCGGTCGGCGCTGCAACGGTCTCCGCAGCCACGCAGGCGGGAGCTACGCTGAGCGGGATCGCCCATGTTTCGAATGTGGCCCCCGGCATTTTTGCCGCTAACGGCAATGGTTCGGGCGCTGCTGCCGGCGAAGTCTTCCGCCTTTCCGCATCGGGCGCGACTTCCTATACTTTCACGTTTCAGGCGGGGAGCTCCAGCTACACCACGAATCCTCTGAGCCTTTCGCCGTCAACCGATCAGGTCTATTACGAGCTCTACGGCACAGGCTTTCGCAACCATTCGAAGAACCCCGTGGAAGCCACCATCAATGGCACCAAGGTTCCCGTGCTTTATGCGGGCCCTGTGAGTCAGTACGCCGGACTGGACCAGATCAACATCGGACCACTGCCGCAATCGCTGGCGGGGACCGGCAATGGCGACGTCAGGCTGATCGTCACGGTGGATGGCGTTCCCTCCAACACCGTGATGGTGAACATTCAATAGCCGCGGCGCAGTTTTCAGCATTACCGCCTTCGAACTTAGAGCCAGAGAGAGGATTAAAGTGAAAATTGACAGCCTGCGGGAGACTTTGTCCAACAGAAGAGGATTTACAAAAAGCGTCGGGATGGCCAGCGCCGGACTCGCCGCCTTCCTCGCGAATGCAGAGACGGCCAGCGCCGCCGTCACCGACACTGACATCGTGCAATTCGCGCTCAACCTTGAATATCTTGAAGCCGAGTTCTACACCATGGCCATGACCGGCCAGACGCTGAGCCAGACCAGCGTCGGCATCACCGGCAGTGGCAACGCCGGAGCGACCACTGGTGGCAACAAAGTGGTGATGACGGCGGGTTCTTCACTGAACGTCAGTGGCATGCAGATTATGCAGGACGAACAAAATCACGTCACGCTTTTGCGCGGTCTGCTCACCGGCCTGAACATTACTCCGATCGCAAAACCCGCCATCAACCTGAACGCTCTCGGTACCGGCTTTGAAAGCCAGGAAGCTTTCATCGCGCTCGCGCGGGCGTTTGAAGATGTGGGGGTTTCCGCGTACGGCGGGGCCGCGCCGCTGATTCAGAACACCACGATCCTCGGCTACGCGGCGCGCATCCTCGCTGTCGAAGCGCAACACACCGGAAATCTCCGCCTGCATGCGGCGCTATTTCTGGCGCCCACGAAGCCAGTCGATTCTCAGGACATCCTGCCTCCGCCATCCGGTACGCAATATTTCTCCGACAACGCGCAGGCACTCTCCATCGTGCGTACCCCCGGACAGGTGCTCAGCATCGTTTACGGCAGCAATCCGAACGGCGCCACATCGGGCGGCTTCTTCCCGAACGGCGTTAACGGCAGCATCAACACCTCCAGCACATAGTAAATCGTTTCAGCATGCAAAACGTGCCGCCGGGTAATCCCCTTCCACCGTGATTACTCCTGGGTGGAGGAGAAGCCCGGCGCACCAGCCATTGGCAACCGCCCTGATTTTCCTCCATTCCCCGGCAAATACTCCGAAATCAGCCGCGGCCATGGGGCCCGCCGTTTTCCCGCCCTGTGGAACATCGGCCAGATAGAGAACTATGATGAATGGGTATGGGAATCCGATCCGTCGCCAATTGGGCGTTGCGGCGAGGCCGCAGATCAACGTCAGATCAGATGCGTAAGGTTATGCGGCCTGATTTTCGAGCCGCTAAAGGCTTCGCGCAAGGTACAACCTGTGAATGAACAGAACTCCAACGGATCGGGTGAACTGACAAACCTCCAGGCCGCCGATCTGTACCGCATGCAGGTGCGGGAACTGCGGCATTATGCGATGTTCATGCTCGATGCGCGTGGAATCATTACATCCTGGAATTCGGGCGTTGAACAACTGCTTGGCTATTCGGAAAAGGAATGGATCGGCAAGCACGCCTCCCTGATTTTCACGCCTGAGGAGAAGGCTGTCGAGGTTTGTGAATCGGAGATGCAACTCGCCCGGGATACCGGATCGGCCACCGACATCCGCTGGCACCGTCACAAGAACGGAAGCGAGTTTTTCGCCAACGGCTTCATGAACGCGTTCCATGACGAGCGAGGGACGCTCATCGGGTACGCAAAAATCATGAGCGATGAAACGGCGCGCAAGCAACTGCAGGATTCATTAACCGAATCGAATACCGCGTTGGAACAGTTTGCGTATGTGGCCAGCCATGATCTGCAGGAACCCCTGCGGACGATGAGAGCGTTCGCTCAACTGCTTTCAACGAAGTACCGGGGAAGGCTGGACGCCGAAGCCGACAAGTTTCTCGACTTCATTAATACCGGGGCGGTTTGTATGGGCACCCTGATCCAGGATTTGCTCGCCTATGCACGCCTCACAACGGAAAGCGAAAAACCGTCATCGATTGCTCTCGACGAAGATCTGGAGGCGGCGCTTACCCACCTGGAGCAGGCCATAACTGAAAGCAGCGCGAGCATCACGCACGATCCGCTGCCTACCCTGGCGGTAGATCGTGGCCAGATGGTTCGCCTGTTTCAAAACCTGATTGGTAATGCCGTGAAATATCGGAAGGCGGACCGGCCTTCAAAAGTGCACATCAGCGCAGAGCAGAAAGGGGCGGAATGGGTCATCTCGATACGCGACAACGGAATCGGCTTCGATCCGCAGTTCGCGTCGGTCATCTTTACCCCATTCAAGCGCTTGCATTCGGCCAAAGAGTATCCAGGAACGGGGGTGGGTCTGGCGATCTGCCGACGCATCGTGCAGGCGCAAGGCGGCCGCATCTGGGCGGAATCAGCCCCCGGTGAAGGTACAACTGTTTCCTTTACGCTTCCGGTGGAAAGCCGGGCCGCACTAAAACACACGCCGCCTTTCGACAGTCCTGCACAGCATGGGCCGTCGCTCAGTTGACGACCAAGTCATCGCACCTGCGTCTTCGCTACTCCCATATACTTGAAATGGCCACCTGATAAATATAGGCATCTTCCCCAAGCCCTTCTAATTCGCGTCCCACTATGAAAATCCTCCTCTATAACCCGGACAACGGCATTACAGGCAATTTTATGCCGCATCTGTGGATGTTCCTCCTCAAATCGCTTACCCCGGCGGGACACGAGGTTCAGCTGCTGGATGGGAACGCGAAACCGATGAACGATGAAGAACTGGTGAATTTCGCCAGAGAACAGGGCATCGAACTGGTGGGTATCGGGGCGATGACCCGAATGATCGCGCGCGCTTATCGGGCGGGGGACGCACTGCGGGCGGCCGGCATTCCAGTGGTCATGGGCGGCCCCCATGTCACCGAGCTTCCCGATGAAGCGCTGGGACGAAACGGCGGCGTTCGCCACGCCGACGCCGTGGCGCTGGGTGAGGCCGATGACACCTGGCCCCGTATCGTTGAGGACGCGCTCCATGGGCGCTTAAAAGACATCTACGCGCCCGTCGATGCTTTCGGGCAGGATCAAAAACCAAACCTGAATGCCTATCCGAAGATTCCCTGGGAATCGATCGATCTGGATCAATTCAATCAGATCCCCCGGCTCCTGCGCCCGTTGCTGAAGAGACTGCATTTTGAAGGGTTCCACCTGATTCCGATCGAATCCGGCCGGGGCTGCCCGTACGGCTGCGAGTTCTGTACGGTAACGGGCTTCTTTGGCGATTCGATCAGGTTCCGCACAGACGAAAGCGTTGTGGACGAGATGCTGCGGCTGAAGGCGCGCGCCCGGAAGAGCAACGGGAAGATCGCGGTGTTTTTTGTGGATGACAATTTCGCCATCAACGTAAAACGCACCAAATCCCTGCTCAAGGCGATCATCGCCGCCAACGCGCAACTCGCCTGGGTATGCCAGATCAGCGCAAATCTTCTGCGCGACGAAGAACTGGTCGACCTGATCGCGGCGTCGGGCGGGAAGTGGGTGTTTATCGGAATGGAGTCCCTTGACCCGGCGAATTTGAAAGACGTCAACAAGAGCTTCAACAAGCCCGCCGAATTCGGTTCCGTTTTAGCGCGGCTCGCGAAACGGAACGTGTACGCGATCACGTCGTTTATCTTCGGCCTGGATAACGATATTCCGGGAGTCGCGGAACGAACTCTGTCCCAGATTCGCGAATGGCCGCCGGGGCTGCCGGTGTTCGGACAGATCACGCCTTTCCCTTCCACTCCGCTCTACGCGCGTCTGCAGAAGGAAGGCCGGCTCACCCGGCCAACGCACTGGCTCGATTTTGCGCCCTTCAAAATGGCGCATACTCCTTTGAAGATGACCGTGCCTGAAGTGCATACGGAAGTGCAGTATGCGTGGACCAACACGTATAGTCCGGAAAATACCAGCAGAGCGATGCGCAAAATAGCCGATGCGCCCGTCCCTTACAAAATCAGCCATCTTGTGGCGCGCCTTTGCTTCCGGGGTATTTACTTTCCCCAAAAAGGTTCTCTCGCCTGGTTTAAGGTCATCCTGGAGAACCGAAGCGTGATCTTCAGAATTATCGTTGAATCTTTTACGAAATGGAACGGGTCGGCCGGTAACGAAGTATCTCTGGATTTCGATTCGGGCACGAGACCTGTGGCCAAATCGAACGCGACATCCTGATCGCCGAAGCCTTACAGCAGCCGGAAGTTCACTTCGATCGTCGCCCGCACATTCACGGCCTGGCCGCCCTTCATGCCGGGCTTGAACTTCCACTTCTCCACGGCCTCGATCGCCTTTTCATCGAGCCCCATCCCCAGGCTCTTCACCACATGAATATCGCGCGCGTGCCCGTCGGAATCCACCACCACCGCCAGCATCACTGTGCCGCTGTATTTCGCCTTGCGCGCTTCTTCTGAATACTCAGGGTCAACCTTGAAAATCACAGCGGGAGTGCTCACGCCGCCGCCGACCTTGAACACGCCCCCCCCGATGCCGCCGCCTTCACCGGGACCGTAGCCGCCGCCCTTGCCGGAACCGAGCCCGCCGCCGTTCCCGTTGCCCATGCCGCCGTTCGAACCCTGGCCGTTCGAGAGATTCGCCAGCCTGGACAGCGGATCGCCCCAGTTCGGCAGATTATTTTGCGGCAGAACCGTATCGGGGGGCGCAATGATGGTGGGCATCACGGCCAGCTTCGGCATCACCTTAACGATCATCGGCGGGGTGAACTGCTTCATCGCAGGCTTCGGCGCCCGGCCTTTCGATACGGGCGCGATTTCGCGCGCGCCGCCCCCTCCGCCGCCCCCCGCCGGTTTCGGCTTGGGCGGTTGGTACGGGGTGATATTCGGATCGATCAGATCCACCCTGTCCGCCAGTTTTTTCTGCACCGTTTTGCTGGTGAAAGTCGCCATCAGCAGAGCGAAGACCGTGCCCAGAATCGCGATTGAAGTATAAAATGATCTGGGGTTCAGCTCGTAAAGGCCCCAGATACTCTTTACCGCTACTGGTCTTGACGTCAGGACCAGCGGCGGCAGCTCTTCCGGCTTGATGATGTCGTGGAGGCTCCGGTAAAGCGATATGAACCACGGAATCTCCGCCTTATCGGCCGCGAAAAGGCGGTCGAGGTGGTCGTTGATATCCGTGTGCATCTTCACCGCGCCATTGGCATCATGTGCGGCGGTTTCGGCGGGATCGCCGTGCAGAACTTCAGGCATTTCGGTCGACTAATCCTGTCAGGGGCTGTTCCCTCAATGACGGAAGCAACCAGCGTTCCGTTTCCGAATTTGGAAGCTATTCCATCTTCCTTTTCACTTTGAATTTTATCACAGCGTTTTTGCCTAAATCTCTTTGCGTCCAACAGGTTGCATAGGGAGCTCCCATTCCCTGGCCGCGGCCATATTTTACGCAAAATGGTAAACCCGGAACGCGTGCGCGACGCGGATATAATACCTGGTAGTGCAGATCGCGCGTTCGTAACCCCCTATGCTCCGAAAAGTCATCATTTTCCTGCTGGCCACGGCTGCGGCGCTCATGGCCCAGACTGCGCCTCAGGTCGATAAAACGCAGATTAATAAAGCAAAGCTGGAAGCCTACCTCCGGCACCTCTTTGTCTGGCCCGCCGCGATCGGGATGGAAATCGCCGATCCCCGGCCTGGCCCGCTGCCCGGTTTCTATGAGGTGAAGGTGCGCGGCTCGCAGGGCAATGCGAGCCAGGAGGAAACGTTCTACGTCTCGAAGGATGGGCAGAAGATCATTCGCGGCAACGTCTTCGACATCGGCCAGAACCCCTTCAAGCGCGATCTGGAGAAGATCAACACCGAGTTCCAGCCGAGTGTCGGCACGCCGGGCGCTCCCGTTGTACTCGTCGAGTTCAGCGATTTCGAATGTCCCTACTGCCGTGAGCAGGCCAAAATGCTCCACGACAATCTCCTCGCCGCTTACCCGAAAGAAGTGCGCCTCTACTTCGTCGATTTTCCGCTGGAAAGCCTGCACCCCTGGGCAACATCGGCAGCCATGATGGGCCGCTGCATTTTTCACCAGAACGCGCCGGCATTCTGGGATTACCACGACTGGATCTTTCAGCATCAGGAGGAGATCAACCCCGAGAACCTGAAAGCCAAAGTGCTCGACTTCGCCAAAACCAAAGGCCTCGACGCCAGCCAGCTCTCAAAGTGCATCGACTCCCGCGCTACTGAAGATGAGGTCGGTAAGAGCAGCGCCGAAGCCAAAGCGCTTGAAATTAATTCCACGCCCACCATATTCGTGAACGGCCGCCGCATGGTCGGCACGCTCCAGTGGCAGGATCTGAAACGCGTGATCGATTTCGAAATCGAATACCAGAAAACGGCGAAGAACGCGGGTGAGGATTGCGGCTGCAATGTGAGCCTTCCCATGCCGGGCGCCGCCCCCGCTGGCAACAGTCCGGTGAGCCTGAAATAGCGGCATGAGAAGGGCTGCTGCAGTTACCGCTTTTTTCTGCGCCGCGGCCGTTGTTTTCGCCGCGAAATTAACTGCGCCTTCCTTCAGCGCCGAGCGTTACCTGAACCACATCAGGTTTCTCGCTTCGCCCGAAATGCGCGGACGCGAAAGCGGTTCTCCGGAGCTCGAAAAGGCCGCCCGGTATATCGCCGGCCAGTTCAAGGCCGCTGGCCTCAAACCCGTCGAAGGCAAAAACTATCTGCAGGCTTTTGAAGTCACTACGAGCGCGAAGCTGGGCAAAACCAACCGCTTCGATTTTACCTCCGGTTCCGACAGAGAGTCGCTGCTCGCCGGCAAAGATTTCGTTCCGTTCAATTTCTCCTCCCGCGGCCATGCGGCGGGCGCGGTCGTGTTCGCCGGGTACGGCATTACTGCGCCCGAATACAATTATGACGATTACGCCGGGCTCGATGTCCACGGCAAGTTTGTGATCGTGATGGCCCACGAGCCGCAGGAGTATGACGAAAAGAGCGTCTTCGAAGGTAAAATCTATACCGACCACGCCCAGTACTACAGCAAGGCCTTCAATGCGCGCAAACACGGAGCGGCGGGCGTCATTCTGATCAACGATCAGGACAACCATCGCCGTGTCGGCGCAACGGCGACGCCGGAAGACGATCTTGAAAACTTCGGCGCCACGGCCGGCCCCGCCGACGCCGGTATTCTTTTCGTTCAGGTGAAGGCCAGCGTAGTCGCCTCCTGGTTTCGCGGCGCGGGCAAAGACCTGATGGATGTCGAAAGAGCCATCGACTCCGATGCGAAGCCGCGGTCGTTCCCTCTGCCTGGGGTTGCAGTGACCGAGAGCGTGGATGTGGAGCGCGTGGTGAAAACCGTTCACAATGTTCTGGGCTACCTGCCGGGTGAAACCGATGAATACCTCATCGTCGGCGCGCATTACGATCACCTCGGTCTGGGCGGCCAGTTCTCGCTTGCGCCCTCGCTGGCCGGCACGGTTCATCCGGGGGCCGACGACAATGCTTCGGGCACCGCCGCCGTCCTCGAACTGGCCCGGTATTTTTCCGCTATGCCCAGGCAAAAGCGCGGCATCCTCTTCATGACCTTTGCCGGCGAGGAACTCGGGCTGCTTGGCTCCGGCTACTATGCCAATCATCCGGAAATGCCGTTGAATAAGGCTGTCGCGATGATCAATATGGATATGATCGGCCGCGTGCGCGACGGCAAACTGTATGTGGGCGGCGCGGGAACCGGCACAACTCTCCGGCAGGATCTCGACGCCGTGGCGCCTCAATTCGCCGCGCTGCATATCGATTATTCCGATAACAGCGGCTACGGTTCGAGCGACCATACCTCGTTCACCGCCAAACAGATTCCGGTTCTCTTCTTCTTTTCCGGACTCCACCCCGACTACCACAAGCCGAGCGACACCTGGGACAAAATCAATGCGAATGCGGCGATTCAGGTCGTCCAGCTGGTTGCCGATGTGGCCGGGCGGATCGATGCCGACGCGGTGGCGCCCAAATTCGTGCGCGTGGAAGAAAAGGAAAATCCGCACGCCGGCGTGGCCAGCTCAGGCGGCAGCGGCTATGGTCCGTATTTCGGAAGCATTCCCGATTTTGCCGAACCCCCCACGGGTGTCCGCTTTGCCGATATCACGCCGGGCTCGCCTGCGGCAAAGGCCGGACTCAGGGCCGGTGACATCCTTATAAACTTCGGCGGTGAAAAAATCCAGAACCTTTACGATTTCACTTATGCGCTCCGGGCTCATAAGGCGGGCGAGGAAGTGGAAGTCGGGGTGCTGCGCGGCGATACGACTGTTACCGCCAGAGTGCAGCTGACGGAACGAAAATAGCGCGGCGGGCATACAGGTTTTCATGTTTCCGCCGATTAAGTAATCGGGACAGAGATTTTGACACCGACAGAAAAGTTATCGCCGCCCGCGCAATTGCCGCCCCTGATTCTCCATCCTTTCAGCGGGGGCGCGGGTACCGACGATCTCCTGGCCGGTTCTCTTGCGTCGCTTGCGCTGCAGGGCCTGGTTGCCTCTCCGGACGACCCATCCGATCTGATGCGCACTATGCTGGCGGGGCGGTACCAGGAAATCCGGATGCTGCTGTTTCTGGGCAAAGATATCTTTCGCTGGCTGCAGCAATGTGTGGAGCAGGTGGCGCATAGCTCCGCCCTGGATCGCGATCCCGGCGTAATCGAGCAGAGCTTTGCCGCGATGGCGGTCGAGAGTCCGCCGGAAGCCGTGAAAGAAAAGCTGGAGCGCTGGGGCGTCACCGATCGCCGCTCCATTTTCTCCCGCGCCATCGGGATTCACAGCCTGTTCGCGGAGCCGCCCCCGGCTCAATCGCTGTCGCCCATTTTCCTGCGCAATTATCATCGCTACGCAGACTACGCTTACATCTGTTATCTCCATTCAACGGAATTCAAAAAGATCGACGCCGCTGACTTTCCTTTCGAACTCTACGCGTCCGGGGAATATAGCCGGATGCTCGCGGCCGGCTGGAACCTGGGGTAAAAACTCGCCCGGTCAACCGGGAGGGAAAGCGTCGCGCATATGGTCGAGCGAGCTTCCCGTAATGGAAACAGCGTCGAACCGCACCTTCGCCGGATCGGCATTGGCGCGCCGGATGTAATCCCGCGCCGCGCGCCGCAGATAAGCGATCTTTTCCGGGTCGATATCCCGCTCGGGGGCGTTCCACTCGCCGGAGCGCCGTGTCTTCACTTCGACGAATACCAGCCAGTCGCCTTCCCACGCCACGATGTCGATCTCGCCGCCGCCCTGTGGAGGCCGCCAGTTCCGCGCGACCACGGTGAAGTGCCTGCTCCGCAGGTACCGATGCGCCAGATCCTCTCCAGCCCTGCCGAGGTTACCCTGCCTGCGGGCCCGCAAGCGGTCGGCCATGCGGTAGAGCGGATTCAACAGGTTCAAATTCGAACTCCATGGCTTTGCCCCGGATGACGTAGCAAAGATAAAATTCCCAGAACCGGCGGAACCGCGGAAACCGATTCACCAGATATTCGAAGCCCAGCCATTTCCAAAGTGCTAGTAGCTTTACGCGCACGGAAATCTCACGAAATTTCGCGGCCGTATAATAGCCGAAGCCGCCATGGTTTTCGCCGAAATAGCGAAACGAAAAGCTGTTCAGATGGTGTTTGTGGGTGGGGTCGCAGAAGGAACTGAAATCGGTATAGTGCGGCGTCTCGATGCGCACCCGGCCACCCGGTTTGACAAGCCTGTGAAACTCCTCCATGCTGCGGATCACATCGGTGAGGTGCTCGATTACGTGGATGGCGCGCAGCCCATCGAACGTTTTGTCGGCAAACGGATACGGAAACCGGTCCAGGTTGCAGATCACATCGGCGGCGCTGGCGGGGTTTACGTCGATGCCGATCGAGCCGGCATACTTCCGAATCCCGCAACCCACGTCAAGCGTTCTCATTGCCGGCGCTTCAGATGCCCCAGTGCCAGCGCAACCCCGCGAACGCGCCTGTGAACGTTGCGGTTTCGAACTCCACGGTGTTCGGGGAGGTTTTGAAATGCAGCGCCCTGGCCCCCCCGAGCACTTCCACCGGACCTTTCCTGAATGAAATTATCGCGTTCGCGTCCCATATATCGGCCTTGTGATAAAGTCCGAATCCGGACCCATCCGCCCGCAGCAGAATATGCGGCGTAAGGGCGTATTCCGCCGCCATTCCGAGCGTGGGCAGCATCACCTCTTTGCTCCCGCTCGCAGTTTCCTTCACGCCCGTCGCGTCCACCAGCGGCGCGTCCACCGTATTCCTGATATGCACCAACTGCGCTCCCCACAGCGATTTCAGACGAAACTTCGCCACGGGAAATTTGTGCGGGAACAGCAGATCCTCGAAGGAAACTTTGGCTCGCTGCATCTTGTATTGAGTGGCCAGATAATCGCCCCTGGCGATCGACGTGTCCACGATATTGAGTGCGGCCGGCGCGGTCTGGTTGCCGTCTCCCTGCGTTCGAGAATATTCGAATTTGATTTCGCCGGTGCGTGTGATCGGGATGCTCAGCTCGATTCCTGGAGTCTTTTTGGACTTACCCAGATTCTGGAGCGTCTCGTCATCGGTTGCCTTGTGCCCGGAGTAGAGGCTGGGTTGCGTTCCCGCGCTCAGCCAGTAGAAAAGACCGATGGTGAACGTTCGCGGCTCCGGGTAATCCGGCACGCGGGTCTTCTGTGCGGGCGCCGCCTGGGCAGCGTTCGGCGCGCTGGTTTCGGGCGTGACCTGCGCCATTACAGGCAGCGCAGTCAAAGCGACGGCCAGTGGGAACACACGAATATCGAAGCGAATCAAACTCAAAGGACTCCTCTCAAACCACCCGTTTCAGTTAGTATACGTACCTGCCTGCATGCAAGGTACAAATGGATGGCGATAAAAATAAAAGGCCGTCGCGCGCCCGCGCCGCGGCCTTAGCGGACGATTCCCATCCGCCGCCCCACGCGTCTGAAAACCTCCAGCGCCCGGTCCAGTTCTTCACGCGTGTGCGTTGCCGTCACGATCGTCCGCACGCGCGCTTTATCTTTGGCAACGGTCGGAAATGCAATGCCCGTGGCCAGTACGCCCTCCTGGAACAACTCCGCCGAAAAGCGGTGGGCAAGCGCCGCTTCGCCCACAATCACCGGCGTAATCGGCGTCTCGCTGACGCCCGTATTGAAGCCCGCTACGGCCAGGCCTTCTTTGAAATAACGCGTGTTGGCCCATAGCCGCCCGATCCGTTCCGGCTCCTGTTCCAGCACATCGAACGCCGCGATACACGAGGCCGCCACCGATGGCGGATGCGACGTGGAAAACAGAAACGGCCGCGCCCGGTGGTACAGAAACTCAATCAGATTCTTCGTGCCGCAAACGTAGCCGCCGAGCACCCCGATCGCTTTCGAGAGCGTCCCCACCTGAATATCGACGCGCCCGTGCAGCCCGAAGTGATCCACCGTGCCGCGCCCGTTCCGACCCAGCACTCCGGACGAATGCGCATCGTCGATCATCATGATCGCGCCATGCTTCTCCGCATGCTTCACCAGCTGGGGCAGGGGACCGATATCGCCGTCCATCGAAAACACGCCGTCCGTAATGACCAGCTTGCGCCCCGGCGTGGAATCCAGTTGCTCCAGAATTCGCCCGGCCGCTGCGTGGTCTTTGTGCGGGAACACATGGATTTTTGCGCGCGATAAGCGGCACCCGTCGATGATGCTGGCGTGGTTCAGTTCGTCCGAAACGATATGGTCCTCGGGAGTCAGGACCGCGGCAACCGTTCCGGCATTGGCCGCGAACCCGGACTGAAAAACAACGCAGGCTTCGACGTTCTTGAATTTCGCGATGCGCCGTTCCAGTTCCATGTGGAGGTCCATGGTGCCGGAAATCGTGCGTACCGCGCCGGAACCCGCGCCATATTTACGCGTGGCTTCGATGGCGGCTTCAATCAGTTTGGGATGGGTGGTGAGCCCGAGATAGTTATTCGAGGCGAGATTGATGACTTCTTTCCCGTCGAACTTCGACTCCGCGGCGCTTGCGCCCTCCAGTATCCGGAGCCGCTGGTAAGTGCCCGCTTGTTTCCACTCCGCGAGTTGCGCGCCAAGGTATGCGAGAGGATCGGGCCTTGAGGACGGCATCAGCTACATTGTCCCGTACGACGGGTTTTGTAGTGCGGCGGTTGGCGTTAACGCGGTAAACACTGATCGACCGAACGCGGGTTAAAGCCGGACGTGTCACAGCCGCTGGCAATCGATCATGGTGATATTACGAATTGGATCGGCGGATCGAAGGGCGTTTATGGGGAGTAATGTCTCAGAACCGGACCTAGTGTCATGACTCAGAAGTTCGTTGAATAAATAGCTGCGTTCACGGCATCCAATGTATATAGGAGTGAGGGATGCGGACTGGACGCCCGACGGCTGAACTGGTGGCCACGGATGAGGAGATAGCCGCCCTGCGCAGGTGGGCGCGGCGACCAAAGTCGTCGCAGGCTCTTGCCTTGCGCTCAAGGATTGTTCTGGAGTGTGCCGAGGGGAAGAGCAACACGGAAGTAGCGGCAACGTTGCGGATCACCAAACAGACAGTCGGCAAATGGCGAGCGCGCTTTGTTGAAAAGCGTCTGGATGGGCTGGTTGAT
>JALYHT010000229.1 GCA_030776225.1 Acidobacteriota bacterium | reverse complement strand
CCGAATTCCTTGCCCTTGAAGACGCATGGCGCGCTCTGCTGGAACGCGCAGGCGTTACTCATCCCTTCCTTGAACATGCGTGGGCAAGAACATGGTGGGAATGCTTCGGAAGCGGGAGCCGGCTGTATGTGATCGTAGTCGGGGAAGGCGACGCGCCGATAGCGATAGCCCCTTTGATAATCACTCCGGTTCGGATGTTCGGCATTCGACTGCGGCGTCTTGGCTTCTTTTATAACTCCCACGTCCCGCGCGCCGATTTCATTCTGACGAAGAGAAAAGACGAGGCGCTCGCCGCGATCTGGAACACGATCAGGGCTTCAAAACAATGGGATGTACTGCAACTTTGCCAGTTGACCGAAGACAGCGAGACTCTGGCCGGGATGCGGAAACATGCCGCTGCCGATCAATATCCCACGGGTCTCTGGAAATCGGGAGCCTCACCGCGTGTTCCTCTGCATGCGGGATGGGACGCTTATCATCAGGGGCTTCCGGCCAAACACCGCTCCAATCTGCGCAATCGCTTTAAGCGCCTGGATCAGATCGGCGCGGTGGAGCTCGATACGGTTTCGGGTGGCGATCGACGCAGGGAAAGTCTTGAGCACGGGTTGCGCCTCGAATCCGCGGCCTGGAAAGGCGCGAACGGGACGGCTATCTTCAGCGACCCCGCTATTACCCGTTTTTATGAAGTGTTTTCCGAACGCGCCGCCGAACGCGGCTGGCTGCGATTGAATTTCCTGCGCGCCGGCGGAACGGCCGTGGCCTTCGATTATTCGCTCGAATACCGGAATCGAATTTTCCTTCTGAAACTGGGCTACGACCCGCAGTTTTCGGCATACTCGCCTTCCAATCTTCTGCTCGCCACGGCGCTTCGCAATTCTTTCGAACGCGGTCTTGAAGAATACGATTTTCTGGGAGAAGAAGCCGAATGGAAGCGTTGCTGGACCGACGACACGCGCTCCAATTTCTGGCTGTACATTTTCCGCCCCTCGCTGCGGGCGAAATTCGCGCACTTTATCAAGTTTCGGCTCAACCCGTGGATGAAGGCCAATCCACTGCTGCAAAGAATTCGCGCCGCGGCAGCCAATGCAGTGAAGCGCGTTTCAAACCGATATGGCAACTCAAACCGTTAGCGCTTTGGAAACCGCGGCATCCGTTGAGACGGTGTCGAACGCCGCTGAGTTCGGCGCGCTTGAAAGTGAATGGAATTCTTTGCTCCAGTCGAGCGCCGCGGATTGCTTCTTTCTGACTTTCGAATGGCTGGCGACCTGGTGGAAACATCTCGGCGGGGAGCATACGCTGGCGATTCGGACCGTGCGTGTAGGCGGCCTGCTTGTCGCCATAGCGCCTTTGGCCATGCGGCGGGCGCGCCCTCTGGAGGGACATCTGCTGCCTGCGCTTGAATTTCTGGGCAGCGGGTTTGCCGGTTCCGACTACCTCGACCTGATCGTCCGCGAGGGTTATGAAGAGAGCGCGATCGGCGCCCTCGCGCGCGAACTAAGGGCCAGCAATTCCGTTTCGGCATTCACCCTTCGCTTATCGAATGTGCGGCAGCCTGATTCCCTGGCCGCGCGGCTGATGGCCCTGTTGCGAACCGACGGCTGGCATGCCGACGAGATCCAGATCAACGTGTGTCCGTTCATTGAGCTGGAAGGGCATAGCTGGGATTCGTTCCTCGGCAGTCTCGGGTCTGAGACGCGCTACAATTTCAACCGAAAATGGAAGCGGCTGAACCGCGATTTTACTGTCGAGTTCGATGAAGCTACCAGAGAAACGGTTTCGGAATCGATCGCGCTGCTGATCGCCCAGCACAACCAGCGCTGGCGGGACCGCGGGGGCTCGGACGCGTTCCACACCGCAGCTCTGCCCGCTTTTCATCGCGACATCTGCGAAATTGCTCTCGGGCGAGGTTGGCTGAGGCTCTACACGCTGAAACTCAACGGAAGCGCCGCTGCCTCTCTATATGGGTTCCTCTACCGCGGCACGTTCAATTTCTACCAATCCGGTTTCGACCCCGCTTTTGAGAAGCACAGTGTCGGGTTTCTGACGATGGGGTGCGCGATTCAAAAAGCTTTGGCAGAGGGCGCGCGCGAATACGATCTTCTCCACGGGAATGAGAGTTATAAATCCCACTGGACGAGTCAAAGCAGGCCGCTGGGCCGTCTGGAGATCCATCCCCCTGGCCTGGCAGGATTGGCCTCGCAGGGCCTTTTACAAATGGGTCGGACCTACCGAAACGTGGCACGCCGCGTGCTTAGAAGTACATAGTGAGCAGATCGTGGGCCAAGCAACAGTCCGCTGACCTAATTTGCGCTGCCGGGATCCATAAGTTCCTCGGCACTTTGTCCCGTCGCGGACTTCGGACCCCTCCTGTAGTGGGTTATCACAGAGTCGTAGAAAATTTTGCTCTGTGTGCAGAAAGCTACATCCCATCGCTGCTCATCAGCCTGCCAATGCTCGAAAAGCAAATCGACTGGCTGGCGAAAAGCTACCGCCTCGTGCCCGTTGCTGAAATTGGCGCGGAAATTGAACATGGAAGCGGATCGGGCAAACCGATAGCGACCCTCACGTTCGACGACGGGTACCTCGACTTTTACGAATTGGCGTTTCCGCTTCTCAAAAGAAAAGGCGTTCCCGCGGCTCTTTTCGTTGTCACGGACCTTATCGACACCACGGGGATGCAGACTCACGACGCCCTCTATCTGCTTCTCAAGCGCCGAGCCGCGCGCGCGAACGCCCCGCAAATGACGAAGGATTTTCCCATTCCCGACATAACGGGATTAGCCGCCTTCGAGGCCACTCGCCGGTTGATCGAGTCGCTTCCCTCGGATACCTTAAACCGGCTTGTCGAGTTCATGAATACGGAGGATGGAACGGCGCGGGAGGCATTGCAGGCTTCGCGTTCGGTCACCTGGGAAATGATCAGAGAAATGCAGCGGGCCGGGATCACCATCGGCTCGCACACCAGAACGCATGTGTTGCTGCCCAACGAATCGCAGTCCCGCGCAAACGAAGAAGCGCTGGGGTCGCAACGAGCTCTGACGCAAAGGCTGGGCGCGCACGCCGACTGTTTTGCTTTTCCGAGTGGCGCCTGGGACGATGTTTCTTTGGACGCTGTCAAAGCGGCCGGCTACCGATACGGTTTCACGACCTGCGGTCATCACAGTCGTGAACTGCCACTGCTGACAATCCCCCGCACGCTGTTGTGGGAGCGATCCTGTCTGGGCAGCGACGGTAGATTTTCGGGTCCTGTGATGAGCTGTTTGATTG
>JALYHT010000228.1 GCA_030776225.1 Acidobacteriota bacterium | reverse complement strand
GCCATCTCCTGTACGACAATCAGCGCCACCGTTGTCGGGATCAGGGTCCAGAGAAGCGTATAGCCATACTTGGCCCCGGCTTGCGAATAAGTGAGAATGCCGCCGGGATCGTTGTCGACATTGGCCGTGATGAAACCCGGGCCGATGACCGCAAACAGCGCGAGCATGCGATAGCGCATGACGTTCCATGGGGAAAACGTGGAGCCCAGGGTGCGCTTCGCCGGCGGACGCCGCAGCGTGTCGACTTTCCTCATTTTTTTCCGTATTCCATGTGCAGCCGGAGCGAGTAAGCCCAGAGCGGGCCCCGGTCGTGGTTATAGGCCGGATTTGCAATGTGCTGCACATCGAGCGCAGCGAAAAATCCTTTCACGATGCGGGCGCTGTAATAAGTTTCCCAGATGTATTCTGGCATGTAGTTCAGGCGTCCATCGCCAATAATGAAGTCGAGTCCGCCGCGGCTCAGATAAAGCGCGTGCACCGCGGAAAGGCCGCTGACCGTCAGTTCGGTGGCGACAGTGTCCTCACCACGTTTCCACCGCGCGCCAGTCACCGACACGCCGCCCGTGGCGAGACGGTCAATTGCCGTGAACGCGAAATCCTCGGTCTTGCCGTCATTCCAGCCGAGACGTCCGAAGAGCCCTATGTTCTTCGCGATCTCCTGTTCGACGTTGAGCCCGAAGCCGTACTTGAGCGTGCCCACCTGGGCGGCTTTGGTCACGTCGGGCGTGGTGTTCGTCGCGGCTGCGAGTTGCAGCGCTTTTCCATAGCTGCCGGAATGGGTGTGGTTGAAATAGGTGAGGGCCCGCAGAACGCCGGGATGTGAAAAGGGAGTGTAGCGGATCTCGCCCTCAATCACGTCGCCTCTGTCGCGAAACAGCCGCCGGTCAAACCGCAGTCCGTTCGCGACCTTCGGTTCAGCCGCGCTGGCATAACGCAGAGACCAGAAGCGAGTATGAAACTCATGGACCCAGCCCCAGGTGTAACCGCGGGTGTCCGCCGGATAATCCCACGCGCCGTTGTACATGACGGCCCAGCCCATGAACTGCGTGCGCGGGTCGTGCGTATAGCGGTTCTGATCGAAGAAATCCGTCAGGGTAAAGCGGCCCGCCGTGACGGTATACCGCGTCATCGGGCGGGAACCGCCCAACTGATTTTCACCGCTTTCGACAGTTTCCCTGGCGTTTCCGAAACCGAAATCGTGCGATACATACAGCCGCGCGAGATAGGGCCTGGGAGTGGCGCTGGCGACCCGCGGCAACTCTCCGTTGGGGGCGTTAGCGACGCCTGTAACGCCACTGAAACCACGGCCGCCGGCGATCTCGGGGGCGAAGTAAAATTGCGTGTTTTCGCCGATGCGGAACCCGAAAAACAGCGTCGTGGTCAGCGACACATCGCGCTCGGTTCTATTTGAAAGGCTGTTTACGCCGGAATAAAGAGCGGGAAAATTGCCGTGGTACTGGCCGATGGAAGTGGCCTGATAGAAGATGTTCCAGCGCTCTTCCGCCGGGGCGGCAACCGGCGCATCCTGCGCACGTGCGAACGGTGCACAGCACATCGAAACCAACCAGCAGGCCAGCGTGCAGAGACGCACAACGGGCAGCGGTGTTGAGTGATGGTTGAGCATGGACAAATCACGATCGGGGTACTGCGCCGTCCGGGAAGAGACTGGCAACTACCCAGCACCAGCGTATACCCACCGGGGTATCCTTGTAAAGACGAAATATGGCGCATACAGCCGATGAAAAGCGTAAGCTGCTAAACCGAGTGAGGCGCATCCGCGGGCAGGTGGAAGCGATTGAGCGTGAGCTGAACAACGAAGCGGAGTGCTCCGCCGTACTGCACAATATCTCAGCATGCCGCGGAGCCATGGACGCGCTCATGGCCGAGGTCATCGAAGGCCACATACGCTTTCATTTGATGGATCAGAAACACCAGACCGAAGAGCAGGCCCGCGCGGCGGACGATCTGGTGGATGCGCTGCGCGCTTACCTTCGATAATCTCAGTTGCGGCCGGCGGCCTTCGGCGTGAGAACGGCAATGAGCTGCCTGACCTGCTCTTCCAGCTCCGCCACGCGGTCTTTCAGCTCGCTGATTTCCTGACCTTCAGGATCGGGCAACTCGCCATGTTCCAGTACCCCGGCGTTTGCGGCGCGCATACGGACGATACGTCCGGGAACACCGACCACGGTTGAATAATCGGGCACCGGATGCACGACCACCGAACCAGCGCCGATTTTCACGTGGTTGCCGATCCGGATACCGCCCAGCACCTTCGCGCCGGTGCCGATTACGACATGGTTGCCAACCGTCGGGTGGCGCTTGCCCTGGTCGTTACCTGTGCCGCCGAGAGTCACGCCCTGATAGAGCAGAACGTCATCGCCGATTTCGGTGGTTTCGCCGATTACAACGCCCATCCCATGATCGATAAAGCACCGGCGTCCAATGATAGCGCCGGGGTGGATTTCGATGCCGGTCCAGAACCGCGACAACTGCGAGATGAAGCGCGGCAGAATCGGAATGTTCGCCTCGTAAAGCCGGTGAGCCGCCCGATGCAGGATAATGGCGTGAAAACCGGGATAACAGAGTACGATTTCAAGTCTGCTTTTCGCCGCCGGATCTTCCCGGAAAATAGTTTCGAATTGCTCGCGGATTACGGCAAACATAGGCGATTTCTCAAATCCCGGCCGTCCGCCGCGATTTGCCTCAGTGCGTATTCGATGCGGGCTAGTGCCCCGCGGCTTCGGCTTCCTGGATCACAGGCGGTTTTGCTCCTGGCGGAACGGGAGCGAGCATATCGTCTTTTGTGTATACCAGGGTCGATGTATTGTAACTGGCCACTTCAAAACCATGCCCGTGCGTAATAGCGTCAGTGGGGCAGGCTTCCACGCAGTAACCGCAGAAAATGCAGCGGTTGTAGTCTATGTTATAGACCTTGGCGTAACGCTCCCCGCCGCTGATCCGCACCTTATCCGTGTTCTCGGCAGCTTCTATGTAAATGCAGTTCGCAGGGCAGGCCGCTGCGCAAAGGAAGCAGGCCACGCATTTTTCCAGACCGTTCTCATCGCGCTGCAGCACATGGACGCCGCGATAGCGCTCCTGCAGTTTGGGCGGCTCGTCGGGATAATTCTCGGTCACTGTCGGAGACATCATCTCCTTCATGGTGACTCCCATGCCTTTGGCAACGGCAGCCGCCGCGCCCAGAACTTCGCCGATGATATTCGCCATCTTTCCTATATGGTAGCGAAACTGCTCTTCATCCGGCAGCCATGGCAGGAAACTTTCTATTTTTCGTGGATTTGACGTACGAATGAAAGAATATCGAATCTTTTGATCTCGCGGCCGGGAAAAAAACTATTAACAGCGTCCGTCTCGTCGTCGAATACCTCGAAGATGGTTTCGATTTTGGTCATGACGATTAACTCGACGTTTCGCCGGTTCACGTGGACGAGTCGCGCGGCGCCCCCGGACTTCTTCAGCCGGGTGGAGCACATGACCAGCGCTCCAAGACCGGTGCTGTCGATGTAGTCGACCTCCCGCATGTTGAGAATGACGCGGGCTGACGGCTCGCCCGGGATTTTCTCGATGGTATCCCGAAATGCCGCGACCTCCTCGCCAAATGTGATGCGGCCCTTAAGATCCAGCAGCGTGATACCTTCCCGTTCTCTTTGCGAGATGTCGAGACTCATTGCTTATTATTTCCGCCGGCCTTCCTCGGAAATTTCATCCTGAAAGATTCAAGAGTCTGTACGATCGCTTCGGCTATGGCAAAATTTCGGAACCACTTATGATCCGAGGGGACCACGTACCAGGGGGCGTATGGCGTGCTGCACTTCTTAATGGCCGCTTCATAAGCCGCCTGATACTGGTCCCAGGATTCGCGTTCTTTGAAGTCGGAGGGGGATGACTTCCAGTTCTTGCGCGGGTTCGAGAGTCGCTCGTCGAAGCGCTCGTGCTGTTCTTTGCTGCTGATGTGCAGAAAAAACTTCAGGATGTGGACGTTGTTCCGCGTCAGCATCTTTTCGAAATCGTTGATCTGGTTATAGCGTTGTTTCCAGACGGCGGGGTCCACGAGGTTATGGACTCTGGCCACCAGAACATCCTCGTAATGCGAGCGGTTGAAAATTCCTATGGCTCCTTTGGGAGGCACAGCGGCATGCACGCGCCAGAGAAAGTCGTGATCCAGTTCGACCGTGCTCGGCTGCCTGAAGGAAGTTACGCTGCAGCCCTGGGGATTCACGCCGGTCATGACGTGCTTGATCGTCCCGTCTTTGCCTGAAGCATCCATTCCCTGAAGCACGATCAGCAACGACGATTTGTGCTCGGCATACAGCAGATCGTGGAGCCTGGCGAGCTTCTTTACGTGATGCGGGAGTGCTTTCGCCGCGTGCTCTTTTGAGATACCGTGCGTATCGCGCGGATCGCACTTGCTGAGCCTGAAGGTGGAACCCGGTTTCACCTTCAGGCTGGAGATGTTCATCGACTCTTTATAGTTGCATCAGGCATCGAGACGGGTCGTGCCGCCAGCGGTGCGCGTGCGGATATCTTCGACCTGCTGCTCGCGTCTGATTTCGGCGGCTCTCAACTCGGCCGAATCCACGGGATCGGCCGCGCGTTCCTCCGTTTGCTCTTCAACAATCGAGCTTCGTGTTCGGAGCATCGGCTTCTCAGAGGTGGCAAAGTCCGCATGGGCTTCGCTTGAGGAGGAAACATCTTCCGCGCCTGTCGTTTTCAGAACTTCTTCCGCGCGTTTGACCCAGTCGCTGCTATCGCAGTGGACGGAAAGCAGGATGCCGCCGTGTTTCACGCGACCTTCGTAGCGCTTTGCTTCATACTCCGGAATGCCCATCCCGACAAGCGCTCCGACTATGCCGCCGAAAGTGCCCAGAGCCCCTGCGCCAGCGAGAGCCGCCATGATAGGACCAGCCGCGATGAGCGGCCCGATACCGGGAATGGCCAGCATGCCGATCCCGGCCAGCCAGCCGAGAACGCCACCCGCTACCGCGCCGGAAGCGGCTCCGGTGCTTGCGCCTTCCGGTGCTTTCGTGTTCTTTTCGTGTGCGAAGTCTTTAGTTCCCGCATTATCCGGAAACAGCGCCGAGATATCGGTGTTGCGAAAGTTCGCCCGGCGGAGAGCATCTACTGCTTCTTCCGCGGCATCTCGCGTTTGATAAATACCGAATACAGCTGTGTTTTTCCCTGACATTTTTTCTCTCCTGGACCTACACTGCGGAAATGCTGCAACAAGAGGGCCAAACTGTATTGCCGGGCACGCGTGCGAAAATCGTCTGCATAATCAATGGCTGAATATCAGATCGGCGCAAGGCGGGAAGAAATTGTGGAAGTCGGCCACGATCAGGCCATTAAGTTTCTGGGGCCCGAAGGACCTCGTGTGCTCTCGACTCCCCAAATGATCCTGTTTATGGAGAGAACGTGCCGTAATCTGATTCTTCCAATGCTGGATCCGGGAAGCGACACCGTCGGCACTCATGTAAACGTTTCGCATTGCGCGGCGGCGCCGATGGGAGCCAGCGTGATGTTTACCGCGGAACTGCTGGCAGTCAACAATCGGCGCGCGGAGTTCCATGTGGAGGCGCGCTATGGCGAAAAAGTTGTGGGAGAAGGTAGCCACCAGCGTGCTGTCATAGAGATTTCCCGTTTCGCCGACAAGGTAAAAAGCGCCGGCTGAGTTTTCCGGATGTTTCGATACAGATTTTTCCTCGCGGCGGCGGTGTTTCCAGTACTGCTCTGGCTCCGAGCCGGGGCGGCAGACTCCGGGGCTTTCCGGTTCGTGATTCTCGGAGACCGGACCGGCGAAGCGCAGCCCGGCGTTTACGAACAGATTTGGACTGAGCTCGCGGCGCAGAAGCCGGCATTTGTCCTCAGCGTCGGCGATACGATCCAGGGCGCCGATGACCGGACAGCCGAGTCTCAATGGGAGCAGGTGGAGCAGACTCTTTCGGCCTGGAAACGCTTTCCTCTCTATCTGACTCCCGGCAACCATGACATCTGGTCAGCGCGTTCGGCTCAGCTGTTTGAGAGATACGCGGGGCACCCACCGCACTACAGCTTCGATTACGGGCCGGCGCATTTCACCATTCTCAATAACAGCCAGTCGGATAATTTACCGGCCGGGGAACTGGCGTTTCTGGACCAGGATCTGCGGCTGCACAGCAGGCAGACGGTCAGGTTCATTGTGTCTCACCGGCCGTCCTGGCTGGTCGATGTCATTGTGAACAATCCGAATTTCGAACTACAGCGCATCGCGAAGAGGTACAACGCTGCGTATGTAATCGCAGGCCATGTACATGAGCTGCTGCATGCGGAACTGGATGGCGTGACTTATGTTTCTGTACCGAGCGCGGGCGGCCACCTGCGCGGGAACGGCCGTTATGCCGACGGTTGGTTTTTTGGTTACACAGTCGTCGATATCCAGGGCAGCAGCGCTGCGTTTCAGGTGCGCGAGGTGGGCACGCCGCACGGCGAGGGCCGCACCACGCCCCTGAGCGTCTGGGGCAAAGCGGGGCTGCGTCAATCGCCCTGACGCACTCTTTCGGCCACGATCGTGACCTGCATATCGCGCACCAGATGCACCAGCTTCGAGACTTCGGGCGCCGCACGCGTGACAAACACCTGCGTGATGGCGTGTTCCCGCGCCCACGCCGCCACTGCCTTTGCCGGTTCGCTGCTTTGCACAAACTCCGACGGGATGTGCAGGTTGCGGCAAAAATTCAGGTGCCGCTCCATGGCCCCGCGGTCTTCCGCTGAAAGGTCGGACATGGCGGCATCGCGCGCAACAAAGATGGCCGTGCATCCGGAGTTCAGATAATCGGCCACGCGCCGGCCGCGGCGGATCAGCATCGCCGTCGAGGGGTGAGGCGTGAGCCACAGCAGAATACTTTCCCGCCGCTGCTGTTCGAGGCCGCGAACCGGTATGGGCGCACGCGATTCTTCGCGCCGCTCCTCCAGTTGGTGCGCCGTTTGCCGCAGCGCCAGCTCGCGCAGGGCGGTCAGATTCTGTTCCGTGAAGAAATTCTCGATCGCCTGCCGCGCTTTTTCGGGTGAATAGACAACTCCGCGTTCCAGCCGGTGCAGCAAAGCGCGCGGCGTGACATCCACCATCACAAGTTCGTCCGCTTCCTGCACCACCCAGTCCGGCACAGTCTCACGCACGCGGATTCCGGTGACGTGCCAGACCTGATCGTTGAGGCTTTCAATGTGCTGGATGTTGAGGCTGGTCAGGACGTCGATGCCGGCATCGAGAATCACCATCACGTCCTGCCACCGCTTCAGGCGCTCGGAGCCTGGGACGTTGGTATGCGCGAACTCATCGACTACGGCCAACTCAGGATGGCGCGCAATCACGGCCGCTGTGTCCATTTCTTCGAAACGCGCGCCGCGATGCTCACAGACTCTGCGGGGCACGAACTCCAGGCCTTCGGTCTGCGCGATCGTCTCGGCGCGTGCGTGCGGCTCAAAGTAGCCGATCACGACATCGATGCCCTGCAGCTTCAGTTCCCGCGCTTCCGTCAGCGTCTGGTAAGTCTTCCCGACGCCCGCCGCATAGCCGAGAAAAATCTTCAGCCTGCCCCTTTTGTGCGGCGTCTGCATCAGCCGACCGGCATACCGGCGTTTGGAAATAAGCGAACGTCCATTCCCTCAGCCTCCCCGATCAGTCTATCCACTGGACTCTGCGCCCAGAATTTCCAGCTGCTCTGCTGCGTATGGCCGATGTATACCTGCGTAATGCGCTGATCGCGGGCGAAGCGGATAATCTCGCCGACGGGGTCGGGCTTGCCTCCCGCGGTCTCGATGGTGTGTACCTCGGCTCCCAGCTTGCGCGCGAAATCCAGATTCTCCTGGAGCGTTTCTTCGGCGGCGCGAATGAGTTCCCCCTGCTTCGCGTACACAGCCAGCAGTTGACCGTGGAACCGCTGCGCAGTGCGCGCCCCGCTTTCCAGCATCTCGCGCGCACTGCTGCGAGGGGTGATGCAGACCAGGATGCGCTCCTGCGTTCCCCAGCTTTGCCGGATGCCGTGCGCATCCATGTAGCGCTGAAGCTGCTGCTCCACTACCTGGGCCGCGAGCAGCAGGGCGAGTTCTCTCAATTCGGAGAGCTGTTCTGCGCGCAGGCCGCCTGGCGCGGTCTGCGGCGCGCGGTCCTGCCGGCCAAGCTCTTCGGCTGGAACATCCACGATCACAATTTCATCGGCCGACTCGATGAAGCTTTGCGGCACGGAGTTTGTGTAGCGCCTGCCCGTGATACGCTGGACCCCCTCCTGCTGTTCGGCTATATGCTGCAGGTTGATCGCGCTCACCACATTGACCCCGTGGCTGCGAAGCTCTTCCACCTCCTGCCAGCGGTGTTCCCAGCGCGAACCCGGCGGGTTGGTCTTCGCCAGTTCATCCACCAGGCACACCTGCGGGGCACGCCGCAGCACCGCATCCAGATCCATCGTTTCCATGTCTCCCGCGCGGTGCGGCGGAATAATCTCGAACTGCTGGATGAGAGTGGCGACCGCTTCCATGCCTTTGGCCTGAATCGAGCCGATCACAACATCCTGGCCGCGCTTCTTACGCCGGCGGCCCTCGTCGAACATCCGCTGAGACTTCCCGACGCGCGCGGCATATCCCAGAAAGATTTTCAACCGCCCCCGCGCTTCGTTGGCTTCGCGGGCGGTAATCTGGCTGAGCAGTTCTTCAGGATCGGGGCGGGAGAATTCTCTTGAGGCCATGCCGTCTGCTAAGGGTGCCGGTGGCTCGGGAAGGCATCGTCCAGCGCGAGATTGAGCTTCAGGACGTTTACCCGCGGCTCGCCAAGCACTCCGAGATCGCGCCGGCCGATGCTGCTTTCGACGAGAGTTCGCAGTGAGTCCGGGGCCACTCCGCGGGCCTTTGCGACGCGCGCTGCCTGCGCCAGGGCATTCGCGGGAGTGATCTCCGGATCGAGGCCGCTCGCCGAAGCGGTGATCGCGTCGGCTGGTATAGGACCGCTGAAATCGGGGTTCTCTTTGCGGAAAGCTTCGCCGTCCTTCTTGAGCCGGTCGGCCAGCGCCGGATTCGTGGGGCCCAGATTGCTGCCTCCGGAGTTCGCCGCGTCATAAGAGTTCTGCGAGGGCCGGGGGTGAAAGTATTCCGGTTTCGAGAAGTTTTGGCCGATGAGCTCGGAACCAATCACTTGCCCGTTACGCCGGATCAGACTGCCGTCTGCCCGGTTGCGGAACAACGCCTGTGCCGCGCCTGTTACCGCCAGGGGATACAAAATCCCTGTGAGGATGGTCAGGACAAAAGTGATCAGAATCGCCGGTTTGAGTTCTTTGAGCATTATCGTTTCTCCCGATTAAGCGAGGTGAAAAAATCCCAGCAGGCGGTCGATTACCCAGATGCCGGGGAATGGCGCGACGATGCCGCCCAGTCCGTATACCAGCAGATTGCGCCGGAGCAGAGCGCCCGCCGAAAGCGCCCGGTATTTCACGCCGCGCAATGCCAGAGGCACCAGCGCGATGATGATCAGCGCATTGAAAATCACCGCCGCAAGGATCGCGCTTTCCGGCGTATGCAGCCCCATGATGTTCATCCGGTTCAGCGGCGGATAAGTGACCGCGAACATTGCCGGGATGATGGCGAAGTACTTGGCTACATCGTTCGCGATTGAGAACGTTGTGAGCGAACCACGGGTAATCAGCAACTGCTTGCCGATGGCGACGATTTCGATCAGCTTCGTCGGATTGCTGTCGAGGTCCACCATATTACCCGCTTCTTTGGCGGCCATGGTGCCGGTGTTCATAGCCACGCCGACGTCGGCCTGGGCCAGCGCGGGCGCGTCATTGGTGCCGTCTCCGGTCATGGCAACCAGGCGTCCCCCGGCCTGTTCGCGCCTGATCAGGTCCAGCTTGTCGCGCGGCGTCGCCTGTGCCAGAAAATCGTCCACGCCCGCTTCGGTCGCGATGGCCGCGGCTGTCAACGGATTATCGCCCGTGATCATCACGGTGCGGATGCCCATCACACGCATCTGCGCAAACCGCTCGCGCATGCCGCCCTTCACGATGTCCTTCAGGTGAATGACGCCCATCACCTTCTCGTTGTCGCACACCACGAGCGGAGTGCCTCCGGTTCTGGCCACGCTGTCCGCTATATCGGCAATCTTCTTCGGAAACACGCCGCCCAGATCGATCACGTGCTGGCGGATTGATTCCATCGCGCCTTTGCGAATGGCGCGATTTTCGTAGTTGAGGCCGCTCATGCGCGTCTGCGCCGTGAAAGGGATAAATTCCGCCTGATGCTCAGCGATATCACGCCCGCGCAGCCCGTATTTTTCCTTTGCCAGTACGACGATGCTGCGGCCTTCCGGGGTCTCATCGGCAAGGCTGGAGAGCTGCGCGGCATCGGCGAGATCCGACTCGTCGACACCGTCGGCCGCAAGGAATTCCACCGCCTGCCGGTTGCCCAGCGTGATCGTGCCTGTCTTATCGAGCAGCAGCGTATTCACATCGCCCGCCGCTTCCACGGCCTTGCCGCTCATCGCGAGGACGTTGTGCTGCATAACGCGATCCATACCGGCAATGCCGATGGCGGAAAGCAGCCCGCCTATGGTGGTCGGAATCAGGCAAACGAGCAGGGAGACCAGCACGATGACCGAAGGCACCGCGCCCGCCTTTGCCGAGGCGACGCTGTATTGAGCGAACGGCGCCAGAGTTACGACCGCCAGCAGAAAGATCAGCGTCAACCCCGCGATCATAATGTTCAGCGCAATTTCGTTCGGCGTCTTCTGCCGCTGCGCCCCTTCCACCAGCGCAATCATGCGGTCCAGAAACGTTTCACCCGGATTCGACGTGATCTGCACTTTAATGTAATCGGAAAGTACTTTTGTGCCGCCGGTGACCGCGCTGCGGTCGCCGCCCGATTCGCGTATCACCGGCGCGCTTTCACCCGTAATTACCGATTCATCCACGCTGGCAATACCTTCGATGACGTCGCCATCGCCGGGGATTACGTCGTTGGGCTCACAGAGGCAGACGTCGCCTTTCCGAAGAGAAGCTGCCGAGACCATTTCGACTTTGCCGTTGATGAGCTTCTTTGCTTCCGCGCTGGTCTTCGTTTTGCGAAGACTGTCAGCCTGCGCTTTGCCGCGGCCTTCGGCCATGGCTTCGGCGAAGTTCGCGAACAGTACCGTGAACCACAACCATGCGGCGATCTGAAGTTCGAAGCCGACTCCCGGACCGTCCGAAACCAGTGTCCGGATGGTTAAAGCCGTCGTGAGCACAGCCCCCACTTCGACTACGAACATGACGGGGTTCTTCGCCAGCGTCGCTGGGTTCAGCTTGATGAAGGAATCGACGATGGCCCGTCTGGCGATGGGCCCATCGAACAACGGCCTTGCGCGCTTGCCTTTCGAAAGACCCATCGCAGTCGAATCCTGCGTGGGTTCCGCGGACTGCTGTTCAATCTGAGGTTCGAGTTGAATTGACATGGTTATTCCTCTAAAGCAATCGCTTACAGCATCAGGTGTTCGACGATGGGTCCGAGTGAAAGGGCGGGGAAGTAAGTCAGGGCGCCCACGATAATCACGACGCCGATCAGCAGCCCCACGAAGAGAGGGCCATGTGTCGGGAAAGTACCGGCTGAAACCGGCACCTGCTTCTTGGCCGCGAGCGATCCGGCCACGGCGAGCAGCGGCAGGAGCATCATGAAGCGGCCAATCAGCATGGCGATTCCGATTGTCACGTTGTACCAGGGGGTGAGCGCGTTGATACCGGCGAAAGCGCTGCCGTTGTTTCCCGTGGCGCTCGTATACGCGTAGAGAATTTCCGACAATCCGTGCGCCCCGGGATTATTGACGTTGGCCGCGGCGGGTCCCGGCGGGTTCCAGTAGCCTTTCGCCGCGAACGGAACCACGGCGCTCAATCCGGCGAACAGGAGAATACTGGCCGCGAGCACCAGCATGGCAACCATCGCCATCTTGACTTCCTTCTGCTCGATCTTCTTGCCCAGATATTCGGGCGTGCGGCCCACCATCAGCCCGGCAATAAAAACGGAGAGCACAACAATGATCAGCATCCCGTACATGCCTGCGCCTACACCGCCAAATACAACTTCTCCCAGCATGATGTTGATCAGTGGCACCATGCCGCCGAGAGGAGTGAACGAGTCATGCTGGCCGTTAATGGCGCCACAGCTTGCGTCGGTGGTCACAGTGGCGAAAAGCGCGGAGTTGGCGATGCCAAAGCGAACTTCTTTGCCTTCCATGTTGCCGCCCGACTGCATCGCGGACACATGCTGATCAACCCCATGCAGCAACGGATTGCCTCTGGCTTCCGCCCAATATGCCGTAATAACGCCAGCGAAGAAGAGCACCGACATAGCGGCGAAGACAGCCCAACCGTGGCGCTGAGATCCCGTCATTCTTCCCAATGTATAGGTCAGGCCGGCCGGTATCAGAAAGATGGAAAGTATCTCAAGGAAATTGCTGAGCGGAGTTGGAT
>JALYHT010000227.1 GCA_030776225.1 Acidobacteriota bacterium | reverse complement strand
GCCTGACAGGGCTCGATGCCGGCCTCGCCAGGGCCGAGCAACTCGCTCCGGAACTGGGATTTGTGGGCCGCGTGGTCGCGTCGGACCCGGCGGTTCTCGATGCGCTCTCCGATGCGGGCTTCCTGCCCGTCGTGGCGTGCGTGGCCGGAGGCGACGACGCCCAGGTTTACAACGTGAATGGTGATTCGATGGCCGTTGCGATGGCCGTAAGCTGGGGCGCTGAGCGCCTCGTGTTCCTCACCGACGTTTCGGGAGTTCTGGACGCGCAGAAAACGATCCTCCCCGTTTTGAACGCCGAGGAGTGCCGGAACCTGATCGCTACGGGAGTGGCGACAGGGGGGATGCAGGCGAAACTCAATGCGGCGATGGATGCCGTGGCGGGCGGCGTGCGGGAAGTCAGGATCGTTAAGGGCTCGGACGAATCCATCGTAAAGCGCGTTTTCGATGGCCGCGTTTTCAATGATGAAGAGACAGGCACGCGCATTGTGGGCCAGCATCGCGACCCCCTGTTACCGATCGCCACCGCGTTGATGACGTAATCTCAGTGCTGGAAAAGAAGCCGCGAAACGAAAGAGACAGGACGCGCTTCGACGGGTTTCGCGGCTGCCGGGGGTTGACAGGCTTCTTTATAGAACGCCATGAGGTCGGCCTCATCGAACCCGATGGCGCGCGCATACTGCCTGATGTAGCTGGTGTTGTAGAGCCCGCCGGGAAGGCGGCTGAAGTCGCCGGTCTCGATGGCTTCGAGCTGGCGGACGCTGAGTCTGGTCGAAGCCGCTATCGCGGGCAAACTGATGCCCCGCTGCAGCCTCCATGTCTTAACTCCGAGGATTCCTGTGTCTTTCATAAAGCACTGCCAACTGTAAACTTCTGTATTCGTCCTGTGAGTACCAGCGTGATAATGATTAAAATTCTATCATCGAAAGCATTCTGTTACAATCCGCACGAACCCTCTTTTTTCGGCATCCCGTACTCTCTTTGGTGCACTATCTGAAACCGATAACTTTGCGGCAGTCAATCCAATGAGCAACCTTCCGGGCCGAATGGAAAGCACCGTCTGCGGCATTCGTTTCCGGAATCCGGTGCTGGCCGCTTCAGGCACTTTCGGGTATGGGATCGAATTTGAAAAGCAGGTAGACCTGAACGCTGTTGGCGGCATTGTGGTGAAGGGTCTTTCGCGCCAACCCATTCAGGGCAATCCGCCGCCGCGTCTGTGGGAAGCGCGGGCGGGCATGATGAACTCGGTGGGCCTGCAAAACGTGGGGGTGCGCGCGTTCATTGCCGATAAGCTTCCCCTGCTGCGCCGTTATTCCGCTCCGGTTATTGCGAATGTTTTCGGATACGCCGCGGAAGATTACCTCGAAGTCGCAAGAGCGCTGAACGACGCCGAGGGAATTGCGGCTTACGAATTAAACGTGTCCTGTCCCAACACGAAACACGGCGGCCTGGCCTTCGGGGTGGATGAAAGCGCCCTGGCCGACCTGGTCTCGCGCGTCAGGACCGCCGCCACGCGGCCTGTCATCGTTAAGTTGTCGCCAAACGTCGGCGCGATCGAGCCCTTCGCGCGCGTGGCGGAAGGGAGCGGCGCGGACGCGATTTCGCTGGTGAACACCTTCGTGGCGCTGGCGATCGACGCGAAGACGCGGCAGCCCAGAATTGGCGCGGGGTATGGAGGGCTGTCGGGTCCGGCCATAAAACCGATCGCGCTGCGCATGGTGGAGCAGGCCGCGAAGACCGTGAAGATTCCGGTGATCGGGATCGGGGGGATCGCATCCGGCGAAGACGCGGCCGAGTTTCTGATCGCGGGCGCGCGGCTGGTCGAAGTGGGAACCGCCAATTTCTGGGACCCCGCGGCCACGGTGAAAATAGCGCGTGAGCTGGAGCAGTTGTTGCCGAAGCTCGGGGCGCAGACGGTCGCCGAGCTGGTCGGCACGTTGCGGAAATAGGGTTTCAGGTTCGCGAATGCCCCGCCGCATTGTGGGTTTTCATCAGGACGCGGAGAACGATTGGGTGGCCGATTTGGAATGCGGCCATACGCAGCACGTCCGCCATCGGCCTCCCTGGACCAACCGGCCGTGGGTGCTGACGGAGGAAGGCCGAAGATCCTTCATCGGGCACGAACTCCTTTGCGTGGAATGCGCGCTGCCATCCGGCACGGCGCTTAATCAGCCGTGAGCCGCCTTGCGGGGCCAGATTCATTGGCAGCGTTTTGTGCTGCTTCATGTACGGATATTTTAAAATAGACGCGCTATTCTGATAGCACCTGAAAAGGTGCTATCAGCAGAAGCAACGGCCCCATGCTCGATATCACAAACGACATCCAGTCGCTGACGACATTCCGTCGTCGGTCCGGTGATTTCATGAAACAACTCAGGAAAACCCGGCGCCCCGTGGTGCTGACGGTAAAGGGCATGGCCGCCGCCATTGTGCAGGATGCCGAAGCCTATCAACGCCTGCTCGACATTGCCGCCCGCGCCGAGCTTGATCTCGTTCACCTATATCGGGAGACCGATGCCGAGCATTCCGACGCTGCCCTGAAATGGTATCGTGGTTTTAAGGAAGCGATTCTCCGCCTGGAAGAAGGGCCGCATCGATGCCCGGTGACACATGAGAGTAACAAGTTCCGGCATTAAGGGGTCCGATGTGGCTTAACCGTACCGAGCCATCGCTGGGGCTCAAGTCTCCCGGTAACCAGTTCTCTCCATCCCGCTATCATCCGGCAAAACAGTCATGCGCCGTGGGATTCATCTCGTGCTTACTATCGCTGGCGGGTCAGACGGCCCCCCCAGCCCAGCCCTGAATAAGGGGCTCACCAAGGGCATGCTACAATAAAACGTCCCAAAGCCATAGCCATGTTGCTGAATATTAAGGAGATGGAACTCCACAAGGTACCCTTTGTGGAAACGTGGGAGCCGAACGCCTTCGACTTTTCGGACCCCTCCGTCCTCCAAAAAGCCCCAGTGCTTGCCGAAGGAGTGGCGGAGTTGCTGCCTCATACCGGCGGCGAAGTCCGGGTTTACGGG
>JALYHT010000226.1 GCA_030776225.1 Acidobacteriota bacterium | reverse complement strand
CTTCCGTACTTTCCACCTCGGAACCGTCGTCGTCATATCGTTTGTTGAACCCAATGGTGGCGTCAAGGACGAGGAATACATCGTATCCGGCGGTCTTGATTTCGCCGATCGCTTCGGCAATGCCCTCGGAGTCGGAAAGCGATTCGTTGATCGCGTTTCCAAGATCCTGCATCAAGCTCTTGAGACGTTCTTCCACGTTCTGCCCCTTTCACCGGGAGCTACCCCGTCAGGCTCGCTCTTCTGTCAGATGCAACTACAGGGCCATCGGTTACGCCCGAAATTCCGGAACCGGGAATGCTCTCGCATTGGGACGAAAGTACTATGCGAGCTTCCTTGATTGTACAGTCGCGCCCACATTGGAACAAGTCCCGCTTTTGATAGGATGAATCGTGCCCAACAAGCATCTGGCGCAGAACGCGGGCAAGTTTGTAAAGCATGTGCTTCCAGCCGCCCTCAAGCCCGTTCATTCGCTATGGCATGAGGTATTGGGGTTTATTTTCCTTGTAGTTGCGGCGGTTGCCGCCTGGAAAGTAGTTCGCCATTCCGGCAGCATGGGCCCTGTGCAACTCGCGCTGATCGTCCCTCTGATTGTCGTCACAACTGGTTACGGCATCTCTTCGTTTTTAAAGGCCCGGCGCATCTCGCGCTCCTGAGCGCATGGAAAAACCCGGAGAATTCCCCTACACTCGCGGAATTTATTCCGAGATGTATAAAAGCCGCCTCTGGACGATGCGCCAATACGCCGGCTTCGGCTCCGCTGAAGAGAGTAACCGCCGATACCGGTACCTTTTGAGCCAGGGTACCACCGGTTTGTCCGTCGCCTTCGATCTGCCCACCCAGATGGGCCTCGATCCGGACCATCCGCTTGCGGCGGGCGAAGTGGGTCGCGTGGGCGTGTCCATCGCGTCACTTTCGGACATGCGCAAATTATTCGCGGGTATCAGGTTGGATGAGGTTTCGACCTCGATGACCATCAATTCCACCGCCGCCGTGCTGCTGGCCTTTTATGTCCTGGTGGCGCGTGAACAAGGCGCCGACGCCCGCAAGCTCAACGGTACGATCCAGAACGACATTCTCAAAGAATATATCGCGCGCGGCACCTTCATATATCCGCCGCGGCACGCCCTGCGCATTGTCACGGACGTATTTGCGTGGGCGCGCAACGAAGTGCCGGAGTGGAACACAATTTCCATTTCCGGATACCATATCCGCGAAGCCGGTTCCACCGCGGTACAGGAAATCGCGTTCACCTTCGCCAATGCCATCGCCTATATAGAAGCGGCAATGGCCGCGGGACTCGACATCGATTCCTTCGCTCCCCGCCTGTCGTTCTTCTTTAATGCGCATTCGGAATTTCTGACGGAAATCGCTAAATTCCGGGCGGCGCGGCGGCTTTATGCCAAACTGATGCGCGACCGGTTCGGCGCGAAGGACGATCGCTCGCGCATGCTTCGATTTCATACACAAACGGCCGGGTCGAGCCTGACAGGGCAGCAGCCCAATGTGAACATTGTGCGCACTACGCTCGAAGCGCTTTCGGCTGTACTCGGTGGAACGCAATCCCTGCATACGAACGCCCGCGACGAGGCGCTTGGTCTCCCCACGGAAGACTCCGCGCAACTGGCCCTGCGGACGCAGCAGGTCATCGCCCATGAGACTGGCATCACGGGCGCGGCCGATCCGCTCGGCGGCAGCTACTATATCGAAGAGCTGACGGATCGCATCGAACGAGAAGCCATGGATTACATACGCCGTATTGACGAAATGGGCGGGACCCTGCAGGCTATCGAAAGCGGTTTCATCCAGGGCGAGATTCAAAACGCCGCCTTCGAGTTTCAAAAGCAGATCGAGAAGGGCGAGCGCATCATAGTCGGGGTGAACCGGTTTGTAGCCGACCGGCGCGAAAAAACGCCGGTGTTCCGCATCGATCCTTCCATCGAGGGAGCCCAGCGGGAGCTTCTGTCAAAGCTGAGAGCGGAGCGCGATCCGGGACCGTGGCAAACCGGCCTCGACCGGCTCGAAGCGGCCGCGCATTCCGGTGAAAACCTGATGCCGCCGATTCTCGCCGCCGCGCAGGCGCATGCCACGGTCGGCGAGATTTCGGACACACTTCGGCGCGTGTTCGGCGAGTACCGCGAGCGGGCCTGATTACGCGCCCGCGGTAACGGACTGCTCGAAGACCCCGGTGCGCACCGCGGGGGCATACACAAACCGGCGTTCGCGAAGCCCGAACTTGTGCATCAATCGGCCCACGTGGTCCTGGTCGTAGTGAATGCCGAACTGTTTGTCGATTGCAGCCGCGAGACGTCCGGTCGTCCAGCGATCGCCCGGAAAACCGTGCGCCGCCGCGCCTTCGAAATACATTTGCCGGATCCCATCCACCTGATCGGCTGTGAGACGGCTGGGACGCCCTGTGGCGCGCCTCCGGCGCATTCCTTCAAAACCTTTGTGGACGATGGAGCGGTGCCAGCGCGACACTGTCGTGCGGCTGACGCCGTACCTGCGGGCTACGTGTGATTGCGTGACGCCGGTCAGCAGATCTTTCGCTGCTGCGAGCCGGCGAGTTTCCATATCTTCGCGTGTCAGAGAGCTAAGCGGGGCAAGCATCCTCTCGTTGCGCGCGGATTCAAACCAGAGCACCCCCAGAATACAACAGCGCCAGCAGACATGTAAATCGTCTTGTCTTATCTAACGCACGATGAGCCTGCAAGGGGGAGCGCTTTGTTAGATCAGTCGCGAATTTCGGCGGCGTTATGTCATAACAGGCGCGCGGCGCGCAAAACATAAAGCGCGGCGCAAAAACCAGTAGCGGAGCGCGTAATTATTAGGCGGCGCGCGCCAATTTGGTACGATATTCTCCACATGGGTCCACACAGAGACGACGTATTCGTGGCAGGCGGCCAGCCGACAATTACATATGTCGAGCGTTCCGCGGAGCACATTGAGTTGAAACTGGCGCGGGCAATTGCCACCCCTAATCAGATCGTATCTCTCTCCGGGCCAACGAAAACAGGAAAGACAGTTCTGTGTCGCAGAACTTTGAGGCAGCGCCAGTTTGTTTGGATTGATGGCGGGCAGGTAAAGGGCGGAGACGACTTTTGGAGTCGAGTCTCCTACGAGCTAAATCTGCCAGACTCTTCCGAAAGCACAACAGCGAACGAAACTAAAGCTGAGATCGGTGGGTCGATCCCGCTCGTGCTTACTGCGAACGGATCTCAACTACTCCGAAGCTCCACAACAGAGAAACGCGAAATCGGCTCGCTGGCGAGCGCGATCACGTATCTGACGCAGAACAGAATAATGCTCGTAATAGACGACTTCCATTACATAGCTGAGGAATGTCGAGCCGAACTGATGCGTAACGTTAAGGGAGCGGTATTTAATGGGCTTAAAGTGATTTTGCTTTCCGTGACCCACAGAGTGTTCGACGCCATAAAAGCCGAAACTGAACTAACTGGTCGTTTCACCGCGATTTCTCTGCCACACTGGTCAACGCAGGATCTTGCGCAGATTCCCATCAAAGGCTTCGATGAGCTCGGCGCAGATTGCCCGGATTCCGTAATTGCAAAGCTCTGCGCAGAAGCCCAGGAGAGTCCGTTCCTCATGCAGAAGTTCTGCTGGGAAATTTGCTTCGACCGTGGAATCGAGTACCGCGGATTTCTTTTGAAGCATGCGGTTCCGGAAAACTACGATCTTCCCGCGATGTTTAAAAGACTGTCGCTGGACGCTGGATTGCCGATATACCAAAAGCTTGCCGCAGGCCCCCAGAGCCGCAAAGTAAGGGCGAAACGGTCACTTCGCGGAGGAGGCGTGGCGGATATATATCAGGCATTGCTGCTGGCACTTGCCGAAAGCGGTCCAAAGGCTGTTATCTCGTGTGACGAACTTCGCGAATCGCTCAATCAATTGCTGCTTGAGCAGATTCCACAAAAGCATGAAATAACCTCCGCATTGAAGCATCTGTCCCGAATATCCCGGGAGATCGGCGCAGAATCGGCAGTGGATTGGGACGATGACAACCGGGAGATTAACCTTGTGGACCCGTATTTACGTTTCTACCTCCGTTGGCAGGTCCGGCAAAAAGAGAAGGTGTGAATCGTTCAACGCAGATGCAGGACACTACCGTTGAGCGCTGGCTGCGCTGAATCATCTGCGAAAATTAGCTTCTGCGTGTGACGATGAAAAACGCCCCCGGTCGCTTCATCACCTTCGAAGGCATTGACGGTTGCGGCAAGACCACGCAGTTCCGTATTCTCGGCCAGTGGCTTCGTGAGCGCGGCGAGGGAGTGACCGAGACTGTGGAGCCCGGCGGCACGCCCATTGGCCGGCAGATTCGCAAACTCCTGCTCGATCCCGAAAGCGCCGACATGCGGCCCCGAACGGAGTTGCTGCTCTATTTCGCCAGCCGTGCCCAGAATATCGAACAGGTGATCCGGCCCGCGCTCGATCGCGGAAACATCGTACTCTGCGACCGCTTTACCGATTCGACTCTGGTCTATCAGGGCTGGGGACGCGGCCTCGACCTCTCGATCGTGCGGGATCTCGACCGCCTCGCCTGCGGAGGCCTCGCGCCCGATTTAACGCTCCTGATCGATATCGATCTCGAAACCAGCCTGCAGCGCGCCCGCCGCCGCAACGAACGTCTGGGCCCCGCGGAATCGCGCATTGATGAGGAAGACGTCGCGTTCCACGAACGGGTCCGGCAGGGATATCTGGCACTGGCGGAGGCCGAGCCGGCGCGGATTGTAGTCATCGATGGACGCGCGCCCATCGGCGAAGTCGCTCTGCGCATCCGGACGGCGCTCGGTGTTTGAAAATTTCCTCGGCAACCGGCACGTGCAGACCACGCTCAGGGGCATGGTCGAACGCGAGCGCATTCCACAGACCATGCTGTTCGCCGGCCTCGAAGGGCTTGGCAAGGCCACTCTGGTTCGGCGTTTCGCCGCGCTCATGCTGGGGTCTGCCGAAAAAATCGAGCAGGACGATCTGAGTCTGCCGGCGAATTCCGGCCTGATCGCCGCGCGTGAAAAGCTGCCGGCCGATAAACGAAACGAAGACCCGCTGTTCTTCGGCACTCATCCCGATTTCCTGACGTTTGCGCCGGAGGGGCCGCTGCGCCAGATCGGCATCCCGCAGATGCGTCTTCTGAAAGAACGCGCGCAGTATAAACCGCTGCACGGCAGCCGGCGGATTTTCCTGATCGATCGCGCGGACCGCGCCGGGGACCAGGCAGCCAATTCGCTGCTGAAAATACTCGAAGAGCCGCCCGACCATCTCATTCTGATTCTGACGGCCGAAAACGTTTACGATCTTCTGCCCACCATTCGCTCGCGTTCCGTCATTATGAATTTCTCCCCGCTTTCAAATGACGAAATGAAAGACTTCGCGCGCCTGCGGGAGCTCGACCATGCCGAGAAGCGCATCGCGCTCTCAGGCGGCAGCCCAGGCATTGCCGCCTCGCTCGATATTGAGCTCTACCAGAAGCGCCGCGCTTCCATGCTGGCGCTGCTCAAAACCGGGGCCGGGGCATCTTCTTATGCGGCCTGGCTTCCGGTATCGGAAGCGCTCGCGCGCAGCCGCACTGAGAAGCTGGAACTCTACCTCAAGCTCCTCTATGACCTTTTGCGCGATATCACCGTGCTGCGCGAGGGCGGCTCCGGCATCCGCAATTTTGACCTGCGAAACGAACTCGCCGCTCTCTCTCAGAAAGTTTCGCGCCGCTGGATCATCCACGCCGTAAAAAGCGTGGATGAAATGGCAAAGCTGCTGCGCCGCAACATCCAGAAGACCATCGCGCTCGACGGGCTTTTGATGGAGCTGCGCGGACCCGCTTCACGCATATAGGCTTTTTCCCCCTTCCGGCCGGGTCTTCCAGCGGCGATGTATCCATAGCCATTGTTCCGGCGTTTCGCGAATGGCGCGTTCGATGGCGTTCTGGATGCGGCGCGTGTCTTCCACCGCATCGCCGGTGATTTCGACTGCCGGATAGAACCGCAGAATGTAGCGCCCCTCGCTCTCGCTCCACACCGCGAATCCCGGAATCACAACCGCCCCGCTGCGTGCCGCGAGCTTCGCGAAAGTCAGGTTTGCGCACGCGGGCATACCGAAAAAAGGCACAAACGCGCCGTTTTCCGCTGAGCTGTTCTGGTCCACCAGGATGCCGACGGGTTCGTTTTTTCGCAAAGCCTGCAGAATGGAGCGCGCGAAGTCGCGTTTCGAAAGCAGCTTGTTTCCCGAGAGGCCCCGGCGCGCCTCCACGATATCGTCGAGTGAAAGATTATCGAGCGGCCGCACTACGACGTTCATCGGCTCCGTCAGCAGCGCGTGCGCATAGGCGCTCAGTTCCCAGTTGCCCAGATGCGCTGTCGCGAATAAAACGCCTTTGCCGCGTTCTTTGGCTTCCCGGTAATGTTCGAAGCCTTCATAACGAATCCAGTCGGCTGCATTCGCTTTCGTGATTCCGGGGAAACGCGCGAATGAAACCAGCAGGCGCCCGATCGATGCGAATACGCCGTCGATTGTTTGCGCGCGCCACAGAGCATCGCTGCCCGGATAGGCGAATGTAAGATTGCGATCGGCGATTCTTCTCAGCCGGGGCACAGCGCGATCGAGCAGCCGCGCCGAATAGAGGCCCAGCCGATCGGCCGCGGGCCGTGGAAAAACTTCAAGCGCCCGGAGCAGTAATCGAGCCCCACCGGCTTCCGCGGCGTCCCGGATACGCGACCGGCTGCGCAAGCTATTCGATCCAGCCGCCACCCACCACCAGCTCGCCCGCATAGAAAACGGCTGCCTGGCCCGGAGTCACGGCTCTCTGTGGCTCGTCAAAACGGGCTTCAGCGCGCGTTTCCGAAAGCGGCGTCAGCGTGGCCCACGCGGGAACGTGCCGGTTTCTGATGCGCACGCGAACTCTGGTGGGCGATGCGAGCCCCGGCCATGAAAGCCAGCGGATATCGCGCGCCGTCAACCCGGTGCGCAGCAGATCGTCGTTTGAACCCACCGTGACGGTTTGCGAGCTGGAATCCGTGGCAATTACATAAAGAGGTTCTTTGGCCGCAATGCCCAGTCCTTTCCGCTGGCCCACTGTAAAATGATGCGCTCCCGCGTGCCGCCCCAGTTCGTGGCCTTCCGTATCCACCACCCGGCCTTCGATCGCCGCGGGCTCGATACCTTTGTCCCGCAGATAAGCGTCCATGAACGCCGCGTAGTCGCCATTGGGTACGAAGCAGATCTCGTAGCTTTCATGCTTTTTGGCTACGGGAAGATCGAACTCTTCCGCCAGCGCCCGAACCGCGGACTTCGTCATTGCCCCCAGCGGAAACAGCGTGCGCGCCAACTGCGCCTGCGTCAGGCCCCAGAGGAAATAAGTCTGATCTTTGGAAGAATCCACCGCCGTGCGCATTTCATACCGGCCAGTCTCGATATTGCGGCTGATGCGCGCGTAATGGCCCGTGGCAATCGAATGCGCCCCCACGGAATCCGCCAGTTCAAGGAACCGGTCGAATTTGATAAACGTGTTGCACAGAGTGCAGGGCACCGGCGTGCGCCCGGCCAGATACTCCTCGACAAACGGCTCGACTACTTTCTGCTCGAACTGGCTCTCCAGATTCACTACATAATAAGGAACGCCCACATGCTCGGCCACGCGCCGGGCATCGTAAACGTCGTCGAGCGAACAGCATCGGCCCGTTCCCGCGTCTGTCGCGACTTCGGGAAGCCGGCGCTGGTTCCACAACTGCATCGTGAGCCCCGCGATGTCGCGGCCTTCGCGCTTCAGCAATGCCGCGACCACGGAGCTGTCCACCCCGCCGGACATCGCTACCGCAATCAGCTCAGACATGCTTTACCGCCTGAGTAACCGGCTTCGCCGATCCGGGCGCTATGTGCCGCAGGTGAGCCACGCTCGCCTCTACCGCTTCGATCAAACCGTCGACTTCCTTTTCCGTATTCCCGGGACCAAGCGAAAACCGCACGCTCGAACGCGCTTCTTCGGGCCGCAGCCCCATCGCCAGCAGCACATGCGAGGGCTCCACCGCGCCGCTTGAGCACGCCGAACCGCTCGACACCGCATAGCCGCGCAGATCGAGCGCAATGACCACGGCTTCCCCTTCGATACCGTCGAACCGGATGTTGGACGTATTGGGAAGCCGCATTTCCACCGAGCCGTTCACCTGCGCTCCCTCGATGCGAGCGAGAATACCGCGTTCCAGGCGGTCCCGCAGAGCGGCAATGCCGGTCCAGTCGATTCCCAGTTCGGCCGCTCGCCCGAGAGCTGCGGCGCCGGGCACGTTTTCGGTGCCCGCCCGGCGATCGCGCTCGTGATGGCCGCCGAAGGTTGTGGGCTCGAGAGGAATGCCTTTTCGCACGAAAAGCGCGCCGATTCCCTTGGGGGCTCCGAACTTGTGGCCGCTCAGAGAATAAAGATCGACGCCGAGCTCGCGCACGTTGACCGGCAGCCTTCCGGCCACCTGAACGCCGTCGGAATGAAAAACCGCTCCGCAGGAATGGGCCAGCGCGGCGATTTCGCGTACAGGCTGCAATGCCCCTGTTTCGTTGTTCGCGTGCATGATCGTCACCAGCGCGGTAGACGGACGCAGGACTTTTTTCAACTCGCTCAGCGCCACGATGCCGTCCTCCCCGACGGGAAGCGCGGTAACCTCCGCGCCCTCGCGTTCCAGTTGCGCGCAGGCATTCAGCACGGCAGGGTGTTCAATGGTGCTGGTCACAATGTGCTTTCTGGCCTTGCCGGCGGAGCCCGTCAGCGCCCGGCGCGCGATGCCAAAGATCGCCAGATTGTCCGATTCCGTGCCGCCGCTGGTGAAAACGATTTCCCGCGGATCGCACCCGATTCGGGCCGCAATGTCCCGCCGCGCGGCTTCGAGCCGCTGCTTGGCCGCCTGACCGAAATGGTGGATACTGGACGCGTTTCCCGACACTTGGACAAGGGTCGCCGTCAGGTCCCGCAGCACCTCGGGCGCGACCGGCGTCGTCGCGTTGTGATCGAAGTAATAGTGCTGCATTCCATTCCAGTGTACCGACGATCACCCGCGGCGTGTTTAGGAACTCTATATAAAGGTGCATGAGCCGGAGACGCGCTCCCGTAGCTTTGCAGAATCTTAACCCGGCAATCGCAATAAGTCGTTTTCTTTCATGAGTCTCTACAAAACTTTACATTTGTAACGGGACGTTTTTCAGCTTTCCCGGCCCAAAGGTACTGGTACGTTTTTCCTGCGCAAGCCTCCGATTTCGTTAACTTTAGGGAGTTTCCGATGGTACGATCATCTTGCAAACAAAGAGTGTGAAGAACCGCCCGTTTCAACTCAATCGAGGCGTATCGACCGGAGAAATAAAATGACCAAACGTTCAATTCATACCGCACTGGGAGTGGCATTCGCTCTCAGCGTGCTGGCCGTACCGGGATATTCCTCGACAAGCTTGAGTTTCCTGACGACCACCACCACTGGCGCCGGAACCATTAGTGTCAGCGGCAATTCTCGCAATTCGAGCGAGTCGCTGATGAGTTTCAGCGGGATCGAATTCAACGAAGTATTCATTTCAGGGGCGCTGAACACCGCCGATAACGGCCTGTGGACTTTGACCGGCGTTAACGGAACCGGTATGGCGACATTATCCTGGACCGCCGGCGGAGGCATGGTGCTGACGGGCCGTTTCGGCACTTGCTCCACCTGTTCGGGAACAGTGGGAACAGGCGCGAACCAGATCAATCTTGGCACCGGCAGTACACTCGTAAGCGGCACGCTCGAACAGTCCGCGACGGTCGCTTTTCCTTACGCCGGCACGCCGGGTTTCACGACCACGGGCGGCTCGAGCAACTCCGCCAATGTCTCCTTCGGCAGCGCCACGAACCTCACGGAGGTAGCCAACAACTTCCTTAGCGATCTGGGCTTTACGGGAGCGACTTCGAGCGTACTCACGGGCGGCGGCATCTCCACAGGGAGCTGCTCTACCTGTAATACGACCGGTACGAACGTCTTCACCGCCAACAGCGAGACTTTCAACGTTACGGTGACCGCTACTCCCGAACCTGTGTCTTTCTTCCTGCTGGGAACCGGACTCCTGGGCATTGGCCTGGCTGCCCGTAAACGTTCCCACAAGGGCTGATTCAGGCAAGGCCGTTCTCTCTATTTTCATCGCCGTACGTGGCGCGCTGCAGCTTCAGCGCGCGCCCGCGGCGGTGCGTGCAATTCAACCTTTATTGTTTTCCGGAGTAATTCTTAAAAATGATTCTAAATATGAGAAGCAAGGCCATTCTTCTTTCGGCATTATCTTTTGCAGTCTCTGTTTTCGGGATGGCGGCAGCCGCCCTCCCCGCCTCCGCTCAAACCGGCGCCCTCTTGCGGGTCGCTTCCGGAAATCAGTCCGTAACCATCGATTCCAACGGAAACCAAACCTATGTGAATTGCAGCGCGACCGCCTGTCCTGGGACCGCCACGGCAGCTCCCGGAAGCGTCACCTGGTCGGGCACCATCGGCGGCATCACCGTCCTGCAGATTAACGCCCGGACCAAGCCGGCGCTCACTCCGCCCAATCTGGACGTTGCTGCGCTGCTCTCAGGCGGCGCAAACGGTGGCGCTCTCAGCATTTCATGGACCGATAACGGCTTTACCGTCGGTGAGAGTCCCGCCACAATGAATATTGTGCCGGGCCAGGGCGGCTCAGCGGTTTACACGGGCTACGTGGACAATTCGAATGCTCAGTTCGGCATGGGCACCATGGTTGGAACCACGACCACAGGCGGAGTTGTCAGCGGGCCAGGACCGACAGCAAACCCGTTTTCGATGACTATTGTTGAGGCGATTACCGTTCAGGCGGGCGCGACTTTCAACAACGACTTTTCGCTGCTCTCAGCTCCCAATCCGCCCTTGACGTTATCATGCGGCGTTTCGAGCGGTGTGGCGAATGTGGCGTACAGTTCTTCTCTGATCGCGAATGGCGGGGTCAGCCCTTATGTCTTTACCATTGTCGGCGGCTCCATCTCGCCGTTGTCGCTGAACGGAGGCACAGGCGCCATTACGGGCACCCCTCTCACGGGAAGCACGCTGAATTTCACCGCGCAGGTCGTGGATTCCTCCGGAAACAGCGGCGCCAACACCGTCACTACCGCCTGTTCCATCGTCGTGGCCCCGCCGCCGCCACCCTCCATGACGCTGGTCTGCCCCTCCACCACCACCGGCCAGGTCGGATCGGTTTTCAACTCCAGTTTTGTGGCCACTGGCGGCCTGCAGCCATACACGTTTTCACTCCCCAGCGGTTTCCTGCCAGCCGGTCTCAGCCTGAATGCCGCCACCGGCGCGATCAGCGGGACTCCTACAGTAGCCGGCGCCGGCACCGCTACCTTTACCGGCAAAGTCGTGGACTCCACGACTCCGACTCCCGGTACGGCCTCGACCACCGGGACCTGCAGCATTTCCATCTCTCTGCTTCCCATAACGTCCAGTTGCATCGCGATCAATGCGGTGCAGGGCGTGGCGATCACCCCCGTGACGCTCAGCGCTTCGGGCGGCGCGGGCGGACCTTATACATATTCCGGAGCCACCGGCCTGCCGTCGGGTCTGAGCATATCGAGCGCGGGCGTCATCTCGGGAACGCCTACAGCCAGCGGGACCTTCTCTTACTCGGTCACCATAAAGGATGCCAAAGGCAACACGGGAACCCTGAACTGCTCTGTTACGGTCATTCCGCAGGTCACCTCCAGTTGCGTCGCGATCAACGCCACCCAGGGTACCGCGATTAACCCCGTGACGCTGAGCGCTTCGGGCGGCGCGGGCGGTCCTTACACCTTCTCGCAGACAGGCCTGCCGGCCGGTCTCACGATGTCAGCCGGCGGAGTCATATCCGGAACTCCTCAGGCCGGCGGCGTGTTCGCATACACCGTCACCATCAAAGACAAGTCCGGGAACACCGGAACTCTGAATTGCAGCGTGAACGTCCTGACAGTCGCACAGCAGGGCACGCTCTCACTCTCCTGCGTGAAGGGCGCGGCGGAAGTTGGAGTTGCCTACAGTTCGTCCTTTGTCGCAACGGGCGGCGCTCCTCCCTATACCTACTCGATCTCCGCCGGCGCGCTGCCCGCGGGGCTGACACTCAACACCTCCACGGGAGCGATCACGGGAACTCCGACCAAGGCGGGGACCTCCGGTTTCACCGCGAAAGTGGTGGATTCGCTCGGTTTTGCCGCCTATTCCACCTGCACCGGCACATGCGCGGGCGCCGGAAGCACCGTTTCCGTAAGTACCTATTCCACTCTCGGCAACCTCGGCAATTCACGTGTCTTCTCCGTCCAGGGCACTTCGCTCACAGCGTATGGCTTCAATAACAACGGCACTCCGACAGCGCTCTACGCCAAGAATCAAAGCAGCACCGAGCAGGGCCTCGGCATAGCCAGCGACAGCGACTACGAAATCAATACTTCGACGTTTATCCAGCTCGACGTGAGTCAGCTGGTTGCTGCCGGCTTCACTAACGCGCAGATCCTCTTCAACAGCGTGCAGGCGGGCGAAGGCTACAACGTCTACGGGTCCAATACGCTGGGCACGCTCGGCGCCCAACTTGGAAGCACCGGCGTCACGGGCGGAAAGCTGATCGCAATGCCTGGCTACGGCACTTACAAGTACATCGGCATCAGGGCATCCGCCGCAAACATCGATATCGGCGCGCTTGCCTTCACCGCTCCCGCCACAACCTGCAGCATCACGGTGGTTGGCGCGGTTACGGTACAGTGCTCGTCGAGCAGCGCGACCGTCGGTCAGTCCTACAGCTCGACGTTGCAGGTGACCGGCGGCGCGGGACCGTATACGTTCTCGGTCTCATGGGGCATGCTGCCCGCGGGGCTCACGCTCAACACTTCAACCGGCGTGATCTCAGGCACTCCGACTACTTCGCAGACCGGAGCATTCCAGATCAAAGTAGTCGATGCGAACGGCGGCGTTGGCTACAGCGGCACGTCCGGATCGTGTTCGAGCGGAACCACCATCAGCTACGGCCAGAACGGCAGCTCGCAAAATTCGGATGGGGACCGGGGCATATCGACCAACTACACCTCCAACAATCTCCCGCTCCGCATCTACGGCTACAGCAACAACGGGTCTCAGGCTCATCTCTGGGCCAACAACTCCTGGGACAATCCAGGTCTCGGCATCGGCGGCAGCTACCAGAACGCTCTCGATTCCAGCCATTTCATCCAGTGCGATATCTCCTCCCACACTGCGGGCGGAGCCAGCGGCTACCTGCTGAACATCAGCGGCGTCGAGTGGAACTCGAGCTACGACGTGTACGGCTCCAACACTCTCGGCAGCCGCGGCACGCTCCTCCAGAGCAACGTCTCGGCGGCTCTGACCGCCCCTCAGGCCGTGCCGGGCGCGGG
>JALYHT010000225.1 GCA_030776225.1 Acidobacteriota bacterium | reverse complement strand
ATTCGGAATACCTCGATACGATCCGTGTGTGGATCCGGGCTGTCGATCCAGGCTCAGATACCGCTTTCGCGGCCGCGGCGAAAGGCATACTCAGACGCGTCGTAACCGATGGGCGCTACCGGTGCTGGTGACATTCCAGAAACCTTCGTGCCCGCGCACGAACTGAATCAGGCCGGCGACGGCGGCCCAGTTCAGCAGCACAAAAGTGTATGTGGTTTGCGCCAGTTTTCCCATTGCGTTCGCCATGCAGCTGCTCCTCTACTTTCTAAGTGAGCAAGCTTGCACTTTGAGGTCCTCTTTGCGACGGGACATCACACCTCCCGCCAGTGCGAATGTATAAAAAAGAACCTGCGCAATCAAAAAAAGAAGATAAAACCCATGCAGCAGGAAGAGATTCGACATCAACAGCGCCACAAGGCACCACGGGACGATCAGACGCCCCACTTTGTGTGAAAAAAATTGCACCAGGATGGGGTTTCGACCCGGCAAAAGCAGCTCGGGGGCCTGGAAAAGCAGTTCATAATTGCCCATCAGGGTGCGCCTCTTCTTTTCAAACTCCAGTTCGGGCGTAAGCGTCACCTGATCGTAGGCCCGCGCGGCCGGCTCGAATATCGCGCGCTTGCCGTTGAGTACAATCCGCATCGGAATGAGCACGTCGTCCAGAATCGTTCCCTGCGGCAGGGGCTGAAAAAGATTTCGCCGAATCGCATAGATGGCGCCGGTCGAGCCGGGCACGGAGCTGATCTCGCTCTCCATGGCGCGCAGCGCTTTTTCATAACGCCAATAGAGCCCGACGCCTTCTTTGGACTCCTCGCCATTCTGGTCGAGAAGAACCAATTCACCCGACACCGCGCCGACCGCGGGATCGGAAAAGTTTGCGACCAGTTCTCGCAGCGCATTTTCACTCAGGCGCTGGCGCGCGTCGCCGAAAAGAACAATCTCGCCGCTCGCGAAAGGCATCGCCGCGTTAATCGCCGCCGCCTTGCCTTTTCTGACATTCGAACGAACGACCTTTACGCCCCGCTGCTCCCACGGCTCCAGAAGGTCTTCCGTGTTGTCCGAAGGCGCATCGAGCGAGACGATGATCTGGAGCTTATCCGCCGGATAGTCCAGCGCAAAGCAGTTCAGCATCTTGGCCTGAACCGTGTGGCTTTCGTTGTGCATCGCCAGCACGATGCTGACGGTGGGTTCCTGATAAATTTTTCTTACGGGCCGGCGTCGTATGGCGCGCCAGACGATCAACAACAGCGGATACCCCATATAGACCCAGAGGGTGACCAGGAGCGAGATCCAGAAGACGTGGGCGGGCATCGGGAACACTAGACACAGGCATGCAGGGGTATAAGGGAGCGGGAATCCTCATTCGCCTTCGCCTGCGCTCCTGAAAATACACTGGCCGTACGGGCCTGCAGAAGATTGACGATAGTTTTGCCAAGGCTGTCCGCATCGTGCCGAATCCGGCCGTCGTGGCGTTCTGCCACACCTGCCTCCACGGGGACGATGCCGCGCGCCAGTATTTCCTCGCGGTCGAATCGCACGAAATCCACCCCCGCCGCCGCATAACGTCTGGAACGCGCTCTTCTTTTGTCCGCCGCGACGATCATGACCTGTATGGCGCGCGCCCCGAGATAGCTTTCGAGCACGCGAAGATGGTCCGAGGCCGTATAGTTTTCCGTCTCCCCCGGCTGCGTCATCAGATTGCAGACCATGATCTTCACGGCAGCGGATTTACAAATGGCATCGGCAATTCCATCCACCAGCAGATTCGGCACGATGCTGGTATAAAGACTGCCCGGCGCCAGAACAACAGCGTCCGCCGTTCGTATCGCATCGAGCACCCCGCGGGAGGCCGGCGGACTTTGCGGTTCCAGCCACACGCGCTCGATTTCCCCTCGCGCGGCCGCGATCTGACACTCTCCCCGCACCACGGCGCCATCGCGGAACGAGGCGCATAATGTCGTGGGCATCTCGGTCGCGGCCATCGCATGTCCTCTCTGGGGCATGATCTGGCCGGCAAGTTCGATGGCTTGAATCAGGGAACCTGTTTTCTGGTAAAGAGCCGCTACGATCAGGTTTCCGAGCGCATGTCCTTCCAGCTCGCTCCCCGCCATGCCGCCCTCCGAAGTGAAGCGATGCTGAAAAAGCGAGCCAAGCGTCGATTCCGGGTCCGACAGCGCCACCAGGCAATTACGCAGATCGCCCACCGCGGGCATGCCGAAGCCGTCCCGCAGGCGCCCGCTCGAACCCCCGTTGTCTGAAACGGTGACGATTGCCGAGACGCTGACCCCAGGTTGCGTCGCCAGACCGCGTAACAATACCGGCAGTCCCGTCCCACCTCCGATACCGACGATGCGAAACATGTTCAGCGTCCTCTCCCGATCCGTGGCCTGGCGCCCTCAGCTTCTTTTGAGATAGTGCTGCTGGTAATAGCGGTAGGCATAGGCGTAAGGCGTCGAGTTCAGTTCCACATCGTTCAAGACCACGCCCACCAGATTCTGAGCTTCCAGACTGGCGAGTGCGCGCTGCAGCAGTTCCGGCCTCGTTCGCCGGGCGCGTACCACCATCACCACTCCGTCCGCCAGGCCCGAAAGCGTATGGCTGTCGGAGATCGGAACAACCGGAGGGCTGTCGAGAACCACGATTCGGTATTGGTCGCGAAGTTTAGCCATCACTTCATGGCCGCGCGCCGAGGCAAGCAGCCTGGTCTGTTGCACTGCGTTTGTGCCGGCCGGCATCACGTCAAGGTCGCCGATGCGGGAGATATAGGGGCTCGCATCGCTGCTGCCCGATACCAGCAGATCGGCCAGGCCCGGGTCCGATTGCAACCCCAGGCGGTTCTGAATCTGTGGCAGGCGAAGATCGCAATCGACCAGCAGTACGCCTCCTCCCATAGAGGAGGCGAGCGCCAGGCTGAGGTTCAGGGCGGTAAGCGACTTACCCTCCTCGCCTGTCGAACTCGTGATCACGAGCGTCTTGCCGCCAGTCCTGCTCATCCATTTCTGGACTTTCAGCGCCAGAATGTTGTATTGCTGGGCGGCGATGCTGTCGGGGTCGGTGAGCACAGCCAGCCTGTTGTTCTGGAAATGCTCGCCCGCTTCGCCTTTAAGATTTGCAGGGGACGGGCGGATTGGGGTCACCCTGCCTGCTCGCTGTTTACCGGACAGAGGGGTCGCAATCGAGGGGATAGCCGAAAGCAGCGGGATGTCTGTGTAGGCTTCGAAGTCTTCGCTCGTTTCGAAGCTGGTGTCGAGCCGTTCCGCCACCACGATACCGACAAAGCCCATTGCGAGGCTCGCTGCAAACGCCAGCAGAATCATGCGGCTTCGGTGCGGGCTGAACGGGGCCGCGGGAACTTCGGCCGGTTCGAGCACCTTATAAGCCACGCCATCGGCATCTTTTTGAACGCGATGGTTCAGGCGCGCTTCCTGTTGTTTTGCCAGCAGTGTTTCGTAAGAGGTCCGCGCATCGTTGGAATCCCGCATACGATCCGTCAGCGCGGTTGCATAAGCCGGCGACGAATTGATAATGCGCTGATAACCCTGTACCTGACCGGCAAGAGCGCTGCGGTCCTGTCGATAACTTGCAATCTTCGGATCGAGAGATTTCAACTCAGCCTGCAAAGCCAGATAGCGCATCTGAATCTGTGAAGCGGGGCGATGCGTTACAGCGGGTTTCGCCGGCGCGCTCGCCTGCAGATCGCGAAGTTCGCTCTGCGCCCGAATCACTTCCGGGTGCTCCGGCGTGTATCTCGCCCGAAGCTGAGCCACTTTCCTCTTCTGTTCATCGATCTGGATTTCCACGAGAGATTTCTCCTGCGGTTCCGGATCGAGCGCGCCTTGTTTTTCTATTGCGCTCAGTTCCGCCATGTCCGCCGATTTTTTCGCTTCGGCTTCCGTGATCTGATCGTCCTTATTGCGGATCTGTTCCTGCAGCGTCTGGAACTCCTTCAGATTGTCGGCGAATCGCTCGGGCACCTGCTGCGCGCCGCTCTGCCGGTATGACTTGAGCGCCTCCTCCTGTTTATCCAGACGCGCTTTCGCGTCCGCGACTTCTTTATCGAGAAAGCTGTCCTGCAGATCCGCGTGCGTATCGCGAATCGTGGCAGTCTGCTGGGTAAAGAGCGCCGCGAGCCGGTTCGCTACCTGCGTGACCTGATTGGGATTCTTCCCCTGAAACTGGATATAGAAGGCATTCGTCCCTTCAATCTGAATCCTGATTTGTTCTTTCATTGCATCGATCGCCTTCCGCTGTTCGTCGCGGGTCGCCGCGGGATACAAGTGGAACTCATCGATGACTTTGGTCAGCACCGCGTCGCTCATCAGCGTCTGGCGGATCGCTCTCATTTCGTCCTGAGCCGGGAGCGCGACGGCTTCGGTACGCTGACCGAATGTCAGACGATCCTGCACCATAGGCTCCGAACCCACCAGCGCCTGCGCGCGATAGAGTTGCGGCATTTTCATCACGTAAAACGCCACGGCGGGGGTGAGCACCACGACCGGTAAAAGCAGGAAAAGTTTTCTGCGCTGCAGCGCTCGCAGCACGGAAAATACGGACATTTGTTTGGCAGGGGCGCCGGTCTTCATTTACGTTCTCCACTGTCGTCATCTGCGACAGGCTTTTTTTCATCTTCATCGGGTGCGGCAGGCGGGGGTTGAGTCTCCTGAGCCGGTGCGCGGTGTTTGACTGTGTTGGCCGGGGGCCGGTAATAATGCGCCACGTTGACGTCGAGTCCGAGATAGAACCGGCGCTCTGAAACTGGCGAGTCGATAAAACGGTTCACGTCCTGCCCGTAATAATCCGCTCGCGCGAACAGCGATACTCTTTCTGTCAATCGGTAATCCAGCCGCGCGTTCCCGATCAGGCTGTGGATCCCGGGCGTAATATCCGTCGCCGAAGTGGTGGCTTTTTGTCCGCCCGCTTCAAGCCAGAATTTTTTCCATAACTGACCTTTGGCGCGGAAAGAAAAGACCTGATACACCGAGTTCGGAGAAACGCCGCCCGCGAACTGTTCCGCGGAAGACTGCGGCCCGATCACCGGATTCAGCCCGCCGAAGAAACCCACGTAACGCTGATAACCGACCGCGGTCCAGAGCTTTCCAAACGTCTTCTCGGCGGTAACCCCGCCCGTCACGGCGTTCTGCGGACCGCCCACAAACCCTCCAGCGGCCCTGATCGCGAAGCCTTCCCCCACGTTCCAGGTATAAACGCCGTTCACGATTTGAACGTTGGTCGGGTTGCCCGATATCTCCGGGTGGAAAGGCGTGAAATGCAGGAACGAATACGTCGCGGAGACGCTCTGCGCCGATGTAAGCGACCGGTCCAGCGTAACGCTGCCCGCGTTCGACGCATGATCCAGCTGTCCCGTCAGCGGTTGTGGCAGCTGCATCGTGTTTATGGCCCCGTCGAAACGGAAAGTCAGTTTGGTCGCGCCATCGATTTTGTAGCCGCCCCCCAGATAGAAGCTGTCCTGGAAATATCGGCCGCGTGGCAGCAGTACCAGACTGTTGCCCATGGCGCGGGTGGGGTCGTCTGTCGAAAGCAGCGAGTTCCCGGCCACCAGAGACCACCGTGCATTAATCCGATGTGTCAGTCGCATGGTCGAGGAATGGTTCCACGAATCGAGATTGCCGTAACGCGCAAACCATTCGAATTCCGGTTGGTAATCGATTGAAAATTCCGTGCGGTGCGTCGTGCGCAGCCAGGAAAAGGTGGGTCCGGCGAGCAGCGTTTCGTAATCGTTCAGCTTTTTCGATCCAGCCAGGAACTGGCTGTTGTATCCGGAGCTTATTTCCACCGGCGAAGTCAGAAAAAAGCCGTTCAGCCGATCCTGGGCGGCCGCGGTCGCAATCAGCAGCGCGGAAGCCGCGCCGGTCGCGAACAACCGTACGGTCCAGTGCTGAAGTGTATGACCGGTTCGCAAGCGCCTACCGGCCTTCCACATAAACCGTATCGAGAGGTTCGAGGTAAAACGGCTGGCCCTGCCCTTCGGTAATTTCTTTCAGGTTGAGGCGAAAGCGTTGCTGCTGGCCCTCGGCGGTTTTCCGCAGCACAACAACTTTCGTGGGCCTTGCGAGGTCTGTGAAGCCGCCCGCCATCGCGATCGCATCGAGCACGGATACCCGAGTCTTTATTTTGTAGACATCGGGTTTTCGCACCTCGCCCAGCACGGAGATCTTTTGACTGTTGATCTGCTTCACCATCACGTTGACAATGGGCTGACTGACATACTTCTGCAGCCTCGCCGCGATGTCCTGCTGTAGCTGGCTGGCGCTCCTGCCGGTGACCTCGATTTCGCCGGCAAGGGGGAGCGAAATCTTTCCGTCGGGCCGCACCACCACGCTTGTGGAGAGATCGGGTTCTTTCCAGACAAAGATGTCGACCACATCTTCAGGCCCCAGCCTGTAGTCGGTATTGACACTCGGGGGAGCCACTGTAGCCTCGGGTTCGGCCGCAGCGTTCGCCGCCTGCTGGCATATCACGCCGGCGAAAATCAAGCCCGCCAGACAATTCCCCGAAAGCATTTTCCGTTTCAACCGCTGCATTGTTCAGTTCCTGCCTTTGAATAGTGAATCGCCAGGTGCGTCGGAGACAAACAACGCGTAGGCGAGGAGTGTGTCCAACTCCGGCACGTACGGGACGACACGGTGCACTTGGTGCCCCAGCGTTCTTAATTTCACAAACTTTTATTAAAAACGTACTTTTTATTACGCTTGCTCAATCCGGGGCGGCGAATGGATCATTGTCTGACGTAACCCCGGAAATTCTCGCTGACTCCAACTGTGCAAAAACTTCCGTGCAGCCCTGTATCTTAAACGTCAGGCATAAATTAATCCCTTAAAAAAGGCATTATTGAGACGTAAATTCTGGAAGCACAATTGCAGATACGTGCCCGGTCGGACATTTCGCGTCCCTATCTTTACCGAGTGATGGGTGCACGCCACAGGAAGATGTAAATGAGTCCTATTACAGAAGATGGTGCGGTACACCCCATCAGAATTCTTATCTGCAATCGCTACACGTTGTTCAGAGAGGGTATCAAGGCTCTTCTGCAGCAGGGAATTGTCATTGAAGTGGCGGCCGAAGCGAGCACCGCAAGGGAAGCCATTAAACAAATGAAACTGGTTCGGCCCGACGTGGTATTGCTCGACGCGACCACGCCCGATGCCAGCGGGTCGCAGACCGTTCTCCGCATGAAATCCATCAACCCGAACGCCAAAATTCTTATCCTGTCGATGGATGACGATGAGAGGCTGGTTGCGCGCTGCATTGAGGCGGGCGCAGTCGGCTCCATCAGGAAAGACGATTCCGCTTTCAAGCTGAAACGCACGATCAACAGCGCTTGCGGACGCAGCGCCCGCGCGGCATAACACCGTATATCAAAAGAACGAGGAACAAAGATGTTTCATGTATCGAGAATGAAAAACAAAATGTACGCGCCCGCTTCGCCCGCTTTCCTGATCGTGCTGATGGCAGGGACGCTTTCCTCCCAGACGATCTCAACTTTCGCGGGGAACGGGACGGCGAGTTTCGGCGGCGATTTCGGAGCCGCCACCACGGCCGGCCTCAACACCCCGAAAGGTCTCGCGGTCGGGCCCAATGGAACCGTCTATATCGCCGATGAGATGAACTTCCGGGTTCGCGCCGTAAATTCGCAGGGCATCATATCGACGTTTGCGGGCATCGGTACCCAGACATTTTCAGGAGACGGAGGCCAGGCCAACAGCGCGGGTGTCAGTAATGTTCTCGCTGTGGCAGTCGATGGCAGCGGCAATGTTTATATTGCGGATCCGGGCAGCCGCCGTATTCGGAAAGTGAGCGCGTCGGGCGTCATCTCGACCGTCGCCGGCACGGGGGTTGAAGGGTACACAGGGGATGGCGGCGCCGCGGTGAACGCGCAAATCGGCGTTCCCACCGCAATCGCTTTCGATGCTTCGGGCAACCTTTACTTCACCGATACCAGCCCCTCTGCCATGCGCGTGCGCCGTATCGGCGTCAACGGCGTTATCTCCACTGTTGCAGGCAACGGAGTCGTCGGCTACGCGGGAGACGGGCAGAATGCTTTGGCCGCATCGTTGAATTACCCGCTGGGGCTTGCGTTCGATCAGGCCGGCAACTTCTATATAGCGGATACGGGCAACAATGCCGTTCGCAAAGTTTCGACTGCCGGCATTATCACCACCGTAGCCGGAACGGGCGCGGCCACCTTCACGGGAGATGGCGGCCTGGCCACCAGCGCCACCCTGAATCTTCCGTCTGACGTCGCCTTCGATCTCGCGGGCAACATGTATATAGCGGATGCGGGAAATAATCGCGTGCGCAAAGTCGATACCGCGGGCAGGATCTCCACCATCGCAGGCACAGGCGTCAGCAGTTTCTCCGGTGACGGAGGCGCGGCGGTCAGCGCGACGCTGAATCATCCCTGGGCACTGGCGATCGATGCCAACAACAACATCTATATTTCCGACGATCTGAACAACCGTATCCGGCTGATTGCCGGGACTCCTTCCGCTCAGCCGGTCCTTTCGCCCAATTCGGCGGTGAACGCCGCGAGCTATGCAACGAACCTGGCCGTCGCCCCCGGATCTTATGTGGCGATCTTTGGGTCGTCTTTCGCCAGCCAGACAATATCCGCAACGGCTACGCCGCTGCCGACGGTTCTTGGAAACACCAGCGTTACGGTAAACGGCGTTTCCGCGCCCCTCTATTTCGTTTCGCCAGGTCAGATCAACGTACAGATCCCGTTTAATACTCCCGTGGGGACCGCGAGTCTGCAGGTCAATCGCGGAAACCTTTCAAGCGCTGTGCAATCGCTCAGCGTAGCTACATATTCGCCCGGAATCTTCATGTACGGCGCCTCCACTACGCAGGGGATTGTGGTGCACACGGCCGATTTCTCGCTGGTGACGGCCGCCAACCCCGCGCACGCAGGCGAGTATCTGGTAATTTACGCGACGGGGCTTGGCCCGCTGGAT
>JALYHT010000224.1 GCA_030776225.1 Acidobacteriota bacterium | reverse complement strand
ACCGCGGTCACGAAAACGGAGATTCTCTACGGAATTGAGCTGATGCCTCCGGGGCGCAAGCGGGAATCGCTCCATCAGGTCGCGTCAAAGGCCTTTCAGGAACAATTCATGGAACGCGTGCTGCCGTTCGATCAGGCCGCCGCCTCTATCTTCGCGGTGCTGGCTGCGAACAGGAGAAAGCTCGGCAGGCCGATCGGACAGTTCGATTGTCAGATCGCGGCCATCGCGCGTGTAAACGGAGCTTCCTTGGCCACCAGAGACAAGCGCGACTTCGCCGACTGCGGCGTGGAATTGATCGATCCCTGGGCCTCTTAGCCTGCGCAGTTCAGGGAACCAGCGAGCACTTCCAGGCTTCCAGATCGGCAGGCAGCGGCGAAACAACCACGACCGCCTCGCCCGTAGCGGGGCTGCAAAAACCGAGCCGATGAGCGTGGAGGAAGTATCGATTCCATGGCGACGCTTTGGCGCCGTAGAGCCGATCGCCCGCCACCGGATGCCCCATAGCCGCCATGTGAGCGCGAATCTGGTGTGTCCTCCCCGTTCCCAGACGGACTTCAAGAAAAGTAAAGCCAGGGTAACCAGCCAGCGCCTTCCAGTCAGTAAGAGCCGCCCGTCCGGATGCGAGCCGGGCAGTCATGCGGGCTCGGTTGCGGGGGTCGCGCGCGATGGGTTTCTGTATGCGGCCGGCGCCGGAGAGTGCTCCTTCCACCAGCGTCAGGTAAATTTTCTCGACAGTGCGCGCCTGAAACTGTTGCGCGAGGTCCTGATGGGCTGCGTCGGTCCTGGCCACCAGAAGAACTCCGGTCGTGAAACGATCGAGGCGGTGGACGATGCCCGGGCGCAGGTCGCCGCCGATGTTCGAGAGGCTGAAACGATGGAGCAGGGCATTCACAACAGTGCCCGCGTGGATTCCAGCGCCCGCATGTACCACCATGCCGGCCGGTTTGTCGATCGCTACAACGCCCGCATCTTCATAAAGGACGGACAGAGGAATGTCCTCGGGTTCCGCTTTGAGCGAAGCGAGCCGGGCCGGTTCGACTTCGATCCGTTCCGCGCCGCGCAATAAAGTGGAGGGCTTACCAGCCGCGCCGTTCACGTGGACGCGCCCGTCGCGAATCCACGCCTGCAAACGCGAACGGCTGTATTCGGGAAGCTTCTCATGCAGGTAAGCGTCCAGCCTTTTCCCCTTATCGCCGGTCTGCGCCGCTAATTCCATTTTTGGCGATTGCCGCGGACAGAGTTCTGCGCGGTCCCAGGATAGAGCGGACGCCAGTCGCGGAACTGATACCGGCAGAATGTACAGTGGTAGAGAGGACAGCCGAAAAACCGCAGGAGACGCCGCAGCGGGTTACGGCTCATACGGTCGACCCGGTCGGGTTTCCGTATCTTCGTCACGCTATGGTTATGGCAAAGTGGACATTGGCTCCAACGCTTGAAAATCGCGACGGGCGAACGGTAAAAATGCAAATGGTCCCCGCACTGATCGCACTGGTATAAAGCTCTGGAGACCAGTTTCAACGCCATGTTCCGGGGTTTGCGGACAGCTTCATGCCCGCAGTTTCTGCATACTGGCATCGATCTTCAGATATTGTGGCGAATTGTTTTCATATCGGTTTAAAGGTTTATCGGAAATGCTGGAAGAAATCACAGTTTCGGGCGCGCGCCAACACAATCTAAAGAATATCAGTGTCCGAATTCCGCGAAATACCCTTACCGTTATCACGGGACTGAGTGGATCCGGAAAGTCTTCCCTCGCTTTCGACACCATATACGCGGAGGGCCAGCGGCGCTATGTGGAGACTCTGTCGACTTATGCGCGTCAGTTTCTGGACCAGATGGAGCGGCCGGATGTGGATTCGATCGACGGCCTGAGCCCGTCGATTTCAATAGACCAGAAGACCACGGGCCGCAGCCCGCGCAGCACGGTCGGCACCATCACTGAAATTTACGATTATCTGCGGCTGTTGTATTCGTCTATCGGGACGCCGCACTGCCCGGTTTGCGGCAGCGTGATTTCGCGCCAGACCACGGAACAGATTCTGAAGCATGTCTTATCGCTCAGACCGGAAGAGCGCATACTCGTGATGGCTCCGATCGTGCGCGGACGCAAAGGCGAGTTCAAAAAAGATCTGGAAAAGCTGGCTCGTCAGGGTCTGTTGAAAGCCCGTATCGACGGCGTAATCCGCTCGCTTGAGGACGACATCCCGCTGGATAAGCGGCGGAATCACACGATAGAAGTCATCGTGGACAGGCTGCTGGCAAAGCCGGGAATCGAAAAGAGGCTGGAGGCTTCGATTGAAACCGCGACCAAACTGGCCAACGGTCTGGTGCTGATCTCGATTGTGGATGGCGAGGAGAAGCTTTACTCACAGAAGCTCGCCTGCGTGGAGTGCGGGACGAGCGTGCCCGAACTGGAGCCGCGGTCGTTTTCGTTCAACAGCCCGTATGGCGCGTGCGAAGAGTGCTCTGGCATCGGCAACACGTGGGCATTCGATCCGGACAAGATCATTGTGGATGCCACAAAGCCTCTGATGGAAGGCGCGCTCGGGCCGGGCGCCGGGTCGAGCCGGGTTGCGAATCGCGTGCAGGAAACGGCGAAATCTCTCAAAGCGAAGCTCAAAAATCCGTGGGAGAAACTGCCGCTTGCCGCGCGGGAAGGGCTGCTGAGCGCCATTGTCTCGACGCTCGAAGAAATTTATAGCGATGCGCCGGAGGAGTATCGGGAATGGCTCACCGAGTACATGTCGGCGGTTCCTTGTCCAGTTTGCGAAGGCAGGCGTTTGCGTCCGGGCAGCCTCGCTGTTCGCGTGAAGAACGTTTCTATTGCCGAGTTCACCGCGATGCCGGTTTCGCGGGCACTGATCATGGCGCGAACATGGAAGCTCGGCGCGCGTGAAGAGCAGATCGCCGGGCGCGTGGTCGATGAGATTCGGCGCCGTCTCGAATTTCTGGAGTCGGTAGGCCTGCACTATCTGAGTCTCGACCGCGCCGCGTCGACCCTTTCGGGCGGGGAAGCGCAGAGGATCAGGCTGGCCACTCAGATCGGGTCGAAACTGCGGGGCGTACTTTATGTGCTGGATGAGCCCTCGATCGGACTGCATCCGCGCGACAACGATCGGTTGCTCGATACGTTAACCGCCCTGCGCGATTTGGGGAACACCGTACTGGTTGTAGAACACGATGCGGAGACCATCGAGCGGGCCGACTACGTC
>JALYHT010000223.1 GCA_030776225.1 Acidobacteriota bacterium | reverse complement strand
CTGAAGATGGATCCGGCCGGCCACGGCGGCGCATCGGGCCGCTATGACCGCCTTAAAGATCAGGCGTTTGAATACGCCTGGATGCTGAGCCAGGTCGGTATCGACAGGTAATCCGCTCGTTAAGAGCGGCCGATTCCGAGCAGTTCCACTTCGAATACCAGCGTCGCGCCGCCCGGAATAGCGGGCGGGCTGCCGCGATCCCCATAGCCGATGGCTGCCGGACACACCAGCTGCGCCTTGCCCCCGACCTTCATCATCTGCACGCCTTCGGTCCAGCAGGGGATCACGCCGCTGAGCGGGAAAGTAGCGGACTGATTTCGCTTGTAAGAACTGTCAAACTCGGCGCCATCGGTCAACGCGCCTTTATAATTCACCGTCACCATGTCGCTGGCTTTGGGAGAAGCGCCCGTTCCTGCGCGCAGTTCGCGATAGATCAGGCCGCTTGCGGTTTTAACGGCGCCCGGTTCGGCGGCAGCCTTCGCGAGATAAGCGTCCGGGCTCACGGCCGTTACCTGAGCCGGGGGAGCCTTTGTTTCGGAATTATTGGATGAGCAGGACATCAGACCACAGGCTAGCAGGATCGGCAGGACACGCATCGCTCCAAAATATCACCACCCCTGTGGCAGGCACACAGCGCTTCACAAATGTTTCGCGGGCAAATCACCGATCTGTAACGGGCCGCGTTTTACAACGGAAGCATGAGGTGCGACCTCCACGTTCACACGATTCACTCCGGGATGTGTACGGTTCCCGTACTCTCCCGCGTTTGTCTGGAGTCATATAACGAGCCGCTTGCGCTTTACGCTCGCCTGAAAGAGCGCGGCATGGACCTCGTCACCGTGACCGATCACGATTCCATTGACGCCGTGGAAGATCTGCGGCGATATCCCGATTTCTTTCTCAGCGAGGAAGTCACCTGCACCATGCCGAGCGGCACGAAAATGCACGCCGGCGTTTATGGAATTTCCGAGCATGACCATGTCGAGCTGCAACGCCGCCGCGGCGACGTCCAGAGCCTGCTGGCTTACGCAGCCGAGAACCGTCTGTTCGTCACGGTCAACCATCTCTATTCCAGCCTGACGGGATCGCGCGACGAAGACGATTTCGCCGTTTTCGCGCGCGATTTTCACGGCGTTGAAACGATCAACGGCCAGATGCTGAAACGCTCCAACCGTCTCGCCGGAGATTTTGCGGCGCGCTTTAACAAACCTGTAATGGGCGGCAGCGATTCCCATACGCTCGCGGGCGCGGCGCGGACCTTTACCGAGGTCGAAGGCGCATCGAATGCCAGAGAGTTTCTGGCGGGACTGCGCCGCGGACAAAGCACCGCACGGGGGGAGTCCGGGGACTTTTTCAAACTCACGGGGGACGTATTCTCGATCGGCGGTTCTCTGCTGCGCGCGACTCCGTGGATGCGTCTTTGCTCTTTTCTCTTACCGTTGGCGCCGGCCTTCACCCTGGCGCATTGCTTTCGGGAGATGGCTTACGCCTGGTATTGGGGGCAGAAAAACAGGCCTGAAAATCCGGCGGGTGTCGCGCGACAGGTCATCTTATGACTCTGGCGCGCGCCAAATCAACTCTCTCGGTTCCGGACTTCCGGCTGATGCGGCGGCTCAACCGCTGGCGGGCGCCTCGCTGGTTCCGTTGGTGGATGCTGCTCGCCACGCGCGCCGGAGACGGCTGGCTTTGGGCGCTGGTGGGCATTGCTGTGCTTCTGTCGCCGGATGCCCTGCGATGGCGCGCTCTCGAAGCAGCGGCTGGCGCGTGACGGGCGGAATTCTGCTCTTTCATACCCTCAAGCGCATGTTCTGCCGGACGCGACCGCGGGATATTGAGCCCCACTGCTGGGCACATATAGCGACCCGCGACAGGTTTTCCTTTCCTTCGGGACATTCGACAACGGCGTTCGCCGTGGCGGTCACGCTGGGCTCTTTCTATCCCGAGATCATGCCGCTGCTGCTGTTACTGGCCGCGAATGTCGCGGTTTCGCGGCTGATCGTGGGGATGCATTTTCTGAGCGACGTGCTGGTGGGATCCGGCATGGGCGCTCTGATTGGTTACACCGCTTTCCGGATTGCTGTCTAACCGGTTCGCGCCGGGGAGTCGCAGGCGCATGTCCTGCGCAGCCCCGGCGTATTCAGGGAAGGGAGTTCCGTGGGAACTCCCTTATTCCTTGAAGCCACTGGGCGCAGTAAGCGTTCTATCCTTTGGCAATGACGAGAGACCCGTTCATGGATGCCGCGCTGGAAGAGGCGCGGAAGAGTCTGGCCGAGGGCGGCATTCCCATCGGCTCGGTGCTCGTTCATGAAGGCAGGATTATCGGGCGGGGACACAACTGCCGCGTGCAGACCGGCAGCGCCATCGACCATGGCGAGATGAATTGCCTGCGGAATGCCGGCCGGCTCCCGGCGCGCGTTTATCGAAACAGCACGATCTACTCAACGCTGTCGCCCTGCCCGATGTGCAGCGGGGCGATTGTTCTCTATAAGATTCCGCGCGTGGTTGTGGGCGAGAACGAAAATTTCCATGGCGCCGAAGATTACATGCGCGCCAACGGCATTGAGGTCGAGGTGGTGCAGGACGCCGGGTGCATCCGGATGATGGCCGATTTTATTCGCGATCAGCCTCTGCTTTGGCATGAAGACATAGGCATCTGAGTTGCATATCGGACTACCAGGGGAGGCGCTTGCCCAGATGGAAGTAGCCGCCTGTCTCCCCGTCTTCTCCGAGGAGCGCCAGTTCGACCCCGGTCTTTGCGCCTTCGGGAATTTCCATCGGAGCTGCGTCCGTCCCCAAATCTGTCTTGACCCAGCCTGGATGGGCGGAATTCACCTTGATTTTCGTATCTTTCAACTCATAAGCCAGGTGGATCGTGAAAGAGTTCAGAGCGGCTTTTGAAGAGTCGTACGCCAGCGCTTTGAAATCGTAAATGGGGCTCGATGGGTCCGCCTGGAGCGTCTGCGAACCCAGCAGGCTCGACATGTTCACGATGCGGCCCGCGTCGCTTTTCAGCAGAAGAGGCAGCACGGCCTGGGTGAGCGCGACGGGCGCGAAGAAGTTGGTGTCGAAAGTGCGGCGGAGGGCCTCCTGCGTGATAGTGCTCGTTTTATTACCCGCGCCAAGGACTTCGGCGGTAATTCCCGCATTATTGATCAGGATGTCCAGACGGCCGAACTTTGCATCGAGGAATGCGGCGGCCGCGGAGTGGTCGGCCGGGTTGGTGACTTCAAGCTTGAAAAAGTGCGCGTCCAGACCTTCGGCCCGCAGTTTTGCCGCGGCGGCTTCGCCCTTCTGCGCGTCGCGCGCGCCCAGCACCACTGTCACGCCGGCTTTGCCGAGTTGCCGCGCCATTTCAAAACCCAATCCTTTATTCGCTCCGGTAATCAGCGCTGTTTTTCCCGTGTTTGCCATAAGTCCATAGATTTTTGCAGGGAGTAAAGGATTCAAATAGAAGTGGGTGCAGGCGTGCTGCCAACCCAGGGAGCCATACAATGCCCGACGAAGAGAACCTGAAGGGATTGCATCCCGAGACCGATGTGCTGACGCGCGGCTTCGATCCGAGGCTGTCGGTGGGGTCGGCCCGGCCCGCGGTCTTTCGCAGCTCGACTTACGTCTTCTCCAGTCCCGAGGAGGCGGAGAAGGCGTTTCAGGTGATGAGCGGGCGCGCGGTGCTGAATCCGGGAGAACATCTGGATCTGGTTTATTCGCGATTCAATCATCCGAATGCCGAAATTCTGGAGCAGCAGGTACTCCCGCTCGAACCGAAAGCGCAGGCGGCGGCGGTTTTCAATTCGGGGATGGCTGCGATCATGACCGCGTTGCTGGCTGTGGTGCGGCCCGGCGACTGTATTATCTTCACGGTTCCAATCTATGGAGCCACCCAGACCTTCATTGCGGATTTTCTCAGGGACTTCGGGGTGGAAAGTCTCGCTGTGGCGGCGGGGCAGAGCGCCGAAATGGCCCAGGCGATTCGCGCGACCGGAAATCTGCGCGTAGTCCTGATCGAATCGCCGGCCAACCCCACAATTGTGATGACGGACATCAGACACGCATGTGAGCAGGTGCGCGCGGCCTTCCCGGGGAAAGACCAACGACCGCTTGTCATGGTGGACAACACGTTTCTGGGGCCGGCTTTCCAGCATCCGCTGGCGCTGGGAGCGGACGTATCGCTCTATTCGGCCACCAAATATCTGGGCGGGTACAGCGACATTATCGGGGGCGTGGCGCTGACGCGCGATACGGCCCTGATGAAGAAGATCCGCAGCAAAAGGAGTCTCTTCGGGAACATCCTGCAGCCGGACGAATGCTGGATTCTGAATACGAGGCTCTCCACTGTTTCGCTGCGGATGAACCGCCAGAGCAAGAGCGCGCAGAGAATCGCGGAGCAGCTGGCGAAACACCCGGCAGTGGAGAAGGTGTACTATCCGACCCTGTTTCAGGAGGCGGAGCAGATCAGAATCTTCGAGGGGCAATGCGATTTTCCGGGCGGCATCATCTCGCTTGATATCAGGGGCGGCAAGAAGGCGGCATTCGAATTTCTGCGTAAACTGAGGATCGCGCGGAACGCCGTTTCACTCGGCGGGGTGGAGACGCTGGTGTGCCATCCGCGCACTACGACACATTCGAGCTGGGGCGCGGACGACCTTGATGCCAGCTGCATCGGAGAAGGGCTGGTGCGGATTTCGGTCGGAATTGAGGATTGGCGGGATCTTCTCGCCGATTTCGAGAACGCGCTCGGCGCCCTGGTGCGCCCTTAAGGCCAGTTCGCTATCCCTGCAACCTCGCGGTACAATTAAGGTTTCAATTTCAGCAGGAGATTCCCCGGCAAAATGTTTGATTTGTTTCGCAGCCGCGATAAGGCTGTGCGTATAACCTTGAGCGTACTACTCGGTCTGGTCGCTCTCTCGATGGTGACGTATCTGATTCCGACCTCCGGAACGGACACGGGCAATCCCAACGACACCACCGTTGTTGCCTCCATCGGCAAAGATCGTATTACGTCTCAGCAGGTTTCCAGAGTCATCCAGAACATAACCCGGAGCCGGCAGTTGCCCCCCGCACTTCTCGCCATTTACGTTCCGCAGATCGTGCAGCAGATGATCACCGACCGCGCCATGGCCTACGAAGCGAACCGGCTGGGCATTCGCGCCTCGGCGGACGAGACGGAAAACGCGATCATGGATACTTTGCCTGCCGAGCTCGTGAAGAACGGCAAAGTGGATGGGACCACGCTGAACGCTCTGCTGCAGCAGCAGGGAGTCACCATGGCGGATCTGAAAAGCGATACGGCGCGCCAGCTGGTTGTGAACCGCCTGCGCCAGATCGTCAGCGAAGGCGTGGTGGTTTCTCCGCGCGAGATCGCCGACGAGTTCCATCGCAGGAACGATAAAGTCCGGATCGAATATGCTCTGCTGTCGCCCGCTAAATATCAGGCGGAAGCCCAGCCCAACGAGGCCGAAACCAAAGCCTGGTACGACGCGCACAAGGCGATGTTCCTGACGCCGGAGAAGCGCAGCCTTGCGATCGTGCTGATCGACCCGGCCAAAGTCGCCGCCGCCATGCCGGCCCCGACCGATGCGGAGCTGATGAAAGCCTATACCGCCGCGCAGGATAAATTCAGGACGCCGGAACGTGTACAGGTGCGCCACATCCTTATCAAATCGGATGCGACGAATGACGCGGCCATGAAGGCACGCGCCGAAGGCATCCTCAGGCAGGTACAGTCCGGGGGGGACTTCGCGAAGCTGGCGAAAGACAATTCTCAGGACCCCGGTTCGGCGGCGATGGGTGGCGAGCTGGGTTTCATCGTAAAAGGCCAGACCGTTCCCGAATTTGAAAAAGCCGCGTTCTCGCTGCAGCCGGGTCAGACCAGCGGCCTTGTGAAAACCACTTACGGCTATCACATTCTGCAGATCGAGAAACACGAACAGGCGCATCTCCAGAGCTTCGACGAAGTGAAGGGGACGTTGTTCGAAGCTTATAAGGCACAGGGCGCTTCCGCCGAAATGCAGAAGCTGGCGGATAAAGGCGAAGCTGAACTTCACAAAGACCCGCTCCACCCGGAAAAGGCGGCGGAGGCTGTCGGCGGCGCCGTCATCCATGCGGACAATCTGCAGAGCGGCGATCCCATCCCGGAAATCGGCGTATCCAAAGAACTCAACGATGCGGTTGCGGCGCTGCGGAAGGGCGAAATTGCGCCCGGTCCCGTCGTTCTGGCAGGCAATAAAGTCGCGCTGGTTTCGGTGACCGACTATCAGCCTGTACGCCAGGCTACTCTCGAGGAATCCCGCGCAGACGTTCGCAACAAAGCGAGCCAGCAGAAGGTCGAGGAAATCCTGAACAAAAAGGCGAGCGACCTTCTCGCCAAAGCTCAAAGCATGGGCGGCGATCTTCAAAAAGCCGGCAAAGAGATGGGCATCGAAGTAAAGACATCCACTGACGTGAACCGCCAGGGCGCTATCGAAGGCGTCGGCTCCGCCAGTTCGCTGTCTGAAGCTTTCACGAAAGCTGCCGGAACGCTGTTTGGGCCGGCGGGGGTGCCGGGTGGCCGCGTGGTAGCTAAAGTCGTTGCCAAATCACCCGCCGACGTTGCGGCGTTGCCCGCACAAACAGCGAGTATTCGCGACGAACTGCGGCAGCAGAAAATCCGGGACCGCACCACGATGTTCGAGGACGGCCTCAAGAAACGCCTGCAGGACGAGGGCAAGCTCAAGCTGCATCAGGACGTGATCACCCGCCTGGTACAGAGCTACAGCAACCGCGGCTAACCGGACTTACCGGAGATTCAGCGACCCCGGCTATGCACGCCATCTTTGACTTCCTGAGGTCTCTGTATAACGCCGAACGGCTCCTTCAACTCGCGCGCGCGTTGCTCGCGAGCCCGTTGGGGATCGCCGGCCTGTTCGGCATTATCTTCGCTGAAACCGGATTGCTCGTGGGTTTTTTTCTTCCCGGCGATTCACTGCTTTTCTCGGTGGGATTTGCCAGCGGCGCCGCCGGCGTGAACCTCTATTTACTCGCCGCTCTGCTGATGTGCGCGGCCATCGTCGGCGACAATGTAGGCTATTTTCTCGGCAGACAGGCAGGGCCCCGCATCTTCAGCCGCCCGAAATCGCGCTTCTTCCACCCGGACCATCTGCAGCGCACGAAAGCCTTTTACGAAAAGTACGGCGCACGCGCCATCGTGTACGCGCGCTTCATCCCCATCGTCAGAACGTGCACCCCTTTCATCTCAGGCGTCGCGGAGATGCCCTATCCCCGCTTTCTGCTCTTCAGCCTGCTGGGCGGCTCATTGTGGATCGCCTTCATGATGACCATCGGCTACGAGCTGGGACAGGTCGCCGTGGTCCGGCGCAATTTTGAGAAGGTGATTCTGGCAGTGATCTTTATTTCCCTGCTCCCTGTCTTTCTTGAAGCCTGGAAAGCATGGCGCGGACGCTCCGCCGCCAATCCTGTGACAACATTGTGATGAATGACTACGCGCCAATTGCTGCATCTACTGCGCCGTGCGTTATTCGCATCGTTTGACGACGGTCTCTTCACCATCGCCAAAGGGGCGGCGTATTCCGCGCTGCTCTCCTTTTTCCCCGTTCTCGCGACTGCGGCCACGGTACTCGTCCAGATGCGCGCGGATTTCGTACAGCGCAACATCCTGTCTTTTTTGTCGACGGTCCTGCCGCCCGGCACCGAGCAGGTCGTGCTGCAGCAGTTCGATTTTCGCGGAAAGCGCCCGAAATCTCTGCTGGTTGTGGCGATCATCCTCTCTCTGTGGGCGGGTTCGAGCGTCATCAAGAGCCTGATAGACGGCTTTAACGCGGCTTACAGAGTGCCGCGCAACAGGTCCATTTCGGCCCACGCGACGGTGGGAATGATGCTGGCCCTGCTGTCGCTGGCGCCTCTGCTCGGCGCTACGTCGCTGATCCTTTTCGGCGGCGCGATTGAGAGCGCGGTCCTGCGGCTCATCAAGGTGGACCCTGCGCTCAACCCCTTCGCAACAGGATGGGAGATTCTCTCACGCCTGATGCGATACCTGGTGGCCTTCACCGCCACCTGCAGCCTCACCGCGATGCTCTACTTTTATGGACCTTACCGGAAGCAACGCTGGGCGGGTGTTTGGCCGGGTGCGATTCTGGCGACGATCCTGTGGCTGCTCGCAACCATCGTCTTCGGCTGGTACGTCCGTAACATCACCAATTACAACGTGCTGTACGGGAGCGTCGGCACCAGCATGGCGCTGCTGCTCTGGATGTACGTTCTTGCGGCCATTGCTCTTTTCGGCTGTGAATTCAACGCCGAGTATGAGCGTCTGAACGTGGTCGCGCCGGTAAGCTCTGCCCGCGTGACCGCCTGAACAAATGGGCGCTCAGCGCCCGGGGACGCCCATCCAGCCGCGGGTCCAGATATCCGCCATCGTGATAAACAGCATCAGCAGCAGCCAGAACACGCTCGCCATAACGATCATCTTCGTCAGCCTTGTGCTGTACCAGATGTGCATGAAAAACAGCACCACCAGCGACGCTTTGAAGATGGCGATGGCAAGCGCCACAAAGATGTTCCAGCGCCCCAGATCCACTGTGGATACCAAGGTCGTGACCCAGGTGAGAACGATCAGCGCGAAAAATATGGCGAAATAAATGCGCTTCGGAACAACGTGATGCGCCCGAAGATGATCGGCGTGGGCTGCGTCGTCGTGCGAGTTTGAATGACCGGAATGCGAAGCCATGCGTTTTCTTTTGTCTTCTATTTAGGCAATGCCGATCTATCTATCAGATAGAGCAGCGGGAAAAGGAAGATCCAGACAATATCGACAAAGTGCCAGTAAAGCCCGAACAACTCCACGGGCGTATGGTAGGCCGGACCGTAAGCGCCCTTTCGGGCATTCCAGATCAGGACCAGAATAATGCCAATGCCCACGATCATGTGCGTCGCGTGAAGCCCTGTCATCCCAAAGTAAAGCGCAAAGAACAACGGGGTGTGCGCTGCATCCGTGCAGCCTTCGCACTCGAAGTTATGACCCGGAATTTCATGGTGCACGTACTTGTCGTAATACTCGTAACTCTTGACTCCGAGAAAGGTACCCCCGAGCAGAAGCGTCAGGATGAGAAACAGCACGATCAGGTTCTTCTTCCCGATGGACGCAAAGTGCACCGCGAGCGCCATGGTTAAGCTGCTGCAGATCAGAACGGTCGTATTCGCGGCGCCGATCAGCAGGTTGGTTTTATTGCTGGCTGAGGCGAATGCCGCCGGATACGCCTGCCGGTATACAAAATAGGCCAGAAACATGCCGCCGAAGAACATAACTTCGGTGACCAGAAACACCCACATTCCGATTGTAGAGGCGTCTTTCTGCTGGGCCGGACTTTCGAAATGATGCAGCAGCGCCGCGCTCGATTGCGCGGACGTGGCATGAGGATCTGCCGTGTGACTAGCCAACGTGTACAACCTCCTGCGGTGAATAGGTATACGCCTCTTGAGTCACCACGGGAGTGACCTGGAAATTTTCCGTGGGCGGCGGTGAAGCCGTTTGCCATTCGAGTCCGGTAGCGCCCCACGGGTTCGGGGGCGCCACGGGCCCGTATTTCAAAGACCACAGCAGATAACAGAACGGAATCAGATAACCCACGCCAAGGATCGTCGCTCCGGCGGAGGACAGCACGTTCAGCACCTGGAACTCGGCCGGGTAGGCATGATAGCGGCGCGGCATCCCCATGTATCCCAGCAGGAACTGCGGGAAGAACGTCAGGTTGAAACCGATGAAGATAATGATGGCCGAAAGCTTCGACCAGCCTTCGTCATACATGCGCCCGAAGATTTTGGGCCACCAGTAATGAATGCCGCCGAGGAAGCCCATGATCGCGCCGCCCACCATGACGTAGTGGAAATGCGCAATTACGAAGTATGTGTCGGTCAGGTGTACGTCCATCCCGAGGCTCGCCAGAAACAGCCCGGTCAGACCGCCGATCGTGAACAGACCGATGAACCCTATCGCGTAGAGCATCGGAGTGGTCACGCGAACCGAGCCTTTATACATCGTCGCCGTCCAGTTGAAGACTTTGATGGCGGAGGGAATGGCGACCACGTAGCTGAGAATCGAGAAAACCATCCCGGCGTAAACCGACTGGCTGCTGACGAAGAGGTGGTGCCCCCAGACGATGAAACCGAATACCGCGATCGCGACGCTCGAAAATGCGATGAACGTGTATCCAAACGGTTTCTTGGAGCTGAAAGTCGTGATAATTTCCGTGACCACTCCCATCGACGGCAGAATCATAATGTAAACCGCCGGGTGCGAGTAGAACCAGAACATGTGCTGGAAAAGTACCGGGTCTCCGCCATATGCCGGATCGAAAAATCCGATGTGGAAACCGCGCTCAAGCACCAGAAGAAAAAGAGTCACGGCGATAACCGGCGTGCCCAGCACCTGAATCATGCTGGTCGCGTAATGCGCCCAGATAAAAAGAGGCAGCCGGAACCAGGTGAGGCCCGGCGCGCGCATGCGGTGAATGGTAACGATGAAGTTCAGGCCGGTGAGGATCGACGAGAAGCCCGTGATAAAGATTCCGAGTCCGGTCGCTATGACGTAACCGTTCGAGTAGGAAGTGCTGAAAGGCGTATAGAACGTCCAGCCTGTGTCGACCCCGCCGAAGAACAGCACGGTGAGGATGAACAGCCCGCCCAGCATGTAGATGTACCAGCTCAGCAGATTCAGACGCGGGAACGCCACGTCTTTGGCGCCGATCATCAGGGGTATCAGAAAATTGCCCATCACGGCCGGAATCGATGGAATCAGGAACAGGAACACCATGATGATGCCGTGCATGGTGAAGAGCTTGTTGTAAGTATTCGATTCGACCAGATCGCCCGCCGGCGTGGCCAGCTCAAGGCGAATCATCACCGCGAACATTCCACCCAGCGCGAAGAAGAACGTAACTCCGAGCAGGTACAGTATTGCGATCCGCTTGTGATCGCGCGTCAGAAGCCAGCTCTTGAGGCCGTCCGTCGCATTAATGTAATTCTTTTTTTCTTCTACTTGAGGAGGCGCCGTAATCATACAGATATTCCTTGCAACTTACCTGTTCCCCGGTACCGAATCGGCCTGCGGACTGGTTTTGTCCTGCGCGCGTGTTTTGGGCCGGGAACCGCTCGTTTCCGCAGCACTCGTCGCAGTTGCCACCGAAACTGCCGCCGCCGAAATCGCCGAAGTCTGGGTACCGTTCCTCGGACCGAGCGACTTTACGTATTCAACCAATTTCAACATGCCGTCTTCGGTGACGAGGCCTTTGAACGTCGGCATAATATCGTCGTAGCCCGCAACGATCTTCGCCTGGGGATAAAGCACCGACTCGCGGATATACGATTCGTCGAACCTGGTCCGGGAACCGTCTTTCAACTCGACCGTGCCGCCGAACAGGCCGTTCAGATTGGGGCATCTTCCGTTCTGCTTGTTGATGGCGCTGGCATGGCAGGTCGCGCAACCCAGTTGATTGAACAGGGCCTGCCCCTGTTCGGCCATGGAACCCTCGCCGCTGCCCGCCCCCAGCCACGCGTTGTAGTCGGCTTCGTTCATGACGTAAACGGTGCCGATCATACCGGAATGCTTGGTCCCGCAATACTCCGCGCAGAAGATGTGATACTCGCCCACCTTCGTCGGCCGGAACCATTCGGTGGTGTACTTACCCGGCAGCACGTCGGTCTTCGTGCGAAATGCCGGCACAGAGAAGTCATGGATCACGTCTTCCGACGTGAGCGTAAGGCGGATGTTCCGGTTCACCGGCACATGCAGTTCGTTGATTTCGCGAGCGCCTTCGTTGTGCTGTATTTTCCACATCCACTGCTTGCCCGTGACGTAGATTTCCATCGAATCCGCCGGAGGCCGCGACTCGGTAAAGAAGTTGCTGGCGCCCCATGCGAACATCACCATCGAAAGGCCCAGTGGAATCACCGACCAGACGATTTCAAGCACCATGCCGCCGATGCTGTGCTCATCCATCGGCTCGGGCACTTCATTGCCGCGCCGCCGGTATTTGATGGCGAAGAAAACGACCAGAAACGCAATCAGCAGCGAGAAAAACGCGCTGATAAGGATCAGGTAGGCGTATAGCCCGTCTACCTGACCGGCGATGGACGACGCCGCTTCCGGAAAAAGCTGGAAACTCTTTTCTCCCATAATTGGTTAAGCGGCTCGATTCCCTTTCTGCCTGCTGTCTCGTCGCAGCATGATAAACACGAATCCCCCCAGCATCAGCAACGTCGCCGCTCCCGCGCCCCGCAGTATATTCATCGCCAGAAATGTGTATTTGGCGGACGTGGGGTCGAAGTGGTAGCAGAACAGAAGAATCTGATCGACCGCATTGCCGATTTTGTTCTGCGAGGCTTCCACGAGTCCCAGCCGCATATCTTTCGGTGAGTATTCGATGCCGTAAAAATATTTTGAAAGTCTGCCTTCCGGAGTCAGAACGTAAATCGCGCTCGCGTGCGCAAATGTCGCGGTATAAACGTCCCACTTGTACCGGAATCCCACGGCGTCCGTGACTCGTTTAATGGAGTCCGCCTTGCCGGTCAGAAAATGCCAGCCGGCCGCCGTCTCGGGATGCCCGTAATCCTTCAGGTAAATCGCTTTCTTGGCCAGCGCCTCTTTCGGGCCCTCTCTGGCGTCGAAACTGACAGCCACCACGTCGTAATCCCTGCCCGGAGTAAACGTCAGCACCTTTGCGGCCCGTACCAGGCCATTCAGGATCTGCGTGCACAGCATCGGGCAGTCGTAGTAAACCAGCGCCAGCACCACCGGCCGGCCTTTCCCGAAATAATCGCCGAGTCTGACCGCCTGCCCATACTCGTCCGCGAAACCCGCATCGAGCGGCAGCTGCGAATTCAGCCGCTGTTCGATCGTGATCCCGGTGAGCGCGCTCGGCCGGTCGACACCCTTCATATTGAGAGGGTCGCCGACGGGGGCGTTGCGCGGCGCATTGAGCGTCGGACCGTCGTCCGCCGCGGGAGATACCTGCGCCAGGCCAAGCACCGAAGACAACACAAAAATGGACAACAGTTTTTTCATTACAAATCAGCTTTACTGCGAAATCTTCTCCAGCGTTCGACCGCCGCTCGAATCTTCCGGAATCATGCGATAGCCATCGTTGTCCATCCCCGCGGGACTGGGCTTCGAAGGCAGCCCTTTCTGCGCCACTATATCGATGGCCTGATCGATTGGGATGCGCACGATCCCTTTGTTCGGATCGACCCAGCCGTAACTGCCCAGAATGGCATCTTCGTCGGCTTTGAGATCTTTCATTTCCACTCTCGGCTCCGCCTGCAGGCGCGGCTCCGGAGGCAGCTTCCGGCGTTCGTTCATCATCGCCGCGGCCGGGTTGCCGGCATTTTTAGCGTCTTCGCGCGAGAACAGGAAATTGAACATCGCCCACATCGCGAATACCACGATAATGCAGCCCAGCAACAGCCCGATGCCGAAGGCCGAAATCTGAAATACGTTTACATCCCGCCGCTCGTGCGAAACATCGGGATTGATATCCCGCGGAGCGATTTCATGCTCACGCTCGCGAGCTTTTGGGTCGCGCGGATTATTAGTGCTCTCTGCCATGGTTCAAAGCCTTTTGAAGATCCGGAGCGCCCAGCGGCAACAAAGGCCGCGTCGGCAGCGTATTGAAAAACATCGCCAGCCAGAGGCCGCCGAACCCGATCGGCGCCACAAAATCAAGCCAGGATACGGTGAAGACCGGGTGGTTGACGTCAACGAAGTTAGGCTCAACCAGCCAGAAGACATCCACAACACGGATACAGATGATAAAGATCGCGATTGAGGAAATGGTCTTTGGGTTCTTCTTCAGCGCCTGGGAAAGCAGGAGCGCAAAAGGAAGGGCGAAGTGGAGAAGCAGGAGGAACAGCCCCACCCACTGCCAGCCGCCGTTCAGGCGCCGTACATACCAGGTGATTTCCTGCGGAAGATTAGCCGAATAAATGATCAGGTACTGCGAAAACGAAAGATACGCCCACAGCATCACGAGCGCGAGCATCAGCTTGCCGAGATCGTGCAAATGCTTTGCCGTGATGGCATGATCCATCGGCTCGAATTTGCCCAGCAGCACCAAAACGGCCACCACCAGCGACATCGCGGACAGCCCCTGGCCGACGGCAATCAAAAAACCGTATATCGTCGAGGCCCAGGTCACATCGAGCGACATCAGAAAATCGATCGAGGCGAACGTGATGGTGAAGAAATAAGCCGCAAGGCCTGGCGCGCTCAGCGATTCCAGCTTGTTTGAGATCTTCCAGGATTTGGTTCTGTCTTCTTCGAGCGACCATCTGTTCAGCAGCATCGAAAGACCGACCCACACCAGCCCGTATATCAGCCAGCGGATCCACAGAAATTTCAGATTCAGATAGAGGTGCTTTGCGAGTACGATCTTGTCGCCGGCGTGCGCCGGGTCTGCCCACGCGTATAATTTTGGCGCCAGAATCAGCAGCGGCAGGAACATCAGCCACATCACAGGAATGGTGCGCGCGCCCGCTTCGAGCGGCCGGCGGATCATCATACCCCATGCGCCGCCCGCCACAAAATGCACCATAAGCAGGGCGAGGCAGCCCATGCCCATGCCGAACCAGAAGAACATTCCAATCAGATACGAACGCAGGAACTGCTGCGGACCGGCAATGAAATAACCTGCCACCAGAAGCGCGAGAAACGGAAGTCCGACGAACGCGGCGATCTGCTGGTACTTCTTCAGCGTTTCCGCAAGCAGCGGAGAGGTAGCGTAATTCTGTTCGGTCGTCGTCATAGTCTTTCGGACGGTCTTTCAGGCTGCTTGCCGGGCACAGCCCCGGCGCCGCTCGCTCCGGGAACGCCGGAAGGCGTCGCGGGTTTGGCAGGAAAATCTTCAAAATCCGGATCAGAGGGCGCAATCGGCTCATTGACCTGCGCGGCCGAAGGCGCCGTGCCGACAGCCGGTACTTTGGCGCGCGCCTCCGCCGGCAAGTCGCTTATCTTTGCATTCTCGCTGTACTGCAGCGACCGGATATACGCAATAATGGCCCAGCGATCGCGCGGCTGAACCTGCGCCGCGTAGTTCAGCATGGCTCCGTAGCCATTTGAAATTACATCGTAGAAATGACCCACCGGCGCGTCGCGCAGGCGATCGATGTGGTACGAAGGCGGCTGCTTGAACCCGCGCCGCACAATCATGCCGAGACCGTTTCCAATCCGGCCATGGCAAGGCGCGCAGTAAACGTCATAGCGCTGCCGGCCGCGCAGGATCACAGTCTTATTCACTGCGATGGGAAACTCGGCGATGTCTTTGCCGGCCGCATCTTTACCCTGGTAAAAAGCCGTGTCTTCGTCGAGCGCGCCCCGTGCAATGGCGCCCTCCACCGGTTGCCGTTCGCTGCGCCCGTCGGCGAAGAAATCGCTCGGCCGCTGCGGCCGATATTTAGGCTGGTCCTGCATGTCGAGACGCGAACACCCTGCCGTCAGCAGGCCGAGGGTCGCCAGTCCCAAAGTTGCCAGGCTCCGGCCTGAAAGAAACTTATTCATCGAGCCACTTCCGCTATCTCTTCCGGTCCCAGGCTTTCGAGAAAACCCGCCGTTGCGTGCCTGTCGAATTTTGGATCGTCCGACTCGATGCACAGGAAAAACTTGCTGCGCGAGGCATCCGTAAACCGTTCCACGTTGAACACCGGATGATAAGGCGAGGGCAGGCCGTTCATGACGATCATGCTGATGGCTGCCGTCAGCCCGCCCACCAAAATCGTGCATTCGAATGTGATCGGGATATACATGGGCGCGCTGATGAGCGGCCGGCCGCCGATATTCAGCGGCAGCGCCACTGCCTGAACCCAGCTGGCGAGGCTGAAGCCGCCCGCGCACCCGATCAGCCCTCCGATCAGCGTGAACAGCGAAACGCGATTGTCGTGCAGATCCATCGCGTCGTCGAGCTCGTGAATGGGAAACGGCGTGTAAGCGTCGAACTTTTTGAACCCGGCTTCCCTGGTACGGCGCGCCGCCGCCACCAGTTCCCCCGCGGTTTCAAACTCGGCCATCAGGCCGTACAGGGTATCGACATGCTCGATGGTATGAGTGCTCATCGGGCCACCGGCTCCTTAACGCGCGCCCCCGGCAGAAGCATGCGCAATTCGAAGATCGTAATCATCGGCAGCACTCTGACAAAGAGGAAGATGCAGGTCATGAAAAGCCCCAGCGTTCCGACGTACACAGCCCAGTCCCAGATCGTCGGCCAGTACATGCTCCAGCTGGAGGGCAGGAAGTCGCGATGCAGACTGGTGACAACAATGACGAATCGTTCCAGCCACATTCCGATATTGACCACGATCGAAATGCACCAGAGAATGATCGGCGTCGTGCGGAACCGCTTGAACCACAGGAACTGCGGCGTAATCACGTTGCAGAGAATCAGGCAGTAGTAGAACGGCGCATAAGGACCCGTCATGCGGTTCCAGATCATGAACTTCTCGTAGATGTCGGCGCTGTAGTAGCCGAAGAATGCCTCGAGTATGTAGCCGTAACCGACGATCAGCCCGGTCGCCAGCGTGACCTTCGCCATGTTGTTCAGATGGCGGAGAGTGATGATATCTTCCAGTCCGTAAAATCGCCGCACCGGGATCATCAGCGTGAGCACCATCGCAAAGCCCGAGTAGATGGCGCCTGCCACGAAGTAAGGCGGGAAAATTGTGGTGTGCCAGCCCGGCAGCATCGACACGGCGAAGTCGAAGCTCACAACCGTGTGGACCGAAACGACCAGAGGCGTTGAAAGACCGGCCAGCAGCAACGCCGTTTTTTCATACCTCTGCCAATGGCGCGCCGAACTGCGCCAGCCCATGGCGAGCAGGCCGTAAATTCTCGCTTTCCAGAGCTGCTTTGAGGAATCGCGCAGCGTTGCGAAATCGGGAATCAGGCCTACGTACCAGAACACGGCCGAAATTGTCAGATACGTGGAAACCGCGAACACGTCCCACACGAGCGGACTGCGAAACTGCGGCCACAGCCACATCGTATTGGGATATGGCATCAGCCAGTAGGCGAGCCATGGGCGGCCGGTGTGCAGCACGGGAAACATGCCGGCGCACATGACGGCGAAAATAGTCATCGCTTCCGCAAAACGGTTGATGGCATTTCGCCACGATTGATTGAGCAGCAGCAGAATCGCCGAAATCAACGTGCCAGCATGGCCAATACCGATCCACCAGACGAAGTTGATGATCGCGAAGCCCCAGCCGACCGGAATGTTAATGCCCCAGACGCCGACGCCTTTGATGAACAACCAGGTGGCGCCCGCCATCAGACACTGCAAAATACCCAGGGAAATAAGGAACCCGAAAATCCACCCAAGCGTGGTCTTCCGCTTGAGGACGATGCCTCCGATTTTGTCCGATACCGAGGCTAAACTATGGCCCTCATCGATAACCGGCCCGACTTCGATCTTCGATGGCAACTCAACCGGTTGCGTCATGTTAGCTTTCCTTCTCCGACTTCTGCACTTCCGGATTGGGGTTGCGAATCTCCGTCAGGTACGTGGTACGCGGACGGGTATTTAATTCACCCAGCAGCGAATAGTTGAGGCTGTGCCGCTTCCATTCCGAAACGCGACTCTTCGGATCGTTCAGATCGCCGAACATAATCGCCTGCGACGGGCAGACGGCGGCGCACGCCGGCACGATTTCGCCGTCGCGGACCTTGCGGTCGTCTTTCTCGGCGGTGATTTTCGCGTAATTGATGCGCTGCACGCAGTAAGAACACTTTTCCATCACGCCGCGGCTGCGAACCGTAACGTCGGGATTGCGCTGCAGTTTAAGGCTTTCGGTTTCCCAGTCCGTGAACAGCAGGAAGTTAAAACGCCGGACCTTATACGGGCAGTTGTTCGAGCAATATCGCGTGCCCACACAGCGGTTGTAAACCATTGTGTTCAGGCCCTCCTGGTCGTGGCTGGTCGCGGCGACCGGACACACGATTTCGCAGGGCGCGTCCTCGCACTGAACGCAGGCTACCGGCTGGAAGTACATATCCGGCGCTTCAGGCTCGCCCTTGAAATAGCGGTCGATGCGTATCCAGTGCATCTCGCGCGTGTTCAGAACCTGCTCTTTGCCGACTACCGCGATATTGTTTTCCGACTGGCAGGCCACCACACAGGCGTTGCAGCCCACGCAGGAAGTCAGATCGATCGCCATGCCCCACGCGTAACCTTCATACTTGAAGGTTTCCGGGAAGATGGTCAGCCCCTTGGGCGGAGTCTCGCTTTGTTTCTGCGAGAAATACGGATCCTGATTGAATTCCTCGAGGGTGCCCGCATGCACCGGCTTCCGGCCTTCCATCGCAAAGTGATGCTGTACGGCCGCCAGCCTGAATTTCTCGTTGACCTTGCGGACGCTCGCTCCCGTCGCGAAATAAGGGCTCGATGCATTCCGCAGCGGATAAACATTGAAGCCGGCGCCGTTCCCCGCCCTGCCGGAACGCGTTCTTCCGTAACCAAGGCTCAGACCGATGCAGCCGTCCGGCTGTCCGGGTACGCGCCAGATCGCGCCCGTCACGGTGTGGCCGTTGTAATCGATCGCCACCCGATCTTCGTCGGTGACATTCAGATCTTTCGCGGTCTTATCGCTGACGATGACCGCGTTGTCCCAGGTCAGCCTTGTGACAGGCCGGGGCAGTTCCTGCAGCCATGCATTGTTGGCATAACGCCCGTCCAAAATGTAGGGATCGCTGTGGAACGAAATCTCGTATCCGGATGTGCTTGTGCCGCCACCCGTACCTGCGGGAGCCAGCTTTGCCGTGGCATTGACAAAGGGAAGCGCCGAGTCTTTAATGAAGCCGTCGTGAATCGAGTGCTTCCACCAGGTTTCGTAGTCCCCGCCCGCGTGTTTCGCGCTCCAGTAATCCCGGACGCTTTCGAAGCTGGATTTCTCGGGTGTTTCCGTGAAGGCGGAGAGCAGTTCGTGCGCCGATTTGCCGCCGTAGAGCGGCGCGATCAGCGGCTGAATGATGGAAACCGTTCCATCGTAAGCCGGCGCATCGCTCCAGTGCTCATAGGTATGGGCCATGGGAATATTCCACTGGCAAACTTCCGACGTCTCGTCTTCGTGCTCACCCAGACGAACCCTCAGTTTCGCCATCTGAACCGCGCCGCGAAGGTTCAGCTCCGGGGGCGCGCTGTAAACCGGATTGCCGCCCAGAATCAGCAGCAGATCCACATGGCCGGAGTGCAGATCGGCCAGCAGAGAGTTCAGATCGGCCCACTGGTCGGCAGGCTTGCCTTCGAGCGGCTGGGTAAATACGACGGTTGTGCCGTTGTTCCCCAGCATCTGGTTGATGTAGTGAACCACCGCGTGTACTTCAGGCGATTGATCTTCACCCGCGATGACAATGGATCTGCCTTTCGCCGCCTGTAAATCCTTCACCAGCGCCGAATAAAACTTTGAATCTGCCAGCGGTCCGGAAGCCGAGCCGCCGCCGAGCGAAGCCGCGAGAGAGCGCACGAAGGCCGCCACTTCCGAAGGTCGAATCGCCTGACGGTGGTCCGCCTTGCAACCCGTCGAAGTGGGAGTGGTTTCGACTGCGTAGAACCGGCTCTGCGTCTTATTTCCGCCGCGCAGCACGCGTTTGGAAACGAAGTCGCGCGCATAACGAACCCCGCCGGGGCCGTTGCCGAGGAAATTGGCGTCGATCGACAGGACAACATCCGCCCGATCGAATTTATAGATGGGGTTCAGGAACTGCCCGAAGGCCATCTGCGCGCCCATGCGGCGGCCGTGCCCTGTGGGTTCCCACTGGTACCACTTCGCGCCCGGATAGAGCTTCAGGACATCCTGAATTTGCGCGTAGAGCGTGGGGGAAGTGACGGTTTCCGTCAGAATTCTGACGCCGGAGCCGCTCTTTGCCCGCTGTTTTCCCAGGGCATTTACGAAGTTTTCGAGAAATGAGGAATACGACCGAACCTCACCGATGTAATTGACGGTCTGCAACCGGTCCGGGTCGTACAGACCCAGAATGGACGCCTGCGTGGGAACGTCGGTCGAACCCATGCTGGCCGGGTGTTCGGGATTGCCTTCCACTTTGGTGGGGCGGAATTCATGCGCTTCCACCAGCACAGGGCTTGCGATTCCCTGAACCGGGAAAGCAGTGGCGTAGAAAAGCGGCTTGCCTGGAATCGCCTGTTCGGGCGCTTCCACGTAAGGCATGATAAATTCGGTCGGCTGCTTCGTACACGCGGAGAGCCCCGCCAGCGCGAGCGAAGCGCCCATGATCTTCAGGAAATTGCGCCGGCCTTCGTCATCGATCCATTCCGACGCCTGCCGGGGGAATTCGCGATGCAGAAAGTCCCTGAAACCTTCGACCGAGGTCAACTCGTCAAGACTACGCCAGTAGCCCGCCCCCCTGGCCTGCTCCAGCTTCGCCCGAATGGACGTTAAATTCAAAGAATCGCTATTTTCGCTCATCTGCTATCTGTGGCAAGTCCAGCACGTATCGAGTTTCTGAACGTGATATTCCTTAACGAGCCGTGCGCCCAACTGCGCCTGCGGTTCGGAGGGTACGTAACCCATGGTGGTGATCTGATCGCGCGGCCGCAGGTGCTGTTCGGGATTGCGGTGGCAATCGAGGCACCAGCGCATCTGCAGCGACGGATTCTGATACATCAACGGCATTTCATCCACGCGGCCGTGGCAGGTTTCACAACCTACGCCCTTTTTCACGTGGATGCTGTGGTTGAAATAAACGTAGTCCGGAAGATCGTAAACTTTGGTCCATTTGATCGACTGGTTGGTCCGGAAGCTCTCGCGCACAGGCTCGAGCGTCGCACTGTTGATCCAGATCTGCGAATGGCAGTTCATGCACGTTTTCGTGGGAGGGATGACGGCCCAATCCGAGTTATCGACAGACGTATGACAGTAGCGGCAATCGATTCCCATCGACCCTGCGTGGTGCGCATGGCTGAACGGAATCGGCTGCTCGCGCGCATCGCCCTGACGCGTCGCGTAGGTCGAATCGGCAATCAGCTCAAAAAGCGCGCCGCCAACCGCCGCCAGCGCCACGACTCCCAGAACGATGCTCATCCGTGCCAGCGAGTTCGTGCTTCGTTTGAAAATCTGTGACATTTAAGGTCTGCTGTTCGAGGGGAAAACAACCAAATGGATATTATGCTCCATGGCTTTCGCTTTCCCAAGTCCGCCAAGTGTAGTTCTTTTATAGAACTTACAAAACACGAAACCTGTCTTCGAAATTGATCAGAAGTTCAAGTCTACAATGGAGCTTCATGCGACAGACAGTTCGCCCGGCGGGGCGCTTATCCGGGCTGGTTACGCTGCCCGGAGACAAATCCATTTCCCATCGTTATGCAATGATTGCCTCGCTCGCGGAAGGACCATCGAAGATCGCGAACTATTCCACGGGCGCCGATTGCCACTCCACTCTTGGATGCATTCGGGAGCTGGGGATTGCGGTTCAGGAGGAAGGCACGACTGTCACCATTGAAGGCCGCGGCCTCCATGGCTGGAGCCGCCCCGCGGGCGATCTCGATGCCGGAAATTCGGGCTCCACCATTCGCATGATGGCGGGTCTTCTGGCCGCGCAGCCTTTTGACAGCCGCATCTTTGGCGACGAATCGCTCACGCGCAGACCAATGGGCCGAGTCATGAAGCCGCTGGCCGAAATGGGCGCGGAGATTGAAGCGCGTGACGGCCAGTTTCCCCCGCTCACGATCCACGGCCGGTCACTGCAGGCCATCGATTACACGCTGCCGGTTCCCAGCGCGCAGGTAAAGACGTGCGTCCTCTTCGGCGGATTGTTCGCGGAAGGAACCACCGTCGTGCGGGAATCGATTCGCTCCCGCGACCATACCGAGCTGGCTCTGCGCGAGTTCGGCGCCGAGCTGACGGTAAAGAAAAAGGTCATTACGCTGCTCGGCCGGCCGAAGTTAACCGGGCGGGAGGTGGTCGTCCCGAGCGATCTTTCGTCGGCGGCATTCTTCATGGTCGCCGGGCTGCTGGTGCCGGGGGCGCAGCTTGTAATACAGAATGTGGGGCTCAACCCCACGCGCTCGACGCTGCTCGATTTCCTCATTTCCATCGGGGCCTCCGTGAAGGTGCAGCGCATCGAATCCGTGAACGGCGAACTGATCGGCGATATCGAGGTGCGGTACGCGGCGGTGCGGGGCGGAGTCATCGAAGGGGAGCTTACATCCGCGCTGATCGACGAGATTCCCGTACTCGCGGTGCTGGGCGCGGCCTCGCGGGAAGGCCTGGTGATCCGCGACGCGCAGGAACTCCGGATCAAAGAAACGGACCGCATCGCCACCGTGGCCGAGAACTTCAGCCGCATGGGGATCGAGGTTGAAATCACGCCGGACGGAATGCGGATACCGGGCCAACAGAAATTCCGCGCGGCCGCGTTCGACTCTTTCGGAGACCACCGCATCGCCATGGCCTTCGCGGTGGCTGCGCTGGCGGCGGATGGCGAATCGACGATCGACAATGCGGATGCGGCATCCGTGTCGTTCCCCGAGTTCTGGAATATACTGCGGGAACTTGCCGGATAGCTTTGCCCGATCATCTGCACACGGTTCTGCGCAAATACTGGGGCTACGACGAGTTCCGGCCCCTGCAGGGAAAAATCGTGCAGAGCCTGATCGACGGCCACGATTGCGCGGTCATCATGCCCACTGGCGGTGGCAAGTCGCTCTGCTACCAATTGCCCGCGGTAATTTCGGAGCGGACCGCAGTGGTGGTATCGCCGCTGATTTCGCTGATGCAGGATCAGGCGGCGGCATTGCAGGAAATGGGCATCCCCGCGGCGGCGCTCAACAGCCAGGTCGACTGGCCGGAACAGCGGAAAATCATGGGGCGGGCGGTGAAGGGCGACTATCGCCTGCTGTATCTTTCCCCAGAGCGCCTGCTGCGCGAGGACTTCATCGAGTTCCTGCGCCGCGTGCCGCTCGCGTTCTTCGCGATCGACGAAGCGCACTGCATTTCGGAATGGGGCCATGAGTTCCGGCCCGAATACAGACAACTGCGCCGACTGCGCGAGCTGTTTCCCGAGCGGCCGATCGCGGCGTTTACCGCCAGCGCGACGAGACAGGTGCGGCACGATATTCTGCGGCAACTCAGCCTGCGCGATCCGCATAAATACATCGCGAGTTTCCACCGCCCCAACCTCAATTACCACGTCAAACTGAGCGACGGGAAGACGCAGGGCAAGCTGCTGCTGGCCGCGATGGAATCGTATGCCGGCCAGACGGTCATCGTGTACTCGCCGACGATCGCGCGGGTCGGCGAGACGGTGACATTCCTCGGGCAGAACGGGATCGAAGCCATTCCGTATCACGGAAAGATGGATGGCGACGAGCGGGCGCGCAACCAGGAACGCTGGATGTCCGACGAAGTGCGGGTGCTGGTGGGTACGATCGCTTTCGGCCTCGGCATCAACAAACCTTCAGTGCGGGCGGTGATTCATCTGGCGCTGCCGAAATCAATCGAGCAGTACTACCAGGAAGCGGGACGCGCGGGGCGGGATGGCGCGCCGGCCGATTGCGCGCTGCTGTGGCAAACCCGCGATGCGGGGCTGCTGACTTACTTCATCCAGCAGATGACCGATTCGCAGGAGAGACAAAGGGCGTGGGATTCTTATCACGCCATACGAAGATTCGCGGAAGGCGATGTATGCCGCCATCGCCAGATCTGCCTGCATTTCGGAGAGACGCCCAGGTGGGAGCGTTGCGACGCCTGCGATCTATGCGCGCCTCAGTTCGAATGGACGTCCGCTCCGGAGCGGCGCCGCACAGCGGTTTCTTCAAGGGCCGATTCGGCCCTGCTACAGCACATGCGGGGTTGGCGGCGCGGCTTTGCGAAGCAGCGCAATGTGCCGGCGTTTATGATTCTCAACGACGCCTCGCTGGCCGATCTTTGCCGCAAAGAACCGGCGACGCTCGAAGATCTGCTTGAGGTCACCGGTATCGGAGAAAAGAAGGCGCAGTCTTTCGGACAGGAAATTCTTACTGCGCTTGCGAATTTTCAACAGTTAACTTAATAACTTAGTGTGCGACGGAGTGTTGCTCCGCGCAAAGTGCCGGCTGTTCGACGAGGCTGCCGATTCGCATTTCTTTCCAGTTGTAATCGAATTCTCTTCCGCAATCCAGACACACGATGTAAGTTCCTTTGCGGGTTCCTTCGGTCATTTGCGCTCTGCGGGATGGGGTGAGTGGAAAAGTTGTCCGGTTATGGGCACAACCAAAGATTGAACTGAGCAGCGAATTTAACATGCAATAGCCCCTTTGAATTCCAGTAATTGGATTCACTTCCTTCAGACAAGGGTGCAACTGCACGCTATATACCAAGTACGAAAAGTCCCGTATCGTTTTATACAGTACGTTTGGGCACTCTGACTTACAGAATCTGAGAGGCTATAGCGTCCCCGATTTGGTGGCCGTGGAACCTCCCGTTCTCGATGAAAATTTCATTTGTGTGCATTCCAGCCACGATAACGCCTGCTAAAAATACACCTTTTCTATCGCTTTCGAGGGTTTTTTCATGGGTGCGGGGCTTCTGCGTAGCTGTCTCCAGCGCTATGCCGTTCGCATTCAGGAATGTCAGGTCCGGGCTGTAGCCCGTCATCGCGAACACGAAGTCGTTCGGGATTTCTTTTTCGCCTTCCGGCGTGGCGAGCTTGACGGATTGCGGCAGAATTTCCAGAACCGAGGAATTGAAATATCCGGCGATCTCATTGTTCCTGATTCGATTTTCGATATTCGGTTTGATCCAGTATTTAACGTGCTTGTGAATGCCCGCTCCCCGATGCGCCAGCGTCACGCGGGCTCCCGTCCAGTAGAGCTCAAGGGCGGCAATGGCGGCAGAGTTCTTCGCCCCTACCACGAGAACGTCATGGTTGTAATACGGATGCGCTTCTTTGTAGTAATGGATGACCTTGGGCAGGTCTTCGCCGGGTACGTTCAACAGATTCGGCACGTCGTAATAGCCGGTCGCCACAACGATCTTTTTCGCCTGGTAAGAATGCCTGGCGCCCAGACGATCGAGAGTGGGCACGGTGAAGGCGCCGTCGGACCCGTCGATGGATTCGACGCGTTCATATTGATGGATGTCGAGTTGGTAGTGAGCAGCAACGCGCCGATAGTATTTCAGGGCTTCAGTGCGCGTGGGCTTTTCGTACATGCTGGTCATCGGAATATCGCCGATTTCGAGCAGTTCGGGCGTCGTGAAGAAAGTCATGTGCGTCGGGTAGTGGTAGAGCGAGTTGACGACGCACCCTTTGTCGACGATCATGGCGCTGAGTCCGCGGCGTTTGAGTTCAATGCCGCAGGCGAGGCCGGTGGGTCCGGCGCCGATGACGATGGCGTCAAAGGCCGGCAGATCGGAATTTTTCACAGCCGGTTCCTGATCTCGGCTTCCGTTGCCGCCAGAGCGGCGGGGAGTTCGGCAGGCTCCTTACCGCCGCCTTCGGCCATGTCGGGGCGACCGCCGCCTTTTCCGCCGACGGCCTGCGAAAGGGATGCCACGAGTTTGCCCGCCTGGATCTTTTGAGTCAAATCTTTGGTGACTGCGGCGACGATCGAAACCGCGCCATCTTCGGCCGATGCGAGAACGATGACAGCAGACTTCCACTTGTTGCGCAGACTGTCCGCCAATGTGCGCATCTGCTGCCGATCCAACCCCTCAACCTGGGTGACCAGGTATTTGACGCCGTTTTCAGCCTTCGCTTTGGTTTCGAGATCGCGCGAGGCGGACTGCGCGAGTTTTGTTTTCAGGAGCTCGATCTCGCGTTCGTGCGTGCGCTTTTCCGCGAGCAGGCGATCGACATGTTCGACAAGCTCCGGTTCTGCCACGCGGAGGACACCGGCGATACGGCTCAGGACTTCGCTCGACTCCTGGAACTGCGTCATGGCGCCTTCACCGGTAATGGCCTCGATACGGCGTACTCCGGCCGAAATACTGCTTTCGGAAACGATCTTGAAAACGCCGATATCGCCGGTACGCGTGACATGGGTGCCGCCGCACAGTTCTTTGCTGAAATCGGGTATGGAGACGACGCGAACTTCCTCACCGTATTTTTCGCCAAACAAAGCCATGGCGCCGGTGGAGATCGCCCGGTCTATCGGCATTACATCTGTAGTTACCGGCGTATTACGCAGGATCTGCTGGTTAACAAGTCGTTCCACTTCAAGGATTTCGGCTGGATCGAGCGCCGCATAGTGAGTGAAATCGAAACGAAGCCGCGGCGGCTGGACAACACTGCCGGCCTGCTTCACGTGCGGGCCCAGAACCTGCCGCAGCGCGGCGTGGAGAAGGTGGGTCGCGGTGTGGTTGCGCATGGTGGACCAGCGCTCCGGCACACTCACTTCGGCGCGGAGTTCATCGCCGATACCAAACGAAGCCAGAGGGCGGATTTTGTGAACGGTCAGGCCAGGCACGGCGGGCCGGGTGTCTTCGACGACAGCGACTGGCTCGCCCGTCTGCGCGTTATAAAGAGTGCCCCGGTCTCCGACCTGGCCGCCGGTCTCGGCGTAAAAAGGCGTTTGATCGAGAATGACCTCGCCTTCGGCTCCGGCGGGAAGCGTATCGACCAGTTGCTGATTGAGCAGAAGACCCTTGACAGCACAGACCGCATCGAGCTTTTCATAGCCGAGAAAACGGGTGCGGCCCTGTTCCAGCAGACGTTGGTAAGCGGGAGCGATATTGCCTTTCTCGCCGCCTTTCCAGCTGGCGCGCGCGCGCTCGCGCTGCCCGCGCATTTCGGCATCGAAGCCTTCGCGGTCTATATGAACGCCACGTTCCCGCGCGATGTCTTCCTGTTCATCGAGGGCAAGGCCGAAAGTGTCGTAGAGTTTGAACGAAACGGAGCCAGGTACAGTTCCGTTGGCCAGTTTTGAAATCTCATCGGAGAAGACTTTCTCGGCGACGAGGAAGGTGGTGGCGTAGCGATGCTCTTCGTCTTTGACCACCCGGGCCACGCGCTGGATGGACTCCATCATCTCGGGGTACCCGGGCCGCATGAGTTCCGCGACGAAGCCGGTCAGCTCATAAAGATAGGGGTCCTGTTTTCCGATCAGACGCGCATTGCGCATGGCGCGGCGCATGATCT
>JALYHT010000222.1 GCA_030776225.1 Acidobacteriota bacterium | reverse complement strand
GTGCGCGAACGCGACCATTGCGTCAGTTCCTCACGCTCGGAATCAGTCAGTTCCAGCAATCTCCATAGCCTCCCATATAGGGCCAGGCGTTCGGAAGCGCTAAATGGTTACAATATCACCGGGACAGTCCACTAGTTCGGATAGCGTGGTGCGCGTGACGCCAAGAGCCGCGGCGGCGTTCGTAATACTCAAGCCCAAAGGCTCAATGCACTGGCGGAGTACAAAGCCTCCGGGGTGGGGTGGGTTCTTCATCGGCATAGTACTTCGACCTTCCCCGGGCCCATGTTATGCCAAACCGCGATTGCTCGCCATTCGGGTTTGTCCTTATTGCGATTTAGTTCAGAACGCGGCAGCGCCCGCTTCGGCAACCGCGTGGTCCTGATCTCCGGAACCGCCGCTGACGCCGATCGCGCCTACAACCCTGCCATCTTTTTTGAGCGGAATGCCGCCCGCGAAAATCATGATCTTGCCGTCGTTCGAGGCGTGGATGCCGAAGAACTGGTTCCCCGACTGCGAATGCGAGGCAAGGTCTTTGGTTGCGATATCGAAGGCCCGCGATGTGTAAGCCTTTTTCTGTGAAATATCGATGCTGCCGATCCAGGCGCCATCCATACGAACGTGGGATACAAGATTGCCGCCCTGATCCGCTACGGCGATGTTCATGGGCTGGCCGATTTCGGCGGCTTTTTTCTCGGCGGCCGCGATAATTTTGCGTGCGTCGCTTAATGTGACTGTGCTCATTGGGTGGATCTCCTTCGCGGGGTCTGTCAGGACCGGATTGGTTCCAGAGCATATCCTAACAAGTTCTTCCCCGCCCATGGACAGCTTCCGCGCAACACCCGATATACTCAGGCCATGGCGGCGCTGAGCGATCCGATGGCGGCGGGGCCCGCGCTCGTCGATCTGCGTGAGCTTTCGGGGCGGGAACTCGACCCGCTGCTGCTTGAGGAGACCGTCGAGTGGCAGACCGAGCTCGACTGGGATTTCGGGCGCTCGGCCGATCTGGTACACCAGTTTGCCGACATGCGGGCGCTTATGGGTTCCGCGCTCGTCGACCGGGGCGAAGTGGCGGGCTACGGTTATTCGGTCGTCGAAGAGCACAAAGGTCTGATCGGGGACGTCTACGTGAGGCCGCCGTGGCGGCACAGCGGCAATGAAGTCCGGCTGTTGCGGGCCATTCTGGACGGGTTGATCGCGACCCCCAGCGTCCGGCGGATCGAAGGCCAGCTGATGATGGTGGATCCGGCGGTGGGCCGCGGGCTGCAGCGGGAGCGCTTCGTCAAAGTCCAGGAGCGCATGCTGATGAAGCTGGATACTGCCGCGCTCCCCAATCTGCCCGCAGGCGCGGCCGCGCGACGTTTTCCGATTGAACCCTGGACCGACCATCATCACGAACTCGCGGCCAGCGTGATTTCGCTTTCCTACGCGCAACATATCGACAGCCAGATCAACGACCAGTACAGAACGGTGGGCGGGGCGCAGCGATTCATCTGCAATATCGTGCAGTATCCGGGCTGCGGTATTTTTTTCCGGCAGGGCTCGTTTGTGGCGTTGGATCCGGCCACGGGATGCCTGGCTGGAATTGTGCTGGCAAGTTTAGTGAGCGAGCAGGTGGGCCATATCACGCAACTGTGCGTGACGCCGCGGGTGAAAGGTCTCGGGGTGGGTTACGAGTTATTGCGGCAGGCGATCCACGCCTTGCGGCCGCATGGGGTCCGGCGGATCAGCCTCACGGTGACGGCGGCCAATGGCGAGGCGATCCGGCTCTATGAGCGCTGCGGATTCAGGGCGGTGCGGAATTTCCTTTCGTACGTTTGGGAAGGTTACCGCTGATTCCCTGAGTTGTCCGCGTCTTTGGTCGCGGCTGCCAGGGGCATCTGGCAAACTATAGGCAGACCCCCGGCGCGCTTCGAGCCGTGCTTCCTTCTGACTTTCTAAGTGGATATTGACACAAAGTGAAAAATTTAACCCTGTCGTTCGGACTCGCCTTTGAGGATCTTTATGCCCATGAGGGCCTGGCCAAAATCGACTCCATCTTTCTAAAAGAACTGGGCGAAGGCGTGCCGGACCTCGCAGCCCGTCTGGCGGAAGCGCGCCGAAATCCGTCGGTGCCGGCGGCAAAGGCGGCTTCGGAACTGATGATCGAAGCGGCTCCGCATCTGGAGGATTTCGTCGGGAAGTTGTTCGGCATAGAGCGCGAGTTGCGGGATTTGCAGGCGCGGCATCATCAACTGGCGCCGCTCTTTGCGGTGAAGCGGAAATTCGTACAGCGGAAAGCGCTGACGGGGTATACGCCTGAAAAAGCCGCGGGCATCGACGGAGAAGCCGTCGCCGCGGAGCTGGAAGCGTTTCTGATGGGTCCGCTGACCGAGCGCAGTTTTGCCGATCACGTGGACAACTGGCTTACCGATGAGGCGGAACACGCGGCGCCGCTGCGGCTGGCGGCATTGTACGCGGCATGGGCGACCCTGACGCCTGAAGGCAGGGCGAAGCATCGCGCGGGCGTGCTGTTCAAGACCCCGCACAAGCTGGACATGCATCATCTGGTCCCGGCTGAGGAGGTGGCAAGCCATGGGCTGGTGCAGCTGCAGTTCTCAAGCGAGCACTGGCGGCACCGGGAAGGGTTTCAGCTCACCGATGCGGGCGCGGATCTGACGGGGGCTCTCGATCAGGCGCACTACTGCATCAAATGCCATAACCAGGGAAAAGACAGCTGCTCGACGGGGCTGAAGGAAAAAGACGGTTCCTTCAAAGCGAGCGTGTTCGGAGTCAAGCTGGCCGGGTGTCCGCTCGAAGAGAAGATCTCCGAGATGAACGTGGTGAAGGGCAACGGGAATCCGATCGGCGCGCTGGCGGTTGTGACTGTGGACAATCCGATGTGCGCGGCCACGGGGCACCGGATCTGCAACGACTGCATGAAATCGTGCGTGTTCCAGAAGCAGGAGCCGGTGGACATTCCGCAGGTGGAAACGCGCTCGCTGAAAGACGTGCTGGAACTGCCGTGGGGATTCGAGATCTACGGGCTGCTGACGCGCTGGAATCCGCTGAATTTTCAGCGTCCGTTTGCGCGGGCGGCATCGGGACGCAAAGTGCTGGTGGTGGGGTTGGGGCCGGCGGGCTTCACGCTGGCGCACCATCTGATGAACGACGGCCACACGGTGGCGGCGGTGGATGGGCTGAAGATCGAGCCGCTGCCCGCCGATATCTCGGGCGTGGATGCGCATGGAAACCGGGTGGCGTTCCGGCCGATCCACGGTATTGCGGAGATCTACGAGAGACTCGATGAGCGGGTGATGGCCGGGTTCGGCGGCGTAGCCGAATACGGGATCACGGTGCGCTGGAACAAAAACTTTCTGAAGGTGATCCGGCTGCTGATCGAACGGCGGCGCGAATTCAGCATGTTTGGAGGGGTGCGTTTCGGCGGGACGCTGACGATCGACAGCGCCTTCGAGATGGGCTTCGACCATATTGCGCTGTGCGCGGGGGCGGGCCGGCCGACCGTGATCCCGATGAAGAACGGGCTGGTGCGCGGGGTACGGCAGGCATCGGATTTTCTGATGGCGCTGCAGCTTACAGGCGCGGCCAAGTTCGATTCGCTGGCGAATCTGCAGATCCGAATGCCGATTGTGGTGATTGGCGGCGGATTGACCGCCATCGATACGGCGACGGAGTCGCTGGCGTATTACCTGGTGCAGGTGGAGAAGTTCCTGCGGCGGTATAGCGCGCTGGTGGCGGAACTCGGCCAGGAGAGTGTCCACGCTTCGTGGACGGACGAAGAGGCAGGGGTGGCGAAGGAGTTTCTGGAGCATGCGCGCGCCATTCGGGAAGAGCGGGCGGCGGCCGCTCGGGAGGGCAGAAAGCCGGAGTTCATCCATCTGCTGAATGCGTGGGGCGGGGTGACGGTGGCTTACAGGCGGCGGCTGATCGATGCGCCGAGCTACACGCTGAATCACGAAGAAGTCGCGAAAGCGTTTGAAGAGGGCGTGCGGTTTGCGGAGCGCCTCGCGCCGGAAGAAGTGCTGGTGGATGCGGCGGGCGCTGCGGATGCGTTGCGGTTCCAGAAGTATGTGGTGGATGAGGCGAGCGGGAAACTGGCGGCCTCGGGCGAGATGGCGGTGCTGCCGGCGAAGACGATTCTGGTGGCGGCGGGAACGCAGCCAAACACGGTTCTGGCGCGCGAAGACGAGCACAATGTGATGCTCGACGGGCGGTTTTTCCAGGCTGTGGACGAGGATGGGGCGCCGGTGAAACCGGAGCGGATTTCGAAGCCGGCCAAAACATACGTGCTGATGTCGGTGCGGCCCGACGGGCGCGCCATCAGTTTCTTCGGCGATCTGCACCCTTCGTTCTCGGGAAATGTCGTGAAGGCGATGGGGAGCGCCAGGAAAGGATATCCAGTGGTGTCGCGGATGCTGGCGAAACGTGCTGCGGCGGAGCCGAAACCGGCGGAGCTGCTGCAAACCCTGAACGACCAACTGCGCGCGGTGGTACACGATGTGGTTCGGTTGACGCCCAACATCGTCGAGGTGATCGTGCGGGCGCCGATTGCAGCACGGGCGTTTAAGCCCGGTCAGTTCTACAGATTGCAGAATTACGAAGCGCTGGCGCCCAGAACGCGGGATACCGTATTGGGGATGGAAGGGCTGGCGCTGACTGGCGCCTCGGTGGATCACGAGAAGGGGCTGCTCTCGACGATTGTGCTGGAGATGGGCGGGTCGTCAGATCTGTGCGCGTTGCTGAAAAAGGGCGAACCGGTGATTCTGATGGGCCCGACGGGTACGCCGAGCGAAACGCCGTCGCGGGAAACAGTGCTGCTGGCCGGCGGCGGGCTGGGGAATGCGGTGCTGTTTTCGATCGGCCAGAAGCTGCGCGAGGAAGGCTCGCGCGTGATTTACTTTGCGGGTTATAAGAAGATCATCGACCGTTATAAGGTGGAAGAAATCGAGAAGGCGGCGGACCTTGTGATCTGGGTCTGCGACGAAGCGCCGGGGTTCACGGCGGGGCGCGTGCAGGACAGCGCTTTTGTCGGGAACATCGTGGAAGCGATGGCGGCTTACGGACGCGGCGAACTGGGCGAAAATACGATTCCGCTGCATTCGGTGGACCGGCTGATCGTAATCGGGTCGGACGGGATGATGAAGGCCGTGCAGCAGGCGCGGCACGGGGTGCTGTTTCCCTTTCTGAAGCCCGATCATCAGGCGATCGGGAGTATCAATTCGCCGATGCAGTGCATGATGAAGGAGATTTGCGCGCAGTGCCTGCAGGTGCATAAAAATCCGATGACGGGCGAGGAGACGGTGGTGTTCTCGTGTTTCAATCAGGATCAGCCGCTGGATCATGTGGATTTCGGGAGTCTGCGGACCCGGCTGTCGCAGAATGGCGCACAGGAGAAAGTGACGAAGCTGTGGATCGATCACTGTCTGCGGGATATCGGGGTGCGCGGGGCGGCTGCGGGGCGTTAGGCCGACTCATCATTCCAAACTGGATCACATGGAGGCTGCTTTCGCGGCGATTGGGCAGAAAGTCTTCGGTGGAATGGAAGCATTAAAATCGCAAATTTTTCCAAATAGGTACTGGTACTAATGGTCGGATATCTGGTACCATGCATTGTGCTGAATTGTACGTGGGACGACATGGAAGCCGAAACGGCGCTGCGCAAGCTGGGGGTTCAGTCCGATGAGCAACAGAGGGCCGAACAGTTTTATCTGAAGTTGCGGGAAGATTTTAAAAAGAAACGTCCCGCTGCTGTGCCTGCGCCCCAGGCGAAAGCGCAATAGTTCTTTTTCGTTTTCAGTTTTGCGCGCGATCAATTACCAGATGCGCGGGGGAATCGCGCCAACGAGTTCCTGCGTAAACGGGTGTTGCGGGGCACGGAATATCTGCCCGGGCGGCCCGGATTCGACGATACGGCCTTCGTGCAGAATTTCCACCCGATGGCTGATGGAAGCCACCGACAACAGGTCATGCGAGATGAAGAGCATCGCAGTGTTCGTGCGGCGGTTGAGCTCCTGAAATAACCGCA
>JALYHT010000221.1 GCA_030776225.1 Acidobacteriota bacterium | reverse complement strand
GCTTCCGAGCCGGTGGCGATCAGGATATTCCTGGTCTCGACGATCTGCGTGCCCTTCGGCCCCTTGACCTCGATCTTCTTGACATCGCCTTTCGTATCTTTGATGCTGGCGAAGCCGGGGATGACCTCGACCTTGTTCTTCTTCATCAGAAACTCGACGCCTTTGGCGTGTTTCTGAACGATGCCGTTCTTGCGCTCGATCACCTTTGGGTAATTGAGCACGGGCTTCTCAATGGTTATGCCTTCGTCGGCCGAGTGGTTGGCGAAGCTCCAGAGTTCAGCGGTGTGAAGGAGCGCCTTGGTCGGAATACAGCCGACGTGAAGGCACGTACCGCCGAGTTTCGCGTCTTTTTCGATAATGGCGGTCTTCAATCCATATTGGCCAGCGCGCACCGCTGCCGAGTAGCCGCCGGGGCCGCTACCAATCACAATCAAATCGTATGTCACGTTACTCCATTCTACACACCGCGCACATATAGGAAGATGGAAACAATGCGGCGCATCTTGTTGCTTCTGCTGTTCCTGGAGCCGGGGGCAGGGTTATGGGTAAGCCCGGCGCAGAGCCGGATTTTTCCCATTCATTCGATAACAATCGAAGGCAACAGGATTCTTTCTTCCGCGGCCATCGTGACGGCATCCGGGCTGAAGAAGGGCGAAGCCGGCGGCGGCGCGATCTTCGACGCGGCGCGGAACCGTCTGCTCGCCACCGGCTACTTCGATACCGTGGCATACCAGTACAAGCCCGCCACGGCATATAACGGGAGCGCCGCCGGATACAACGTAAGCTTTGAAGTGCAGGAGATCGGGATTCTGTACCCGGTCCGGGTCGACGGCCTGCCCGCATCGACGGCCGACATCACGGCCTTTCTGAAAACGCGCGATCCGCTGTTCACAGGAAGTATGCCGGGAACTCAGCAGTCCATCCATCGCGCGCAGGAGGAAATAGAGCAGTATCTTGCGGGCAAAGGTCACGGGGACAAGGTCGCCGGACGAGTCATTACAACCGCGCCGGAGCATTTCGCAGTGGAATTTACGCCGGCACGCGGATTGCCCGCTGTGTCAGCTGTATCATTCGAGGGCAGCAAAGCGCTGCCGGCTATCGACCTCCATAACAGGATCTCGGAGGTTGCCTTTGGGCAGCCGTTCACGGAGGAGTCGTTCCGCGCCTTGCTGGAAAGCCGGATCGTGCCGCTTTATGAAGCCAGGGGCTACATGAAGGTCGCGTTCCCGAAGATTACGACGGAGCCGTCGGCGGAAGTGACGGGCATCGATGTAAAGGTCACGGTGGATGAGGGCGTGGAATATAAACTGACTCGCGTGGCGGTGGCGGGAAGATCGGCCGGCGAGAGTGCGCGGATTCTGAAGACGGCCAGACTGCCGCAGATGACCGTGGCCAATTTCGACGAAGTGAAACAGGCGGCGACGCGCGTGCGGGATTCGATGCGCCATCAGGGTTTTCTGGAGGCGCTGGTGACTACCGACAAAAAGGTGGACGAGGCGAAGAAGACCGTGGAGTTTTTTCTGATTGTGGACACCGGTCCGGCGTTTACTTTTGGCGCGCTGACGGTGAATGGGCTGGGGCTCGATGGAGAAGCGGCCATCCGGAAAATGTGGAGCGTCAGGGCGGGCGACGCTTTTCCCGACGGTTACCCGCAATATTTTCTGAAAGGCGTGAAAGAGGAAGGACTGTTCGACAATCCGGGAGACACGACAGCGTCAAATAAAATCAGTCCGGACACGCACGTGGTGGATGTGACGCTCGACTTCAAAGGCTCTCCCCAAAAAACCTCACCCCCACGCAGACAGGACAAGGCGCCGTTCTAATGTTCCCGGATAGAAATAAATCATCGCCTGAGGAGTTATCCGGTCGCGTGCGCGAGGCCGCGGAGACGCTGGAGCTGCTCGACGCCCAACGCGAGTTTCTGGATCAGATTTCAGCGGAAGATCGAGAGCGGCTGCATCTCGCGGTAGCCCAGTTTTACGAGCCGGATCCTGTTGCGCGGCGGCGGCGCGTGAAAGCCGCGGAACGCGCGCGGAATCGGGC
>JALYHT010000220.1 GCA_030776225.1 Acidobacteriota bacterium | reverse complement strand
GCTCTGGGCCGGGTCGTCGGCGCGTCCAAGATAGCCCGCGATATCACGGAAAGCGTGGAGGCCACGCGCCGCCTTGCGGAGCTGAATTCCGACCTGCGGCGTACAAACGAGAACCTCGCCCGATCCAACGAAGATCTCGAGCGTTTCGCCTTTATCGCCAGCCACGATCTGCAGGAGCCCCTGCGCATGATCACGGTCTATTCCCAACTGCTGGTTAAGATGTATCCGGCCGCGGCCGATGAACGCGCGGCGAGTTTCGTGAACAACATCGCAGAGGGTACGCAGCGTATGCGCGTATTGCTGGCCGACCTTCTTGCCTACACCGAGTTGAGCGCCGACCTGGAAGAACCCCTCGAGCTTGTGGATCTGAACGGAACTCTCGGGAAAGTCAGAGACAATCTGAAACTGGCCATTACCGGAAGCGGCGCTGAACTGACCGCCGACCCTTTGCCCGCCGCGCGCGTGCACGAGGCGCATCTGATTGCTCTGTTTCAGAACCTGATCGGCAACGCCATCAAATATCGTGGCGCCGAGCCGCCGCGCATTCACGTGGCCGTCAGCCAGGCGGACGACTCGCTGCAATTTTCCGTATCGGACAATGGAATGGGAATCGAGCCGGCATTCCACGACAAGATCTTTGTGGCTTTCAAGCGTCTGCATGGCAAAACAATTCCAGGGACGGGGATCGGGCTCGCGATCTGCCAGCGCGTGGTCGAAAGATACGGCGGCAGAATCTGGGTAGAGTCCCAACCAGGACGCGGATCGACTTTTATTTTTACGCTGCCGGCATTTTCAGCGGGAGAAGAACGGGCAAGAGAAAAGGAGGCCTGATGACCGTAACGCAGGAAGGCCGCAAGAGCCAGGTGCTTGTGGTCGAGGACAATCCCGCCGATGTCGAGCTGCTTCGCTGGGCTTTGGACAGCGCCGCGGTCGAGTGCGATCTTACTGTCATCGAGGATGGTGGCGAGGCTCTTGCGTTTGTGCAGCAGCGCGGTAAATATATTGGCAGCGCGCCGCCCGATCTTGCCATCCTGGATTGGAACCTGCCCCGTTACGATGGGCTGGAAATCCTCGAAGCCATGCGTGCCAGCCACGTGTTCGCGGAGGTTCCGGTGGCGGTGCTGAGCTCCTCGTCTTCACCGCGCGACCGGGCCCGCATGGAGGCATACAACATCGGCCGCTATATCACGAAGCCGCCGGACCTCGATGAGTACCTGCGCATTGGTCTGATCGTGAAAGAACTGCTCAACGAACACCTGAAATAGTGGCGGATTAAATCTTCGCCGTAACCCTGCTCAGCGCTCGCTCCATTTCAGCAAACTGGTCACTGGCCGCGTCAGCGGATCGTCATAGTGATTCGGGCTCACCCGGACCGCATATCCCAGCCTGCCCGTCTGGGCCGGGACGATCTCCCGCTCGAAAATCGCGACATCCCCGTCAACCGACTTGCTCGGCAGCATCACCACTTCCGTTTCTTCCAGTCCGCCGCTCGACCCGATGCGCCCGATGACACACTCCACCCGCAGATCCTCTGGCTTCAGCCCCGCCATCCGCAGCGCGGCCCGGACTTCCACCGATTTTCCGCTCGTTACCGGGCCGGCGGGCGCGGGTCCCAGGTCCATGAAACTCACCTGCGGCCATATTTCGCGGATGCGCGCATTCCACTGTGCCCGCCGCTTCGCGTCGGCGAAATTGTTTTCCTGCGTCTGTTTCCAGTGATAATGCGCGGGATTATAAAGCTGCGTTGTGTAATCGTGCACCATGCGGCGCGCATCGAAACCCGGCGTCAGGTTCTTCATGCTGGTCTTCATTCGCTTCATCCATTCGGAGGAAACGCCGCTTTCCAGATTGCCGTAGAACAACGGCACGATCTCCCGTTCCAGCAGATAGTAGATGTTACTGGCGTGAATGCCGTCCTGATCCTCCGAGTACTCTTCGCGGTCGCCGATTGCCCATCCGCCGGAGATTTCGTACGCTTCGTCGAACCAGCCGTCCAGAATCGAAAGATTCAGCACCCCGTTCATCGCGGCCTTCATCCCCGACGTGCCGCATGCTTCTTCGCCGCGCCGCGGATTGTTCAGCCAGAGGTCAACTCCCTGCACCAGTTCCCGGGCCACTTTCATGTCGTAGTCTTCCACGAACACGATGTGCTTCCACAGGTCGGGATCGCGCGCGAGCTGCACGATTTCGCGAATGAATGATTTGCCCGGCTGATCTTTCGGGTGCGCCTTGCCCGCGATAATGATCTGCACCGGCCGCTCATGATTGCAAAGGATCTTCTTCAGCCGCTCCACGTCATGGAACAACAGCGTGGCGCGTTTGTATGTGGCAAAACGCCGTGCGAAGCCAATGGTGAGCGCGTGCGGCTCCAGCACCTCCGCCGCTTGTCTCTGTTCCGAAGCGGCCGCCTTACGGCGCAGCGCCGACGCTGTCTGCCGATCGCGAATAAAGGAGATCAGGCGCCGCTTGCGCCTGCGATGCACTTCCAGCAGTTCCTCGTCCGGAATTTCGTCCACCTGCCGCCACACGTTCGCGT
>JALYHT010000219.1 GCA_030776225.1 Acidobacteriota bacterium | reverse complement strand
ATGAGGAACGCGGTGGCGCGGGCGTGGTCGGCGTTGATTCGGAGAGCTGTGTCGGTTTTGCTATCCGCGCCGTATTCGACGCCGCAGAGTTCGCCGGCGCGCCCGATGATCGGAAGGATGAGGTCGGTGTCGTAATTCGAGATTTTGCCCTGCAAAACGGCGGCGGCGCGCTCGAGACCCATGCCAGTGTCGATCGAAGGACGCGGCAGGGGCGTCATTGCGCCGGAGGCGTCGCGGTTGTACTGCATAAAGACCAGGTTCCAGATTTCGGTGAAGCGTCCGCCGCCATCGAGAGGAAACTGTTCGTGCTCGCGACCAGGCTCAGCGGCTTCGGGTCCGAAATCGTAGAAGATTTCCGAGCAGGGTCCGCAGGGTCCTGTGTCGCCCATTTGCCAGAAATTATCTTTTTCATCGAGGCGGAAGATGCGGTCTTTGGAAACTCCGGCGACTTGCTGCCAGAGCCGCTCGGCCTCGTCGTCTTCGCGAAAAACAGTGATATAGAGCCGGTCTTTGGGGAGGCCGAATTCCTTCGTGACAAGGTCCCAGGCGAACGCGATGGCGTCGGATTTGAAGTAATCGCCGAAGGAAAAATTGCCGAGCATTTCAAAAAACGTGTGGTGGCGGCGGGTGTAGCCGACGTTCTCGAGGTCGTTGTGCTTGCCCCCGGCGCGAACGCATTTCTGGGAGGACGCGGCACGGGCGTAATCCCGCTGTTCCAGCCCCTGGAACACCTCTTTGAACTGATTCATGCCGGCGTTGGTGAAGAGCAGAGTGGGGTCGTTTGCCGGCAGCAGAGAGCCGCTGCGCACGAGGCGATGGCCGCGGGCCTGGAAGAAGTCGAGAAAGCGCTGACGGATTTCGTTGCCGGTCAAGGGGCTCCTTATGAATCGCTATCGGGGTGGATAGTTCGATTATAGGAGTGCGGCGAAGCGCATTGACACATGTCCGGCCCTGCAGCCAACAGGGCACGGAAAGGACAACCGTGCCCTGTCACCGGGGGGACGCTAAGCCGCTTCTCTTTCGCTCTTGCGGGCTCTCTTCCGGGCCGTTGCCGGTTCGCTGTTCACGCTTTCAAGATTCACATCGGCTCCGGCATCTTCGAGCGACGCCTGCTGAATGAGAGGATCTGAAATCGCGGTAAGCAGGAAGTCGGTGCTTTCCTCATCTCCCAGAGTGTGGGAAAGCAGGCGGCAACACTCGATTTCTCCCAGTTGCCTGGCGAGTCCGCGGGCAGTGCCATAGGCGGAAATCTCGTAGTGCTCGACGCGCTGGGCGGCCGCGATCAGGGCCAGATCGGCAGCCAGAGCCTCCATGCGGGTTGCCTCCTGAATGGTTTCTTTGCCTTCTTCGATGAGACCCATCATGGCTTTGCATGGCTTGGGCGACGCTTCTTCGCCCAGCAACGCAAACGCTTTGCGCAGGCGCTCGATATGGCCCTCGGTCTGGATATTGTGCTTCTGGAAAGCCTCTTTGAGACGGGGGCTGCGCGCGGCTGCGGCCATTTCGGGCAGCGCGCGGGTCAATTGGGTCTCCGCATGGAGAAGGTCCCGCAGTTGATCGATCAGTAAGTTTTTCAGTTGTCCCATATTTCCTCTTTTGTCGTTTATTATTTAGTTTTTTTGGCTGCACCGTTCGCAGCAGGCTGTCTGGTGCCCGCTTCGGACGATTGAAATTCCTGAAAGGCGGGCGCAGTGACCAATTCCCAGTCTCCGCCCTGGTTCCAGGGACCGCACACATCGGGTTCGCCTCTGTCGCCGGTACCGGTGGAATCGTTAAAGTACTGATCCACGAGGCCGGGAGTCGGGGGAATTCGCCCGATGGAAAACGCTGGTTTGCCCATGGAATCCAGCGCCGCGGTGAACGCCTTCATATGAGTGATTTCGCGGGTCATCAAAAACCGGAGCGTATCGATGGTGCCGGGATCGTCGGTGAAATGGATCAGCCGTTCGTAGACGATCTTGGCGCGGGCTTCGGCAGCGATATTGCTCCGGAGATCCACGTCGAGTTCGCCGGTAATTTTGAGATAATCGGCTGTCCAGGCGTTTCCCATGGAGTTGAACAGGTTTACGCCTCCGCCGCCGGCGATCGCGATCAGCGGATCTTCATGCGCGGCACGGCGATCGTTCTTTGTGGGTTTCAGGTGCATGCGGGCCAGTGTGCCCACAACTTCGAGGTGACTGAGTTCTTCCGTACCGATGTCCATCAGCAGGTCTTTGCGTTCAGGGTCATCGCAGTTGAGGCCCTGGACGGAATATTGCATGGCGGCGGCGAGCTCGCCGTTGGCACCGCCGAATTGTTCGAGGAGCATGTTGCCGAAACGGGGGTCCGGTTCCCCGATCCGGACGGTATACATCAGCTGTTTTATGTGGTGATACATGCTGGGTTTTGCTGCATGCCGCTCGCCAATGGCGCGGACCCGTGGGCGCGGGTTGTACGCTCCCACCCGCTGGTCGCCCGCGGAATTCCGGCGTGGATGAGATGGTGCGGCCAGTGTTGGAGGCATCGCGATAATTGTGAGAATGGCGGGCATTGGCCATGCCCCCGGTTTCGTTTCCGGGAGCTTTTTTACGGTCTGGGGTTTTGGCTTTCCGCTGCCTTGCGCAACTCGTCAACATCCGCAAGGTCGAGCGGATGTCCTGGAGTGGCGCGCCAAACTCGGCAAGCGCGGCCCACGTTGCCTGCGCGTTCGCGGGGTCTGCTTTGATGAAAAAATCGATGTTCCTTCGTATAGCGTGGCTGCGAGTGATAGATAACCGCGAAACCGCCTACTATTCAGATATCTAACGCCATGGGCATGGAAGGCGGACAAAAGGTCTTTGTAGTCTTGGTACATCCGGTTCCATCTCCCAGCCTTTGAGTGCGCAGGCAGTCTCGATCATTTCTTCAACCGCGTCCAGCCGTTCATGCGCGGGCCGACTTTGCCAGTAGCGGTATTCGTCCGCTTTCATCTCGGCGAAATCGGTATACCTGCGTACTGTGATTGGTGTGTCTTCCATGCGGTTTTATACGGCTCCCGTGTCTTTAACCTTCTCAGATTTCAGGGCGCGGTCTACCGCTCGCGCCCGCGAGGGTGACAACGGCGTTGGGTCTGATATTATCCGACGAATGAAACTACTGCCGATTTTAGTGCTGGTACTGACTGCGTCCCTGTGGGCAGCGGACCCCGAGGGCTTCGCGATGTATAAGGCTTCAGAGTTACAGGCGCGCGCGATGGCGGCGAAGCTCGACGCCAATAAGTCGAGCGCGGATCGCATGGCTACGTGGGGAAACCACGGGCTGCTGCTGGTTCGGCGGGAAGGCGATGGCGCTGCCGAGCTGCATCTGACGCAGGCCGATGTGATCACCGTTGTATCTGGCGAAGGCACCCTGATCGTGGGCGGGACGGTGGTGGACGGCAAGACGACGGCTCCCAACGAAATTCGGGGGAAGTCCATCGACGGCGGAGTGCGGAAGGCGATGGCGGCCGGCGATGTGATCCATATTCCGGCGGGTATACCGCATCAAATGCTGGTACCAAAGAGCCTCATCGCGGAAGTGGTGAAGGTGGACCTGGTGAAGGACGGTGTAAAGGCAGATACAAAATAGAAACCCCGGCGGCGTAACCGGATCCGCCAGAAGTATCGCCCAAAAAAACGCGCCGGTAGAGTTCGCCGAGGGTTTCCGAATTGACTGTATAAAAATTATTGTTCCTCCATGGGCGTTCGGGAGTGCTAATCTGGCATTAGCTCGACCGCGAAACAAACGGGTTTTCCGGGGCCATCCCGGGACCCATGTGCGCTTCCCACCTCAAGCTCTCCGCTGGAGCTGATCATCAGTAACTATTTTTGACGCGCGCGAGCTCTGTTTGCGCAGTAATAATTTAGCTCTGTTCATTTTTGCCTTTTATTCATAACTTTTTGCCTTTATTCATAAAGGAGCCCCGGTGAGACGATCTACAGGATACGTGCGCCCGAAAGGCGGAGCATAATGGAGACCCTCCCGTTAATGGAGAGTCCGCTGCTCTACGCCGCGACGCCGTCGCGGTATGCCGCGGACGCCGTTCATGGCCTCGTGCAGATCGAAACCTCGCCACGCCCGCTGATCCCGGCGCGGGCGCTCGAAGCCGGCGAACAGTATCGCTTTCACTTCGATATGACGAAGTGTATCGGCTGCAAGTGCTGCGTAGTGGCGTGCAATGAACAGAACGGAAATCCGGCCGACCTCAATTGGCGGCGCGTGGGCGAGGTGGAAGGCGGCTATTACCCGAACACGCAGCGCCATTACCTTTCCATGGGCTGCAACCACTGCGTGGAACCGTCGTGCATGATCGGGTGTCCGGTGGAAGCCTACACGAAAGACCCTGTGACAGGGGTGGTGCTCCACAGCGCGGAAGCCTGCATCGGTTGCCAGTACTGCACCTGGAACTGCTCTTATGGCGTGCCGCAATACAATCCCGAACGCGGCGTGGTCGGCAAATGCGACATGTGCCACAACCGCCTGAGCGATGGGATGGCGCCTGCCTGCGTGAATGCCTGCCCGGAAGGCGCAATCGCAATCGAGATCGTCAACATCGACGAATGGCGCCGCGATTATCTCTCGGCGAACGCGCCGGGGCTGCCCTCCGCGGACGACAGCATTTCGACCACCCGCGTCACGCTGCCGGAAAATATGGCGCCCGACATGGGCCGCGTGGACATCAACCGGGTCGCGCCGGAACATGCGCACCTGCCGCTGGTCTTCATGCTGGTGGTGACGCAGCTTTGCGTGGGCGCGTTCATTGCGCTCTGGCTGCTGGGCCTGGGTCACAACGCCGCCAGCCTGAAGCTGGCCGCGCTCGCTTCCCTGGGCTTGGCGGGACTGAGCCTCGGCGCTTCCACATTACACTTAGGGCGCCCCATCCATGCATGGAAGGCGCTGCGCGGGCTGCGTCGCTCATGGCTGAGCCGCGAAGTGCTGACGCTTTCGATGTTCGCCGGCGCGGCGGGAGCGTTCGCGGGCATGTTGTTTTTCGGGTTGCCGGGCCGCGACACCGCGGGGTTTGCGACAGCACTCGCGGGACTCGCGGGCATCACCTGCTCGGCCCGGATTTATATCGTCCGCGCGCGCCCCGCATGGTACAGCAGTTACACGGTGGCGGAGTTTTTCTCGACCGCGCTTTTGCTGGGGCCGGCGTTCGTGCGCGTGCTTGACCCCGCGGTGCCCGCATGGGTGCTGTATGCGTCGGTGGCGGGGGCGTCCGCGCAGCTTATCGCGCAGTCCGGAAAATTTCTGTGGCTTTCACAGTCTGAAGTTTTTGAGTTGCGTTCCACCTCGCTCCTCCTTGCGGGCCGCCTGCGAACTCTGTTTGTGGCGCGGCTGGCAATACTGATCGTGGCGGGAATTGTGATTCCCATGACGGCGCGCTCGCCCTGGCTGGCAGGCTTGGCGTTCGCGGCGGCGCTCCTCGGCGAGTTGCTCGGCCGCTATCTCTTCTTCGTAAGCGTGGTGCCGAAGAACATCGCGGCGGCGTTCTCGGCCAACATCGGGAGAGCGGCATGAAGAACTGGAAACGCGTCATCGGCCTGGATAATCTCGCGGAGGATTACAAGTTCTCGCGCAGCGATTCGACCGGTTATACATCCGCACAGAAGATTCCAGACCACTGGGTCGCCACGACATGCGGTTACTGTTCGGTCGGTTGCGGGATGGAAATCGGCGTGAAGGAAGGC
>JALYHT010000218.1 GCA_030776225.1 Acidobacteriota bacterium | reverse complement strand
GGAATGCTCTACATCACGTCGGGCTATTCAGGAACGGCTATGCCGGGCAACGTACTGCTGGCCTTCTCCGAGGATGGTCGTTAATCCATAACCGCGCGGGTGGCCGGGTACGGGATGCAGCGACGTGTGCCGCTCCCGTCGATCATTGAAATCCGGATCAAGCTCTCCACGCGTGGCCATTTGCCGTGGAGTGCTTGATTCGGATAGACATCCTATGGGTTAATGCGTCTCCCGGTTGTCGCTGCTCGAGCAGTTCAAAACCCCCGGGCCGACGGGGCCTCCGCCGCAGCAATAGCGCGTGCACTTTTCCGGCGCGACGTATCCGCCCCTGAGCTTCCTGCGATACTCCGGGTACATCGTCTCGGAGCCGCCGCGCGCGGCTTCCAGAGGAATGTTGTACATTTTGGGGAACTCATTCAGGAACGGGTTCTGACCCGGCAAATAATGCGGCACCGCCCCTTTGGGCCGCGCCACCTCGACCACTGGCTCGCACGGCGTGGGGAGAATCGGCGGCAGCGTCGGGTCGAGCTGCCAATTACTGGTACGGATATACGGCTCGGTCAGATAGACCGGATCGTAGACGATTACTGTAGCTGTCAGCGTATTGCCATGGCGGGTCCAGTGCTCGCTGACCGTGGCGAGATCGCTTGTCGGGACTCCATTGCGGCGCAGGTAACCCATTTTGATGTGGGTCGTGTAAGTCGAGAGCCCATCGCCATCCCACCAGCCAGTGGTAAACCCTTCCCACGTATGAGGAGCATTTTCAGAAGGATGTGGACGACCGTCCATCCATACGGTGTGCGTGGCGCGTCCGAATGTTCCGTACATCTTCCAATCGATGGTGTGCCCGGAAACCGGATCGGTTTCCGACCAGATCCTCATAGTCGCCGGACCGCGCAGGCTGTACGGGAAGGGATGGGGGATGCACTGGCGTTCCTGCAGCGTCTGTACCGAAGCTTCCCAACCGTCGGCTTTCGCGCGTGCCGCGTCGTTCAGCGGCAGGCCCGTGTAATCAGCTACGTCCGGGCCAGGTCCAAAACGTTCTGGCCAGTCCTCGTGATATCGGCCCGCCCACTGGCCGGCCAAATCGATCTCGGCCGCCGCGGGAATTCGGGTCAGCGCCATCATGGCCAAAACCATGACGCCCGAGGTTGCGATTTGCTTGATCATATTTAATTCCATCGTCTTTTCCGCACGGTTCGCCGCTACCACCTCGATGAGCACGGCGTCGGATCCCACCTGGCGCCGTCCGGCTCTCGCTTGAAATGCAGACTTGTCACCCATTGACCCTGTAGATAAATGGGGTCCTCGACCAGCGTGGTGATCACCAGCCACTGATCGCCGTTTGGCTCCCTGAACACATCCCAATACTCGGTGAGGAGAGCCCTGGCGCTATAGGGAAGGCCGTTTTTTCGCAAATATCCGGGTCGCAGGTGGTCCGTAACCACCTTCAAAGTTCCCGATCGGGGGGTGGCCGCCGCGCCTCCGCCCACTATAGATGCCCGCGGCATTTCCCATCTTGCGATGGAATCGCCCTGCCATTTGGGCGGTCCGCCGGGCGACTTCCAGTCCCCGAAATGAAACAGACGAGTCTGCATACCGGCATCGGTTTCCACTTTCAAAGTATTCTCGTTTTCCCAGCCAATGCGCACCCGCTCGGGAACGCGCATTAAGGCAGGCGCCCCGTAGGACCTGCACTGCTCGCCGGCGGCATCATCCTTACCGGGATTCCATGTATCCGCCAGATCCTTCGCGGCCTGCGTAATCGGGACGCCCGCGTAGTCTCCCTTTGACGGGGTGACCATTCGCCAGCGCCAGTCTTCGGTGACGACTGAGACCCAGTACCCGGTAAGATCGATCGGTGCGGACGCCTTCGCGGTTTTCGGAGTCTGCGGGGCAGCACCGGGCCCGCCTTGTTGCGCGTGAACGCAGGGTACAGCCAGCGCAAAAGCCGCGGCTATCCACACAGCCTGTCTTGTCATAACCTCTCGCATCGCGATCCTCGGTGTCCTTCTCACTTTTTCGCGGTGAGGCTCCGGTAGATGGCCTCGACAAACATATCCGTCGTCCAGGGGCCGGATTCGGCTCCGTAGCGAGGCCGGTATTCCTTTGCGGGATCGCCTGCTTTGATCTGACTCAATGTCATGCCTTTATTGATCATGTCCTGGACCACGTCGCGAATGATCGTAATCATGTCGCGATACTCCACCAGGTCCGCTTCATCGCATAGGCGGCCGTGGCCGGGAATAACAAAAGTCCCGCCCTCTTCCCACACGAGAGGGATCTCCGGGATGGCGATATCGATAAGTCGATTCAGTGCCGCGATCTCGCCCTGGATGCTGCCGCCTTTTTCCACGTCGATTACAGGGAATCGGCGCATGTCCAGCACCTCGCCCGCAACCACGACATCGGAGCGCCGGAAAAATACGATCGCGTCGCCGTCGGAGTGCGCAGCCGGCTGCGCGAGCACTTCAATTCCCTCTCCGTTTAAGTACGTATCCTTCTCGTCCTGGCCAAACGTATCCGTCGGCCAGGCGGCCGTCGGAAAAGGGGAAACCTTGCCAGTCGGCGCGCTCATCCGGTTCAGAACGTTATCCGTCGCCAGAATTGCGGCTGCTCCACTATTCACGTCATTGGCGACGTTCACGCTGCCCGCGTTGTTTGTTGGCGTCAGGGACTCGCCAGACCTGGAGAGCTTTTCGTTGCCGCCCACGTGGTCGGGCTCGGCGCTGGTATTGACGATGTAACGGATGGGCCGGCTGGTGAGCTTGCGAATTGCTGCGAGCACTTGATCCGTCATCGGGGCGGAGCCAGTATCGACGAGCACCGCCCCCAGTTCTCCGACCTGCACGCCGATGTTGGCTCCCGCGCCGGCGATCATGAAGAAATTCGGCCGGATCTGGAGTACCTCGATTTGATTCGCGCCGTTTGGCGCGCTCTGTGCGCAGGCGTTGCCCCACGGCATACAACTCAACGCGGCAAGTGCCGCCAGCGTCCTCTGGATCCGCCATCTCAGGCTTGCGCCTCGTGACCGTCCGCTGCTTGTGATATGCGTCATTATGACCTGCTGTCTGGCGATAAAGGACAATTTAATTCAGCCGCTGCAACAAAGCATTCTCTCATAGAGGATGAGCCTGAAGAGAAGATTCCGCATGCGGCATCGATCATTGGTTCGGAAGACGAAGAAGGCCAGACCTTATGGCAGATGGAGGACTGGTGGAAGGCAAGGGGGCCTGAAAAAACAACTGGCGGTATCCGTCGATACCGCCAGTGGCTCACAAACCTGCAATTAACGTTAACGCTTACCAGCGGGGTTCGCGCCGGGGAGGTCTTCCAC
>JALYHT010000217.1 GCA_030776225.1 Acidobacteriota bacterium | reverse complement strand
GAGCGCGGATGCGCTGTGGGAACTGGTGTGGGCGGGGCTCGTAACGAACGACACTTTCCATCCGCTGCGCGCGCTGCTCACGAAGAGAGACAACGAGAAGCAGCGCACGTCGCATGAATACCTTCCGCCTGGGTCGCCCGGTTTCCTGCAGCGGCTGCGGCAAAGGCGCGGGAGCGAGGGGGCGTCGCTGGGGCGCTGGTCGCTGGTGGAGCAACGCGTAATGACCGGGGAAGGGGCCGCAGCCTTAATAAGCGCCGCCGAATGGAGCGCCGCGACTGCGCAGCAGATGCTGGTGCGCAACGGGATCGTGATGCGCGAGACGGCCGCGGCAGAGAATGTGCCGGGCGGGTATGCCGCGATATATCCGGCGCTGAAGACCATGGAAGAAAACGGCTGGGTGCGGCGCGGGATGTTTGTCGCGAGCATGGGCGCCGCGCAGTTCGCGACTTCAGCCGCCGTGGATATGCTGCGCAGCCTGCGGCGTCCGGCGGAGCGCAACGAGACGATACATCTGGCGGCGTCCGATCCGGCGAACCCGTACGGCAGCCTTTTGCCGTGGCTGGAGAACAGTTCCGAACACAACATGGCGCGCGCGGCGGGCGCGAGCGTGGTGCTGGCCAATGGAAAACTGGTGGCATTTCTGCGGCGTCGGAATCCGGCGATTCGAGTGTTTTTGCCGGATGAGGAGCCGGAGCGCAGCCAGGCAGCGCGGGATCTGGCTAAGAAAATGGCGGAGATTGGAATCCGGCGGCAGGCGCGGCGATCCGGGCTGCTGATCGAGACGATCGACGACACGCGCGCGGGCGAACATTTTCTGGGACGCTTCCTCGAAGAAAGCGGGTTTGTGCTGACGGCGTCCGGTTATCAGCTCCGGCGCATGGCTTTGGCAACTTTAATTGCCGAAACGCCCGGGCCGGAAGAGGAAAAGGAAGACGAGTTCGAAGAGAGCGCCTGATGCCGGAAGGGGACACTATATTCCGCGCCGCGCGCACTCTGAACCGCGCGCTGGCGTGTAAGGTGGTCACGAAGTTCGAAACGCAGCTCGCGCAACTGGCGCGGGTGGATTACGACACTCCGATCGCGGGGCGGACGGTGGAAGCGGTGGAATCGCGGGGCAAATGGATGAGTATGCGCTTCTCGGGCGGTCTCACATTGATGACCCACATGCTGATGAGCGGCAGCTGGCATATCTACAGGCCGGGCGAAGCCTGGCAGAGGCCGCGGCAACAGATGCGGGCGGCGGTTTATACGGAAGACTTCGTGGCAGTGGCGTTTCAGATCCAGATAGCCGAGTTCCATACGGCTGAAAGTCTGCGGCGACAGAGAAGCCTGCGGCGATTGGGGCCGGATGTCCTGTCGCCGGATTTCAGAGAAGCAGAGGCCGTGGCGGCTTTGCAATCGCGGCCGGAACTTGAAGTGGGGGTGGCGCTGCTGACGCAATCGATTGTGGCGGGAATCGGGAATGTCTACAAGTCCGAAGTGTGTTTCGCGAGCGGGGTGAATCCCTTCAGGACGGTCGCATCACTGCTGCCAGAGGAAGTGAAGTCGCTTGCCGGCAATGCGCGAAAGTTGATGGCGAACAGCGTAAGCGAGACGCCGAATTTTCGGCGCACCACGGGACGCAGCGATCCCGCGGCGCGCCTGTGGGTTTATAAGCGGGGCGGTGAACCCTGCAGAGAATGCGGTACGGCGATTGCATCGAAGAAGCAGGGTGAAGAAGCGCGGATCACGTTCTGGTGTCCGCAATGCCAGCGGCTTTGAGATCAGGACGGCAATTCGTGACTGTGGAGGGCAGCGTGGCTGCTACAATTTTCCAATTGCGCCGGCATGCGGCTGTTCCTTACGTCCTACCGTTCGTGATTTTTATTGGCCTGCTGGGTTTCCAGCAGATCGTTCCTGTACCCGCATGGCTTCGTTTCTTCCTGGCGGTGGCTGCGATATTCCTCGTATCGCGCGGAGCTTTACGCGGCGCGCCTTCGAAGCCTCTGCTCAGCATTTTGGTGGGCATCGGCGTATTCATCATCTGGATTGGGCCGGACCTGATCTCTCCCGCCTGGCGCCACTCGATTCTTTTCGATAACGCCCTGGTGGGTCACCCCGCGGGCAACACGCCACCCGCGTCGAAGAACGACCCGATATTCCTGCTGTTCCGCATCGCCATCAGCGTGATCGCCGTACCCATTCTTGAAGAACTTTTCTGGCGCGGGTGGCTCATGCGCTGGCTGATCGACTCCCGCCACTTCGAGCGGGTTCCTTTGGGCGCGGATGTTCCGTCCGCGTTCTGGCTGGTGGCTCTTCTCTTTGCTTCCGAACACGGCTCCTTCTGGGATGTGGGCCTGCTCGCAGGTATTGTCTATAACTGGTGGATGGTGCGTACCTGCAATCTGTGGGATTGCATTCTGGCCCACGCGGTCACCAACGGAATTCTGGCCGCGTACGTGGTTGGTGCGGGACAATGGCAGTACTGGTTGTAGCGGCTTGCCGCGCGCCGGAATTTCAAACCCATTCATAATGATTCACTCCGCATGATTCAACTCAGTGGCGCCGGAAAGCGCTTCGGGCCTAAAATTCTTTTCGAAGACCTCAACTGGCTGATCACTCCGAAAGAACGCGTCGGCATTGTCGGCGGCAACGGAACGGGCAAATCGACGCTGCTCAAGGCGCTCGCCGGAATTGAAGGGCTGGACTACGGCTCGGTGAACGTGATGAAAGGCATTCGCGCGGGGTATCTGCCGCAGGATGGCATTACGCTCAGCGGGCGCACCGTGTTCGACGAATGCCTCGGGGTCTTCGCCGAAATCCATGCGCTCGAAGCTGAGGAGCAGTCGCTTGCGCAACGCATGTCGGAACTGGATCACGCGACCCCGGAATACCAGCAGATCGCGGACCGTTACCACCACGTGCAATCCGAGTTCACAGCGCGCAACGGTTACAACATCGAGTCGAGAGTGGGCGCGGTGCTGTCCGGCCTCGGTTTTCGCCGCGAAGACTGGGCGCGCAGGGTGGAAGAGTTCTCGGGCGGTTGGCAGATGCGCATCGCGCTCGCGAAGCTTCTTCTCGAAGAACCGAATCTGCTGTTGCTTGATGAGCCGACGAATCACCTGGACCTTGAGGCGCGCAACTGGCTGGAGTCCTATCTTGAAACCTATCCCAACGCCTTCGTCCTGATATCGCACGACCGGTTCTTTCTGGATGTCACGGTGAGCAAGATCGCCGAGATCTGGAACAAGCGAGTTTACTTTTATACGGGCGGGTATTCAAAGTACGAGCAGCAGAAATCGGAACGGCGCGCGCAACTTGAAGCGGCTTACGCGAACCAGCGGGATCGCATCGAGCAGCTGGAAGCCTTCATCAATCGCTTCCGGGCGCAGGCTACAAAGGCTAAACAGGTACAGAGCCGCATTAAGGAGCTCGAAAAGATCGAGCGCATAGAAGTTCCGCCGGATGAAAAGACCATCCACTTCCGCTTTCCGCAGCCGAAACCGAGCGGGCGGATCGTGGCCGAGTTCAGGAATGTTTCCAAGAGCTACGGGGAAAAACACGTGTTCTCCGGGGGGTCGTTTGCGATCGAACGCGGGGACCGTATTGCGCTCGTAGGCGTCAACGGGGCGGGGAAGTCGACGCTCATCAAGCTGCTCTCCGGCGAAGAGCCTCTGTCTTCGGGCGAGTATATCCTCGGCCACAATGTTGAGACCGATTACTTCGCGCAGGATCAGTACAAGGTTCTGAATCCGGAATCGACCATCATCGACGATCTTGGCCAGGTGGCTCCGCGCTCGAATAACACTGAACTGCGCAGCATACTGGGCTGTTTTCTTTTTTCGGAAGACGACGTTTTCAAACGCATCGGGGTATTGTCCGGCGGAGAGCGCAACCGCTACGCGCTGGCACGCATGCTCATGATGCCGGGAAACTTTCTTCTTCTCGACGAGCCGACGAACCATCTCGACATGCGCGCCAAAGATGTACTGCTCACGGCGCTGCAGGAGTTCAACGGCACGGTGGTTTTCGTATCGCACGACCGCTATTTCATCGATAAGCTGGCGACAAGCGTGATCGAAGTGGCCGAGGGCGCGGTGCAGGTGTTCCCTGGGAATTACGAAGAGTATTTGTGGCGCAAGAGCGGCGTGCCGGCCGCGGCTTCCGTAACCACGTCTTCCGTAACTACGGCTTTGCCCAAAAGTTCGCCGTCACATGAGCAGCGGGCGGCTTCGAAAACTAAAACTGCGGTTGTCGATAAACCTTCTGAAACAGCCGACCAGGACGACCGGCAGCGGCGGCTGAATCCGATCAAGCTCCGCCAGATGAAACAGCGGCAGCGGTCTATTGAAGACGAGATCACCCGGCTTGAGGTGGAAATCGCCGATTTCGAGCAGGGGCTTTCGTCTTTCCAGAGCGCCGAAATGAGTATCGAACTTGCCGGCATGCTGGAATCGCGCCGTGAAGACATGAAGAACCTCCTCGCCGAGTGGGAGGATGTGTCCAAAATCCTTGAGGCCAACAAATGAAACTTTACCTTTCAGAGAGCGACGTACTTGCCTGTCTTCCCATGTCGAAGGCGATTGAGCTTCTGGATGAAGCCTTTCGCATGCTCGCCGCGGGAACCGCCGTGAACCACCCCCGGCGCCGCGTGATTCTGCCCACAGGCGCCGTGCTGCATTATATGGCGGCGGGCACTCCCGATTATTTCGGGCTGAAAGCGTATTCGGTACACGCGAAAACGGGGGCGCACTTTGAAGTGCTGCTTTACCGTTCGATGGATGGCGAGCCGCTGGCGAACATCGAAGCCAATCGGCTGGGGCAGATTCGCACAGGCGCCGCCAGCGGCCTGGCCACGAAGATTCTCGCCCGTGAAGACGCCGCTGTAGCCGCCGTCATCGGGAGCGGGTTCCAGGCGGAAACACAGCTCGAAGCCACCGCCCACGCGCGCGCGCTGCGCGAAGTCCGCGTATGGAGCCGCAAGGAAGAAAGGCGCGACGCTTTTGCCCGACGGTGCGCGGAAAAGTTCCAGCTGAACGTTCAGGCGAAAGGGAGCGCGCGCGAGTGCGTCGAAGGGGCCGACATCATCGTCACGGCCACCAGTTCCAAAGAGCCTGTTCTCGAAGCGGACTGGGTCGCGCCGGGCGCGCACGTGAACGGGTCCGGCTCCAACTGGGCCGTACGCCGCGAGCTTCCTACGGCTTTGATTTACGGCCGCGCGGGACTTGTGGCGGTCGATTCCATCGAAGTCGCAAAGCTCGAATCCGGGGATCTCCTGATTCCACTCCGCGAATCCGGCGACCTGTCATTTTCTGGTGTCGAGCTATCGGATATTGTTGCGGGCAAACGACCGGGGCGCACCAGTCCGGATCAAATTACTGTATTTAAGTCGAACGGCCTGGCGGTCGAGGACATTATCGTGGCCGGTCACATCTATGAAGAAGCTCTGCGCCGCGGCCTCGGCCATAGGCATTGAGGAGACTACTCCTGCACGGGCATCTGCTGTTCGATGTCCCGCCAGGCGCTGATCTTGAGGCGGCGGCAAACCCAGCACAACGGCTCTGCCGCACCCGCGGGTGTTTCGGCTGAGCATACGCTGCATCGGGCGGGAGGCTTACGACGATCGGTCGCAAGCGAACGCCTGGCGCTCTCGATAATTTCAGGCGCGATTACCGGTTCCGGTCTTGCCTGTGGTTTGCGTTTCATTTCGCTAACACCACTATGTCAAACGGGCACCCGCGGAAACAACTCCGGTCGACAATTTAACGATTTTAACGGGGAACCTTGCGCGAGCCGGTCAGCTATCATGAGGCGAGATGTCGATTGCATCGTTGCCGACGCCTTTACAGAACCTGGGGGGCCGCCGGTTTGCATTTTACCCGCCAATCCGGAATCTGGAGCCAAACGAGTGGCTTTACCGGCGCGCTACGTGGTCTGAGTGCGTGGTCGCCAATGCGCGCTCCGGAGAGGAAATCTGCATCCCCCGGATTGCTCTCGGCGAAGTTTCGAGCGTTGACGAATTCATTATGATCGTGGCGCTGAATTGCGAGCTGGAGAATGTTCGCGGAGCGATCATGCCGCGCGAGCGCCGCGTGATTGAGTTCCCGGCTCCGATTGCGGCCGCTTTGACATCCGAAGCCGTACGCGATACAGGCCTTGCGCTTCATCCGGCGGCAGTAGTGAATATCCGGCTGGAGCCGAAGCCGGAATCGCGCGCTGTCCAATGGCTTGGGGTCGCCGCTATGCTGGGAGCCATAGCCTGCACGATCGTGGCGGGCATAATGGTGATCCTGTCGGGCGCTTCGAAGGGCCACGAGCGTTACGCCGGCGCCGTGCACCAGTACGGTCGCCTGGGCGACGGGAATTCAAAAATCTTGCGCACGGCTCCCGTATTCTGACAATCTCTAAAGATATGACTTTGAAGCGAGTGGCATTCGCCCTCCTCTGGATTTCCATCGCGTGCGGCGCGGCGATCTGCCTTGGCGCCATCGCCACCCACCGCGGCGAACACATCAGCAGCTTGTGGATCGTGATGGCCGCAGTGTGCTCTTACCTGCTGGCCTATCGTTTTTACGCCAAATTTATTGCGGCCCGCGTCATGGCCCTGAACGACGAACGCGCGACTCCCGCCGAGCGGCTTGAGAATGGCCATGACTACGTGCCCACTAACAAGTGGATCGTCTTCGGCCACCATTTCGCAGCCATCGCCGGACCCGGACCACTTGTGGGTCCCGTGCTCGCCGCGCAGTTCGGCTATCTTCCGGGCACGCTCTGGATCATCGCCGGCGCTATCTTCGGAGGCGCAGTGCAGGATTTCGTCATCCTTTTTGCGTCCATGCGCCGCGACGGCAAATCTCTCGGCCAGATGGCGCGGGAAGAGATCGGCAAAGTAGGTGGAATTATCGCACTGGTAACGGTGCTGCTGATCATGATCATTCTGCTCGCCGTGGTGGCGCTGGTGGTTGTGAACGCGCTCGCGGGGAGCCCCTGGGGCGTCTTCACCATCGGGGCCACCATGCCTGTAGCCATCTTCATGGGCCTTTATCTGCGCTACTGGCGGCCTTCGAAAGTGCTTGAATGTTCGGCCATCGGCTTCGCGCTGGTGGTGGCTTCCGTCTTCGGCGGCCAATGGATCGCGGGGTCTTCCTATGCGCCCGCATTCACCCTCTCGGCTATGGCGATTGCGGTGGCCATGATCATCTATGGCTTTTTCGCGAGCGCGCTGCCGGTCTGGCTGCTTCTCGCCCCGCGCGATTATCTCAGCACTTTCGTCAAGCTTGGAGTCATCGGCATGCTCGCCCTCGGGATACTTTTCGTCCGGCCCGATCTGCAGATGCCGGCGTTCACCCGTTTTACCGACGGCACGGGGCCGGTCTTCGCCGGAAAAATCTTCCCGTTTTGCTTCATCACCATTGCGTGCGGCGCGGTCTCCGGGTTCCATGCGCTTATCTCCTCCGGCACAACGCCGAAGATGATGTCGCGCGAATCCCATGCCTGGCCGGTCGGTTACGGCGCTATGATCCTCGAAAGTTTTGTCGCGATTATGGCGATGATTGCCTCCTGTGTCGTCGATCCCGGCGTCTACTTCGCGGTCAACTCTCCCGCCGGAATCGTGGGAAGAACCGCGCAAGCCGCGGTCACGACCATCTCCGGCTGGGGCTTTCCCGTAACGGCGGAGCAGATGTCTTCGCTCGCGCACAGCGTGGGCGAGGTGACTCTGTTCAACCGCACCGGCGGCGCGCCTTCACTGGCCATCGGGATGTCCCATATTTTCGCCAGCGGCGGGGGTGGAGACGCGGTGCTCGGCTTCTGGTATCACTTCGCGATCATGTTCGAGGCCCTCTTCGTCCTCACGATCGTCGATGCCGGTACGCGCGTTGGCCGCTTCATGCTGCAGGACCTTCTGGGCCAGGTGTGGAAGCCGCTCGGCCGCACGAGCTGGATGCCCGGCGTGATCGGCTCCAGCGTGATCATTGTCGGTTCATGGGGCTACTTTCTGATTCAGGGCGTGCTCGATCCGCTGGGCGGCATCAACTCGCTCTGGCCTCTCTTCGGAATCGCGAACCAGCTGCTGGCCGGCATTGCGCTTTCCGTGGCTACCACCATCGTTCTAAAAATGCACGGCCCGAAATATATGTGGATCACGTGCGCGCCGCTCACATGGCTGGTTGTGGTGACTTTCAGCGCGGGCTGGCAGAAAATATTTTCGCCGCTGCCGCGCGTGGGGTTCCTCGCCCAGGCCAGCAAGATGGCGGCTACGCTGGGTACGGCTCAAACCGAGGCGGCCCGGCGAGACACTCTGGCACTCATCTTCAACGCGCGCCTGGATGCGGTGGTTTGCGGCACGTTTATGGTCCTGGTCGCCATCGTGCTTCTGGATTCGTTGCGACTCTGGTATGGTATTCTGCGCGGTACCGAGCGAGCTGAGCTCGTGGAATCGCCGTTCGTAATGTCACGTCTGGGCACGGAAGAAATCTGATGCGGTTCCTCCGAAAAATTGCCGGAGGCCTGATGGATTTTCTCAGAGAGGTGGGAGACCAGAACGCCTATGCGCGTCATCTGGCCGCCCACCACGCCACGCACTCGGCCGCCGAATGGCGCCGCTTTTGCGACGAACGATTCCGCGCCAAGTATCGCAGAGCAAAGTGCTGCTGAAGAATGCAGAACCTGCTCCGGGCAGTCGCCGGATTTTTCTTTTCGCTTGGCGGCCTGGGGCTGCTGCTGCTCGGCGTGCTGGATTCTTCGTTTCTCTTCATGCCGCTGGGCAACGATCTTCTCGTTGTGGGGCTTACGGCGGCCCATCGGCAACGGGTGTTTTATTACGTCGCGATGGCGACTGTGGGCTCGATGATCGGCGTCGACTTCACCCGCTGGGTTTCCGCCAAAGGCGGCCGGAAGGGAATTGAGGGAGCGCGCAAAAGCCGGCGCACCGCGTACGTTGAAAAGAAAGTAAAGGAACACGGCGGCATCGCCGTTGCGATTGCGGCGCTGATGCCGCCCCCTTTTCCCTTTACGCCATTCATCATCGTCGCGGGCGCGCTACAGTACCCTCGCAGAAAAATGCTCGCGATCACGGCAGGATGCCGGGCGCTCCGCTTCGCGATTGAGGGCACTCTCGCGCTGGTCTATGGACGCAGGCTTATCGAGATGGCGAAATCCCCTTACGTGCAGGGCTTCATCATCGGGCTTGTCGTGATATCCATGGTCGGCAGCGCTTTATCGATTTACAGGTGGGTTCAGAAGAGCCGCAGCAAAGTTTGACACAACCAGGTCTGACACAACCAGGTCTGACACATCAGGCCTGATTTCACCAAGGCGGAATTCGCCGGTGCTACTGTGATGCGAATGGACGCTCCCGATCGGGTGGTTTTGGTGACAGGCGCTTCGTCGGGCATCGGAAGCGCCTGCGCCCTTTACCTCGCGGCGCGCGGTTATCGCGTGTACGGAGCATCGCGCAGCGGGACTTGCGACGCTCCGGTTGAGCCTCTGGCGATGGATGTCACGGTCGATGGCTCGGTCGAGGCTGCGGTGAATCACGTATTTGCGCGCGAGGGCCGCATCGATATTGTGGTCAATAACGCGGGAATCTCAATGGCAGGCGCGGTGGAAGATACCTCCCTCGAAGAGGCCCGCGCGCAGTTCGAAGTCAACTTTTTCGGCGTGCTTCGCGTCTGCCGCGCCGTGCTGCCGATTCTTCGCGCCCGGCGCGCGGGATACCTGGTGAACGTCGGATCGATCGGGGGATTGGTCGCAGTTCCTTTTCACGGCCTGTACAGCGCTTCGAAGTTCGCGATCGAAGGAGTGACTGAATCCCTGCGTATGGAAGCAGGCCCGCTCGGCGTGCGAGTCGTGTTGATCGAACCGGGCGATCATCGGACGGCACTCACGGCCCGCAGGCAAATGACAGCGGAATCGCAGACAAACCCGGCGTATCGCGAAAGATTTCGCATGGCGGCTGCGCGCATGGCTCAGGATGAGCAGAACGGACCGGCGCCGGAAGCGGTGGCGAGGCTCTTACATAAGATCGTCAATAACCCGCGGCCTCGCCTGCGTTACACGGTTGGGCCCGTGCCGGAACGCGCCGCGGTCTGGCTGAAGCGCCTGGCTCCTTACTCGATGGTCGAGAAAGCGATGCGCTTCTACTATTTTCGTTGACTTTACTTTTATAAAAGATCTTTTTTATAAAAGATCTTCGCGCTTGTTCTTTTCGAGCAGCTTAACGATATCGCCCACCTGCTGCGCGCGCGACCGGTCGGCCACCAGAAGGGCGTCGGGAGTGTCCACGATAATCAGGTCCTTCACGCCCAGCAGCGCCACAATCTTTTTGCCGCAGTCGATGTAGTTGCCGGTCGAATCGGCGCAGAGCAGCTCAGACCGGGCCGCGTTCGCATTCGCGTCGTGCGGCATCAGTTCGTAGACGGCATCCCAGCTCCCAACGTCGTTCCACCCGAACTCATCGCAGGCCAGGCCAGCCACGTTATCGGCCTTCTCGATGACGCCGACATCCACCGATACGTTTTCGCAAAGCGGAAACACCTCGGCCATTCTCGCCGCGAAATCCGGATGCGCGAAGGGCGGCAGACTTGCTATCAGCGCCGCGGTCCTCGGCTGGTGTTGGCGCATGGCCGCCAGGGCCGTTTCGGCCTTCCAGAAGAACATCCCCGCATTCCAGAAATGTCTGCCCGATTTGAGAAAGCGGCGGGCTGTCTTCAGTTCCGGCTTTTCATGAAAACTCGCCACATCCAGAGCGTCGAGCGAACCCGCGGTCACGCCCTTCGGGAACTCGATGTAACCGTACCCGGTTTCCGCCCACCTCGGCTGGATTCCCAGCACGCCGATGCTGCCCTTTTCGGCCGTCTTGAATCCGGATCGCAGAAATTGCAGATACCGTTTCGGCTGGCCGATCACATGGTCGGCCGGGAAGACCCCGAACACCGCTTTCGGATCGACCGAATGGAGAATGTGCGCCGCCAAAGCGATTGCGGGCGCCGTGTTGCGTTGCGCGGGCTCGGCGATAATCTGCGATTCCGGCACTTCCGGCAACTGCCGCACGATCTCATCGCGCACGAAATCGTTGGTCAGAATCCAGATGCGTTCGGGCGGAATGACAGACGCCAGGCGATCCAGCGTCCCCTGAATCAGCGTCCGCTCGCCCGCCACGTTGAGCACCTGCTTGGCATTTTTTCTGCGGCTGCGCGGCCAAAATCGCGTACCTCTGCCGCCAGCCAGTATCAGGCCGTAATGGTTCGCCTTAGGCATAGTCGAAAACCTCTATTGAACGGGATAGGAGTGGATCAACCGCATCTCGCGGTTCCACCGGGTTTTGGTGATAAAGTGCGTTGCGATATCGAAGAGATGCCCGAGACTCACCGCCGGGTTGGAAAGCTCTTCGGTAGTCGCGTCGTAAGACCAGTAGATGATGAGCGGCTTGCCTATGATGTTTTCGCGGGGGACAAAGCCCCAGTAGCGGCTGTCGAGCGACTGATCCCGGTTATCCCCCATCGCGAAGAAAAATCCGGGTGGCACCACAACCTCGCCGTTCTTTACGTTGTGTTCGAGCATCGTCTGTGCGGGCGGGTACAAAGGCGTGTTCGGGTCCGAAGGAAAGTTGTCCCGGTAAGAATCGATATAGTCCAGCTTGTGGACCACATACGGTTCATTCAGCAGGCGTCCATTCAGAAATACCTTTTTGTTTTCCAGTCGAATCCGGTCGCCCGGTACCCCCATCACCCGCTTCACGAATGTCTGTTTGATGTCGATGGGGTAGCGGAAGACGATGATGTCGCCCCTGTTTACCTTGTCATAAGGGAGCAAACTGGAGGTCACGGCGCCGCCGGGCGCGAACGCCAGTTTATCCACCAGCAGGTGATCCCCCACGAGCAGCGTGTCTTCCATGGAACCGGTGGGGATCACAAACGCCTGTACCAGAGTGGTGGTGCCGAAAAGCAGCAGGATGATGGTGACGGTCCATTCGGCGATGAAACCGCGGGGCGGCTCCGCAGCTCTGGTCCCGTTGGAAGCGGCTTCCGATGGGGCGCCGGGCCCCGCGCTTTTATCTGCAACCACTGCGTTTTTGCGATCCACGCTCCCCATTGTAGCGGCAAACGCTGCTATCCTGAAAAGACCTTTTGACGACTACGAGTCGAATGCTCGAAACAGCGCCCACGCCAGTTCAGCCGGCTTCCGGCCAGCCCCGGAAATCGATCTACATGGTGCTCGGCTGTACGGTGTTCGCGGCCGCCGCGCAGGTGCTCATGAAGTTCGGGATGGCCCACGCCTTGCCCGCCTTCCAGCCTGGCAATTCGGCCACATGGCTTCCTTTTGCAATCGCCCTCGTCACGGA
>JALYHT010000216.1 GCA_030776225.1 Acidobacteriota bacterium | reverse complement strand
CCAGGAAGTACGATGGCAAAGAAGGTCGCAAGGTCCACGAATATCCGGATGAGGATACATTTCCCGCGTAATAATCGGCTTGAGGATCGTCGCGAGCGTAAACTGTAACGGTGGGGCGCATCCGGGTCCTTTCGGACCACGTCGCGAACAAAATTGCGGCGGGCGAGGTCGTGGAGCGGCCTGCGTCCGTAGTCAAAGAACTCCTTGAGAATTCTCTCGATGCGGGTTCCACGAGCATCCGCGTCGACGTGGAAAACGGCGGCCGACGCCTCATTCGCATCGCAGATGATGGCTGCGGCATGTTGCGCGACGACGCCCTGCTGGCCTTTGAACGGCACGCGACCAGCAAGCTCCACGACGTGAAAGATCTGCTCTCGATCGGCACGCTGGGGTTCCGCGGCGAGGCCCTTCCTTCAATCGCCTCCGTCTCCCGGCTGCTGCTCGAAACGCGCTCGCCCGAGGAACAGACCGGCACGAGCGTCGAAATAGCGGGGGGCAAAATTCTGAACTGCGATGAGATCGCGCGCGGCGGCGGCACCTCGATCGCGGTACGCGATTTGTTCTTCAACGTGCCGGCGCGAAAGAAGTTTCTGCGCTCGGAACAGACTGAGCTGGCGCACATCGCTTCTCTCGTAACTCATTACAGCCTCGCGCACCCCGACAAGACATTCGAGTTGTGGAACGGCGGCGCCAATCTGCTGCATGCCACGCCGGTCGCAACCCTGCGCGAGCGCGTGTTTCAGGTGTTCGGCGGTCAGCTTCTCGAAGACCTGATTGAATTGCAACCGCTGAGCCGCGAGTTGCCGATGCCGGAGCCCGGTGAGCCGGCGCGCACGTATGCCGTATGCGGCTTCGTATCGCGCCCGCAGGTGCAGAAGAACAACCGCAATTCTATTTTCGTTTTTGTGAACGGGCGGCTGATTCGCGATCGCCTGGTGCTGCATGCGCTTTCGAGCGCATATCACAATCTGATGCCGCCCGCCTGTTATCCCTTCGCGCTGCTGTTTCTCGACTGCGACTGCGAAGAGGTCGACGTGAATGTGCATCCTTCGAAGACCGAGGTGCGCTTCCGGCATCAATCGTGGGTACACGATTTTGTGCGCGACGCGGTGCGGGATCAGTTGATGCTTTCGCGACCGGCGCCGAGTTTCGCCTCGGCGTTGTCTCCCCGCGCGCCATCGCCGCAGACGGGAGCCGCGCTGCCGTACTCGGAGTTTTCGCAGATCATGCAGAACGAGACGGCGGGCGCATCGTTGCCGACCACAGTTCCCGAATACATTCTGTCGCCGCCCCGCGCGAATCCGGAGCAGCGTTTCGATTTCGGCGATGCCGCGATTCCGTTGAGCGTGCCTGAGCCGAAGACGGCCCCTGAACAGCTGCTGCGTCTGCGCGTGCCCGATACGCATGGCGGCTTTCCCGCGGACGCGATCCCGGCGCACGGCATGACGCGTATCGGTGAATTGCGGCCGCTCGGCCAACTGCACAACAGCTTCATCATCGCCGCGGGCACCGATGGACTTTGGATCGTCGATCAGCATGTGGCGCACGAGCGTATTCTGTTCGAGCAGGTGCTGGCGCAGCAGGCCGCCGGCCGCGTGGAAGTGCAGCATCTGCTCATGCCGGTGATTCTGCGGCTCACGCCGGAGCAGCAGATCGAATATTCGCGGATTGCGGATGAATTACACAATTCCGGCTTTGAAACGGAGCCGTTCGGAAACAGCACGATTGCCGTGAAGGCGGCGCCCGCGGCTGTGGGACAGGGGGATCTGGAACGCGTGATTCTCGAAATCCTTGAGATCGCCGAAAACGAACTGCGCAGCGTCTCGCTTCCGGACCTGCGGCGCGGCATCGCGGCGTCCATCGCCTGCCGCGCCGCCATCAAGATCAACACCCCGCTCGACCAGCGCAAAATGGAGTGGATGTTGCGAACTCTGGGCGCGACCGATTATCCGATGGCCTGTCCGCACGGCCGCCCCGTGGCCCTCCACTACAGCACGCGGGACATTCTGAAATCGTTTCACCGGATCTGAAGGCTGCTATAGTTCCCTTAGCGCCGACAATTGCGGCGACTACCGAAATACTGCCGGTCCCGCAAGGGGCCGCATGTAAGTCCGGGACTTGATCGTTTTCCGACAGGTACCAAGGCAATGCTCAAAGACGAACTCACTCCTTCCCAGCTCCACACCCGCTCCAGCAAAGATTTTGTGCGCGCCAAACGCCAGGGCCGCAGGCTGTCCATGGTTACGTGTTACGACCACACATTCGCCCGCCTTCTCGCCCGGAGCCCCATTGACGGCATTCTGGTAGGCGACAGCGCCGCCATGGTGATGCACGGCCACTCGTCCACAGTCTCGGCGAGCGTCGAGATCATGCGCATGCACACCGAAGCGGTGGCGCGCGGCGCTCCCGACAAATTTATCGTCACCGACATGCCTTTTCTCTCCTTCCGTAAAGGCCTGGGGGCGGCGATGGATACGGCCGCTGTACTGATGACCGCGGGTGCGCAAGCTGTCAAGCTTGAAGGCGTGGACGGCCATGAGGACGTGGTCCGCCGCCTGGCGGAGAGCGGCGTTCCCGTCATGGGCCATCTGGGTCTGCAGCCGCAGTCGGTAAACGCTTATGGCGGTTTTCATGTGCAGGGGCGGGCCGATGAAGACGCGCGTGAGATTACCCGCCGTGCCCAGGTTCTCGAAGAGCTGGGCGCGTTCGCTGTCGTGCTGGAATGTGTCCCGGCCGGCCTGGCTGCCGAAATTACCCGTACATTGCGCATCCCGACAATCGGCATCGGCGCGGGCGCCGGCTGCGATGGCCAGATCCTTGTGCTACAGGATCTGCTTGGCCTCAACCCCGGTTTCCAGCCTAAATTCGTGCGGCCCTTTCTCGATGGCGCGCGCACCGTGCTCGATGCCCTGGGCCGCTTCGATGAAGAGGTAAAGGCCGGCACGTTCCCCGCCGTCGAGGAGAGCTATCGGTGAACGTCTGGCGAAGCCTGGACGGCTGGCTGGACCGGCGGCAGGCGTTGGGCAACTCCAGGACAGGCCTGGTTCCAACCATGGGGGCGCTTCACGCCGGGCATGCTTCGCTCGTCGAGCGATGCCGGCGCGAGAACGAGATCGTGGTTGTCACGATCTTCGTCAATCCTTCGCAGTTCAACGACCCCCGCGATCTGGAACGATACCCCCGAACCGTTGAGGAAGACCTGCTCCTCCTCAAAGAAATGGGCGCGGATGAAGTCATCCTGCCCGGTGACCGGGATCTGTATCCGGACGGCTATTGTTTCCGTATCGAGAACGATGAAAGCGCCCGGTTGATGGAAGGCGCGCGGCGTCCGGGACATCTGCAGGGCGTGATGACGGTGGTGCTCAAGCTGCTGAACATCGCGCGCGCCGATCGTGCTTACTTCGGCGAGAAGGATTTTCAGCAATTGCGCCTGGTCACTGAAATGGCGCGCGATTTCTTTGTGCCGACCCGGATTGTCGGTTGCCCCACGGTGCGCGAGGCTTCCGGTCTGGCCATGAGCTCGCGCAACGCGCTGCTGTCGCCGGATGCGCGGCAAAAGGCGGCAGAGCTGTATCGCATTCTGCGGGGCGCGCCTTCCACCGAACAGGCGCGTGTTTCGCTCGAAAGCGCCGGCTTTAAGGTTGATTACGTCGAAGAACATTGGGGTCGCCGTCTGGCAGCCGTATACCTCGATGGAGTCCGCCTGATCGACAATCTGCCATGCTCTTAACGCTCGACGTAGGCAACAGCCAGATCTTCTGCGGAGTCTGGGATGGCGAAGCCCTGCGGGTCACCTTCCGGCGCACCTCCGGGATCCGCGCCTCCTCCGATGAGTTCGGCACGTTCTTCCGCACGACTCTGCGTGAGAACGGCGTCGATCCGGCCGAGATCGATATGGCGGCTATCTGTTCCGTCGCCCCCGATGCGGTGCATTCGCTGCGAAACTGTTTCCGCAAATATTTTCGTTTTGAACCGTTCCTGCTGCAGCCCGGCGTCAGGACCGGCCTGAAGATTCGTTATCGCAATCCCCTTGAAGTGGGCGCGGATAAAATCGCCAATGCCATCGCGGCCCTGAGCTTGTTCCCCGGCCGGAATACGCTCATTGTCGATTTCGGCACCGCGACCACGCTGTGCGCCGTGAATAAAGACAAGGAATATCTGGGCGGAATCATCACTCCGGGCATTCAGATTTCGATGGCTGCGCTGGAATCGCAAACCGCCCGGCTGCCGGTGGTAGAGATCGTGCGCCCGTCTGAAGTGCTGGGGCGTTCCACCGTGGAGAGTATTCAGTCGGGCCTGTACTACGGCACGCTGGCGACGGTTCGCTCGCTCGCGGCCAAAGTCACGGCCGAGCATTTCGCGAAGGGAAATGCCGACAACGAAAAGCCGGTGCTCGTGGGAACAGGAGGGTTCGGACGCCTTTTCGAAAAAGAAGACCTTTTCGACGACTTCGTTCCCGAGTTGCCCCTGATCGGCCTGCGCCTTGCGTACGGGATGGCTGGGGCCTGAATCCCAGGGCGGCAGGCGCCGCCCTGGCGATCCCGTTATTTCAGGGCTTCTTCGACCAGCCGTTTTTGCTCTTCGGCATGCCGCTTCGCCGAACCCACAGCAGGGCTGGCATTCATCAGCCGCCCCGCATAGTGGATCACGCGGTTCATGCCTTTGAAGTACCCGAAAATGAAGCGCCACGCGCCCATGTTGCGCGGCTCTTCCTGACACCAGATCAGTTCCACGCCGGCGCCGTAACGCGACAGCACGTTCTGAATCGCCTGCTCGGGGAACGGATAAAGCTCTTCGATCCGCACCACCGCCACGTCTTCCATCTTCCTGGCATCGCGCGCGGCAACAAGGTCGTAATAGACCTTGCCGGTGCAGAACACAACCTTGCGAACGCGCGACGGATCGAGCGTATCGCCGATCACCGGGCGGAATGCGGAACCCGTCAGTTCACTGAAGCTCGAAACCGCGACGGGCGACCGCAGCAGGCTCTTGGGCGTAAACAACACCAGCGGCTTGCGCTCCGTTGTCATCTGCCGCCGCAGGATGTGGAAGTACTGAGCGGGCGTCGAGCAGTTCGCAACCCGGATGTTCTCCTCGGCGCAGAGTAACAGGAAACGCTCCATGCGCGCGCTCGAATGCTCCGGGCCCTGGCCTTCGTAGCCATGCGGCAGCAGCATGACAAGCCCGCTGCGCTGGCTCCATTTCTGTTCCGCGGTCGTCAGAAACTGGTCGATAATAATTTGCGCGCCGTTCGAGAAATCGCCGAACTGCGCTTCCCACAGCGTCAGTGTCTGCGGATCGGCCACGCTGTAGCCATAATCGAAGCCGAGAACGCCAAACTCGCTCAGCGAACTGTCGAAGACATTAAACGGTGCCTGTCCGTGTTTACCTTCCGCCATGTGCTGCAGCGGAATATACCGGCGCCCGTCCTCAAAATCGTAGAACGCAAGGTGCCGCTGGCTGAACGTGCCGCGGCCCGAATCCTGTCCGCTCAGACGCACAGGGACATCTTCAAGCACCAGACTGCCGAACGCGATCGCCTCCGCGAAAGCCCAGTCGACCGGGCCGTCTTTTGCCAGCGTATCGCGGCGTTTTTTCACAAAGCCGTCCAGCTTGGGATGGATGTGGAATGAAGACGGCAGAAACGTGATGCCATCCACGACCTTCTCCAGCATCTCGCGCGAAATTGCGGTGGAGGAGTTCCTTGGCAGGGGCGCGACAGCGGGCTGCAGCACCCACGGGCCCGCGGCTTTATTCGCGTCGAACGCCGCATTCAGGTGGTCGGAAATCTTTTTACGGCTCGCTTCCACTTCAGCCGCGGTGAGCACTTTTGCAGCCGCCAGGTGGCGGCCATACAGCACCGCTGCCGACGCCTGTTCCTTGATTTTCCGGTACATCACCGGCTGGGTGTACGCCGGGTCGTCGCCTTCGTTATGTCCATGGCGGCGGTAACAGATCATATCGATCACTACGTCGCGCCTGAACTGTCGCCGGTAGTGGTACGCAAGACGCAGTACGCGAATTGTAGCTTCAGGATCGTCCCCGTTGACATGGAAGATGGGGGCCTGCACGGCGCGCGCAATGTCCGTCGCGTACGCGGTCGACCGCGAATCCTGCGGCAGCGTGGTGAAACCAATTTGGTTGTCAATGACGAAATGGATGGTTCCCCCGGTGGAGTAGCCGTCGAGCTGGGACAGATTCAGCGTCTCGGCCACAACACCCTGGCCCGCGAACGCGGCGTCCCCATGCACAAGCAGCGGGATTACGCGCGAACGGTCCGTATCGTTCAGCCGGTCCTGCTT
>JALYHT010000215.1 GCA_030776225.1 Acidobacteriota bacterium | reverse complement strand
ACAGTTCCAGCTTCTGCCGTTCTTCGGCGGTTATCTCGAGCGGCTTCGTCGGTCGACCAGTGCGCATGACCCAGGATGCACCTTCCCGGTCAATTAGTCAACTCTTTTATAACTCAGGACACTAGTCGTCTTCCTGCTTCGAATAGTAATAGGTGTATTTACTGTAAAGCTCGCCCGCGCGCGCGCCGTTAGCCACAATCCCCAGTACGTTGTTCTCGCAAAGCGTCTGCATCGCGCGAATCACATTATCGTAAGTGGTCGAGCCGATGCGGACCACGATCAGGGTGCCATCCGTCATGGTTGACAGCAGGTTGGCGTCGGCCGAGAACAGCAGGGGCGGGGTATCGAGAATCACCCAGTTGAAGATTTTCCGGAAAGCATCCAGGGTGCTCTTCACATGCCGCATATTCAGCAGTTCGAGCGGATTCTTTACCTGCGATCCGGCCGGCATGAAATAAAGATTGGTGCCTTCGATTTTGCGGATGCACTCCTCAAGAGGCTTTTCGGCCAGCAGGAAGTCCGAAAAGCCCGGCACTCTCTCGCACTGAAAAAGGTTATGCACTACCGGACGCCTGAGATCCAGATCCGCCAGCAGGACGGGCGCTTCCAGTTGCGCCTGAGCGAGGGCGAGATTTACCGCCGAAAAGCTTTTACCCTCCGCGGGCGAAGCGCTGGTCACCACGATCGAATGCAGATCCTGCTGACTCTGCAGATGGTTCAGACGCGTTCGCAGGCTCCGAAACTCCTCGGCGGGAATTTCATGCGGCCGCTCCACATCCAGCAGATGAGTTTCCGGCGCGGGGCGGAACGGAATCACTTTGCAGCGCGAGAGAAAGGTGCGCCAGTCGACCTCAAGAGTTTTTGGTTCGGGCCGCGCGAGGCCGCTGCGGTGGCCGCCCGCGCTGACTTCGATCACAAGCGGCTGCTCGGCAACCCCGGCTTCTTCGGTAAGCACGAGCGATCCTTCGGCCACCGCACCTCCCGTTTCCAGCAACTGCTCCGCGCGCCGCAGCGCGTCATGTACGCGGCTCATACGCGATTTCTTTCCATCGCTCTCATGATTACACCCGTCATAGTTAAACCGATGTCGTGTAATGCCAATACAAAGAAGCGCTGATGGCCAGCATGCCCACAATCACGGCGGCCGACCAGGCCAGATAAGCGATCCTCCGCTTGCGCCGCACCAGCATTGTATTCTCCAGCAAAGGAATGCTGCTGAGCACCGGGAGGTTTGTGTAAGCCCGCACGTCTTTGAGATTCTTCAGCGATGTATCTTTGGCTTCCTGCACTCCCGCCATTGCCAGCCCCACGATAAAAGAAATCGCGATTCCCACGCCCACGATCAGCCACCGTTTGGGGGCCGCCGGCGTGAGCGGGAGCGAAGGAGGGTCGAGTACATCCAGGTTTTCACCCGCTTTTCTCTGCAGCAGTTCACTGTTCTGTTCGGTCAACTGCTGGGTCCCGAGCAGCTTCTGATACTTTTCGCTCGCGGTTCTCTGCGCAGCCAGTATTTCCGCGTAGGTCGCTTCGATCCCGGATGTCGCCGCGAGCCTTCCCTGATACGCGTCAATCTGCTTATTGGTGGCAGCCAGGTCCTTTGCTACGTTGACGCCTTCCATTTCCTTGGTCTTGATCAGAGCTTTCGTCTGGTTGATGGACGCGTTCACCGCCGCTATGGACTGGGCCGCGGCCAAATTCGTCGGTTTGACCGGCTGTTTGGATGCCTGCGCCTCGGCCTGCATCATCTGCTCTTTCAGGCGTTGGTCTTCCAGCTTTTTCTGCAGCTGATCGCGCTGGTTCTTCATGACCTGCAGTCGCGCTTCGGCATCGCGTATGTCCGGATAGGTCGGCTTGTAATTGACGCGCAGCTGGGCGAGTTGGCTTTCGAGCGTGTCGATATTTCGGGTAAGCGTCACCACAGCTTCACTTTGTTGCCGCACGGGCGCCGCCCCCGTTCCCGGCGCGGACTGGGACTCTTTATCGAACATGTCGTACAGCTGGATGCGATCCTGCAGCGTTTGCAGGGCTGTATCGAGCTGCACCCGTTCCTGGGCCAGCCGGTTCAGCGAATCGTTCAGGCCGCTCGCTTTCTGCTGCAGCGAAGTGAGTTGCGCAATGTTCAGGCTCGATTCCTCGGGCAATTTGCCTGTGTTCGCCACGCGAAATTTGGTGAGCTCTTCGTTCGCCTGCTCCAGCTTCGCTTTCGCTTCCGCCAACTCGTCATGCACGAACGTGGTCACCACGCTCTGTTGCTTATTCTGGGTCGTCAGGTTGGAATCGTCGAATTTCGTGATCAGCGCCTGCACCGTCTGTTGCGCTTTCAGGCGGTCGGGATAACGGAAAGAAATCGAAAACGCGGAAGCGCGTCTGGAACCTTCGCCAGCCAGCGAATCGATGCGGATTTTGATGTCCTGGGTGCGCATGTGTTCGATCACGTCTTCAATAGGTTCTTTCGCGCGTTCCGTGGGATATAGATTCAGCCGCGGGTCCTGGATCAGCGTGGAAAGGCTCGTGCGGCTCAGAATCTCCTGCTCCATCTGCATGACCCGTTCATTCAACTGCTGGTTGATCGTGGTCTGCACGATGTTCTCCGAGATCTGGGCCGGAGTAATCTGCATCTCGGCCTGCGACACGTAGACATTGGGCAGCGCGAAGGCGACGACAATTGAAATCACCACGCCGGCAAGCATCGGCCCCACGATCCACGAAACGTGCCGGCGCGCGACGTCGATGTAGTCTTCCAGATCCAGCGTGCGACGCGAGATCGCAACATACGCGTTTGCCGAAGATCCGGATGGAAGCGAAGCGGGCATTATTCAGAAACTCCTTTCGACGGATTGAGCGCTATTCGGGAACAAAAATCCGATCTCCGTTCTGGATCTGAATGTTCTGTTCCATGTTTCTGCCCTTGCTCACGTCTTTGTAGTTGAATTTGAACTCGGTGGTCTCGCCGGAGGGCAGCCTGCGCTGGATGCGGATCTTTTTGGTATTCGCAAAATCCCGAAACCCACCCACCTCCGAAAGAGCGTCCATAACCGTCGTCGGGCGGATCAGGGGGTACTGGCCGGAGCGGCCCACTCCGCCGTAGACGAAGTAGCGTTTGCTGTTAATTTTCTCAACCTGAACGTCCACTTCCGGATTGTTGTTGAAACAACACTCGGCCAGCTTTTTGGCGATGGTATCGCGCAGCCGCTCTCTCGTGAGCCCGTCGGCCGTCACATCGCCGACCAGCGGCATGGAAATGGTGCCGTCCGCCGCTACCGCGTAAAGGCTGGTCAGGTTTTGCTGGCCCCATACTTTGATGCTCAGCACGTCCAGCGGTCCAATGACGTAGGGCTGCGCGTCCGCCGATCCCGTTTTTGCCCCGGGCGGCTTCACCTCGGATCCGGGCTTTCTGACGGGCGGCAGATCTTGCGCAGGCGCCGCGGCGGGAGCCGCCTCTGCCGGAGCGGAGGGCGCAGTCGCAGCGGCACTGCCGATCGTTGCGGCTTCAGGCGTGGATACCGATGCGGGAGGCTGCGAGGGCGCCGGGCCGGACTGCGCGCCCCACGCCGCCGCGACACACAAGAGCCCGGCAACACAATTGAGTACGGTCTTCAGCGACACTTCCATGTCTCCTTAAATCCTAGCAGGCAAAATTGAAAGAAAGAATATACTTAGGTTATCGGGAGAGAGTCCGCCCGAAAGAGAGACTACCAGAACGTTTGACATACTTCCTCGCCAAGACCGATCCCGAGACTTACTCCATCGACCAGCTTGAACGCGAGCGGGAAACCGTTTGGGATGGCGTCCGGAACGCCCAGGCCCTCCGCGCCATTCGCAGCATGAAGCCCGGAGATCGCGTTTTTATTTACCACAGCATGGGAGATGCGGCAATTGTAGGAGTTGCCGAAATCACAGGCGCGGGACGCGACGATCCAGGCAACCCGAAGCTCGCCGTGGCGGATTTTCGCTTTCGCGGGCGCATTGAGCCGCCCGTCACCCTGCGTGAAATCAAAGAATCCGGGCAGTTCGGGGATTGGGCTCTGGTGAGACAGAGCAGACTCTCGACAATGACAGCGCCACCGGAGTTCGTGCGCTGGATGAAAACCGAGCGGCCGGACGCGTCGATCTGACGGCGCGGGCGCTCCTGTTCTCAGCACCGCACTCGCTTTGAGATTCCAAAAATGAAATCGTCAGATGTTAGCGGCGCGATAAGTGTATTATTATCAGTGTAAAAGTTTTGTTTGTGGGCTGGTTTCGTGGCATTGAAACTGCAATGAGGAGCCGCATATACAGGTGTCTTCAGGTTCGCATGCCCTTAACGGCATGCCTTTTGGCTCATGCTTCAGGAACTCAAATTTCAGCTTTCGACCGCGATTCTCACCGTGCTTACGATCGCGGCGGCCATCGCTGCGGCCCTGAACTATCAGCAAATTCATCGATTTCGTCTTCCCGACGATGGCGTTACCTGGGGTGAGCGGCCCGGTTCGGGCACTATTCAGGTGGTCGCTCTGCGCGTGGCCCGGAATGGTCCCGCGGATCGTGCGGGCATACGGGTCAATGACCTGCTTAAATCCATTCAGGGCGCGCCCATCGGAGACGCCAGCGACGTGCCCCGCCGGCTGGCTTATGTAGGGGCCTGGGCGAAAGCGGCCTATGTTGTGCGCCGGGCCAGCAGTCCAGGCGGGCTGATTGTAGACGTTCCCGCCTCCGTGATTGTGAGCGAAGCGGCGCGGGGTTTTGCCATTACATGGCAGTACGTAGTGGGTGTCGCTTATCTGGCCATCGGCCTCTTCGTTTACTTCCGCCGGGGCAGTGCTTACAAAGCCCGCCATTTTTATATTTTTTGTCTGGCCTCGTTTATATTTTCCTGTTTCCACCGCACCGGAAAGCTGAACGCTTTCGATCAGGTGATCGACTGGGGCAATCTGATCGCGGGCTGGCTCGCTCCCGCTCTCTTCCTGCATTTCTGTCTGACCTTCCCCGAGCCGCGCGCGTGGTTCCGCCGCCGCCGGGGGTGGCTGACGCCCGCGCCCGCGCTCTATCTGCCAGGCGCCATCTTTACATTGATGGCTGCGGGATTCGCTTCGGGCGTGCTGATTTCGCCCGGGCATTCCTCCCTTGAAATCCGGGAAATTCTGGACCGCGCCTGGATGGGCCTGCTCGCCGCGACTTATCTTTTGAGCGGTCTCGTGCTGCAGCTTGGCTGCCGCGCGGCGGACGACCCTGTGATCCGCCAGCAGCTCAAGTGGCTGCGCAACGGCATGCTCTTCGGCTTTCTCCCATTCGCGGCCGTCAATGCCATCCCCTTTGTCCTCGATGTTCCGTTCCAGCCATGGATGAATTACGCGGTTGTGACCCTGCCCCTCATTCCGCTCACCATAGCCATAGCCATCGTGCGCTACCGGCTGATGGATGTGGACGTTATCTTCCGCCGCGGTTATGCCTATACGATGGCCACGCTGGTCGTCCTCGCCGCTTTTTACGGTCTGGTTCTTTCGCTCGGCAGCCTCGTCCAGAAGAACTTTAAAGATCTCGGCAACACCTGGGTCATCACCGTGATGCTCATTGCCACGTTCCTTTTCCAGCCGCTGCGCAACTGGATTCAGGACCGTCTGGACCGCTACTTCTACCGTGACCGCTACGACTATCGCCGCACCCTGGTCGAGTTCGCGCGCGAACTGAATTCGGAGACCGACCTCGACCACATGCTGCAGTCCGTCTCCGACCGGCTCATGCAGACGCTCTCCATCCGCCACGTGGCTTTCTTTCTGGCCGACCACTCCGGCTGGCGCATATCCCTCGATTCCAGCGCGCTTCCTCTGCATTCGCCGGGCTCTCTCGATCTCAGCTTTCTCGACTGGCCCCGCACCGGACCCTATCTATTCTTCGAGCGCACCCGTTACCACCTCGATGCCATTGCCGGCAGCTGGCCCCCGGGCGTGCGTCAAACCATAGCCGAACTCGACCTGAACTATTTCGTTCCGTGTACCGTGCGGGGGCGCACGATCGCTTATTTTGGGGTGAGCCGGACCGATAAAGGCGAGTATCTCTCGAGCGATGACCTCGAGCTTCTGCAGACCCTTTCGAATTACGTCGGGATCGCCGCCGAAAACGCCAACCTCTACCGTTCGCTCAAGCAGAAGGTCGACGAGTACGAGCGTCTCAAAGAATTCAGCGAAAATATCGTCGAATCCATCAACGTGGGCATTCTGGCCGCCGGGCTGGACGATACGGTCGAAAGCTGGAACACCCAGATGGAACGGTTGAGCGGCATCGGTCGCGCCGATGCCGTGGGCCGCACGCTGGCGGAGCTTTTTCCGGCCGGGCTCGTCGGGCACTTCGAAAGAGTGCGCGGCGAAATGCGCATCCACCATCTCGATAAGTTTCTCCTCGACACCCGGACCGGCGAATCGAGCGTCAATATTGCCATCGCGCCCCTTGTCTCCCGCGACAACGAACGAATCGGCCGTCTGGTCATCTTCGACGACGTGACCGACCGGGCCGAACTGGAGCGCCGCCTGGTGCAGGCCGATAAACTTTCAAGCATCGGCCTTCTGGCCGCCGGCGTAGCGCATGAAGTCAATACACCGCTTGCCGTGATCTCAACGTATGCCCAGATGCTGGCCAAACAGGTGGCTGATGATGAACAGAAATCGCGGATGCTCGAAAAAATCGCACGCCAGACGTTTCGCGCCAGCGAAATTGTGAATTCGCTGCTGAACTTTTCGCGCACCGCCACTTCCGAACTTACCGAAGTCCAGCTCAATAAAGTAATTGAGGAAACGCTTTCGCTGCTGGAGCACGAGTTGAAGAAAGCCGGTATCGAAACACGCGTGAAACTTGACGGGCGGCTCGACCCCGTCAAGGGCAATTCCGGAAAACTGCAACAGGTATTTCTCAATCTGTTCCTGAATGCGCGCGACGCCATGGAGCAGGCTGGCCGGAGCCCGCGCCGCATCCTTGAAGTGACCACGTCATGCGGCGAAAACGGCGCGATTGTGGAGGTGACCGATTCCGGCCACGGCATCGCCCCGGAACACCTCAGCCGCATCTACGACCCGTTCTTCACCACGAAATCCGCAAAGAAAGGCACTGGGCTCGGTTTGTCCGTAACCTACGGCATTATTCAGGAACACGGTGGCGCCATTGAAGCCGTCTCTCGTCCCGGGGAGGGAACATGTTTTCATCTGGAGTTTCCAGCCATCGTCAAAGCGGTACCAGTCTGATGTCGCCTGTACGTGAGAGACCGGGCGGGGCATCCCGCGGCCGCATTCTGGTTGTCGACGACGAAATCGAGATACGCGAAAGCCTGGAAGCTTTGCTCGACAGCGAGGGTTTTCAGATCGATCTCGCCGCCAACGCCGCGGAAGGCGAGCGCAAACTCGAATCGCGCGCCTACGATCTGGTTCTGCTCGACCTGATGATGCCCGATAAATCCGGTATGGAAATGCTCCGCGACGTGCGGGAGCGGGATCGCCATACCCCGATATTCATGATCACGGCGTACGGCACGCTGGAAGCCGCTGTCCAGGCCGTCAAGCTCGGCGCCAACGATTACCTCGCCAAGCCCTGGGATAACGAAAAGCTCCTGATCGAAATCGAGCGCGTCATCGCCGGCCAGCGGCTGATCGACGAGAACACCCAGCTCAAGATCGCGCTCAAGCAGCGCTACAGCTTCCCGAGCATCGTCGGCAAGAGCGACCGTATGCTGCGCGTGCTCGACCTCGTCATGCAGGTCGCCGCCAGCCGCTCGACCATCCTCATCACAGGCGAAACCGGCACAGGCAAGGAACTGATCGCCAAGGCGATACACGCCAATTCCCCGCGCGTCGATCACGCTTTCGTCGCCGTCAACAGCGGCTCGCTGCCTTCCGATCTGCTGGAATCCACCCTCTTCGGGCACGTGAGAGGCGCCTTCACCAGCGCCATCCACAACAAAAAAGGAGCCTTCGAAGTCGCCAACAAGGGCACAATATTCTTCGACGAAATCGGCACTATCGGGCCGGAGACGCAATCGAAACTCCTGCGCGTTATTCAGGAAAAGGAGTTCACCCCGCTCGGTTCGAACGAGGTGATGAAGGTGGATGTCCGCATTCTCGCCGCTACCAACGCGGATCTCCGCAAAATGGTGGATGAGAAGAAGTTCCGCGAGGACCTCTATTACCGGCTCAATGTCATCAACATCAACCTGCCGCCATTGCGCGACAGGCGTGAAGACATTCCTCTTCTGATCCAGCACTTCCTCGAAAAGTTCAGCAAAGAGAATGAGAAATTCCTCGATTCCGCCAACCGTTCGCAGCTCCGGTTCGAACCGGAAGCCATGCAGCTCCTGCTCGACCACAGCTGGCCTGGCAACGTGCGCGAACTCGAAAACGTGGTGGAGCGCGCAGTCGTCCTCGCCTCCACCCAGGTAATTCCGCTCGACGTGCTGCCCGATTATCTGCTGCATTCCGGGGGGATCCGCCTCCGCCGCGCGGAGAACGGCGCCCTGCCATCCGACGCTTCTCTCTTCGAGATCGTCGCCGATTTCGAACGCCGCACCATCAGCGAGCAACTGGAGCGCTTCAACTGGAGCCAGAC
>JALYHT010000214.1 GCA_030776225.1 Acidobacteriota bacterium | reverse complement strand
GGAACACCGTCTGTCATAAGGCTTTTCACTTCCGCGGGGGTTATCTCAATTGGCAATGGATTCACAGAACGCGAGTTTAGCAACCGGAATCGCGATCGCCGGAAACCGGAATACGCGCGCCATACGTCTTATTCGGTTGTTATACTCAAGGGTTAAATCGTCAACTTCCAAAAGTCCTTCCATCAAAATGAAGTCTCACCGTGCCCTCATGCTGTTGGCCGGATTAGCGGCAGTGAGCGCATCCGGTCAGACCACCACCCCGATTTATTCGACAGGACAAGCCGCGCGCCTGGTCATCGGCCAGAAGCGTTTTGCAGCCTCCGAATACAACACCACCGATACGCTGCTCGGCTCGCCCACCGGCATCACGTACTCAAACGGAGTGCTCTGGGTGGTGGACGCGAATCGCGTGGGCGCCACGCCGGATAATAACCGCATTCTGCGTTTCAGCGATGTGGCCAGTTACCCCGGGCCGCTGCAGGACCCCACTATTTCAGGCAACACCTGCGGCGTTTGCCGCGGCGTTGCGAGCCTCGTGCTCGGCCAACCCGATTTCGTCAGCAGCGGCTTCCCCCTCACGCCGAATGCCAAGGGCACGACGCTGCGCAATCCCTCGGGCGTGGCGACGGACGGCCAGATTCTGGTAGTCGCCGACACTGATAATAACCGCATCCTCATCTGGACGACGCTGCCTCAGGTGAATGGTCAGCCGGCCAACCTGGTGATTGGGCAGGCCGATTTTTCGCACAACAGCACGTCCGTTCCGCCCAATGCGAAATCGCTGCGGGGCCCGAGCGGCGTCTGGCTGGCGGACGGCAAGCTTTATGTCGCGGATACTCAGGACAACCGCATTCTGATCTACAACCAGATCCCCACCACCAACAACGCAGCGGCGGATGTGGTGATCGGGCAGCCGAACTTCACCAGTTTCCTGCAGCCCAACCCCACGCAGAGTAATGGGACTCCGACGGCGAGCAACATGCAGGACCCCGTTTCGGTAACGACGGACGGCACGCGCATGTTCGTGACGGATCTGGGGCAGCACCGCGTCCTGATCTGGAACACGATCCCGACCACGAATGGCGCGCCCGCCGATATCGCGCTCGGCCAGATTAACCTGACGACGGCCATCAGCAATAACAGCTACAAGCAGAACACCACTGCGACCGATTCGGACGGCCACCCGACAAACGTTACGCCCGTTATGTGCCAGTCAAACGCCGCTTACGCTGCGAGCGTCGGCCAGACCGGCAGCAGCGTGGTAGACAGCACCACCGGCACAACGCTCTATCCGGCGCGCTGCGCGGCCACTTTGTCGCTACCGCGTTTTGCGCTTTCCGACGGCACAAGGCTTTACGTCGCCGATGGCGGCAACGATCGCGTTCTCGTCTATAATTCGATGCCCACCCGGAGCGGGCAGCCCGCCGACGTGATTCTCGGCCAGCCCGATGAATTCAGCGACAACACCGGCCAGAACCCCGACGGCTCCGACGCTTTCCAAACACCCTTCAGTCTGGCGTACGACGGGCTCAACCTCTACGTGGGCGATACGTTTAACCGGCGCGTCGTGGTCTACACGCCCGGCATACCCAATATTCCGCTGGGCGGCCGCGGCGTTCTCAATGCGGCCAGTCTCACCATCTCCGCTCTCGGGAGCGTAGCGATGACAGGCAGCATTAAGGCTAAAGATACGGTAACGGTTACGATTGCGGGGACCGGATACACCTATACGGTGGTCTCGTCGGACACCCTCACGACCGTGGTTCAGGGGCTGGTCAAGAAGATCAATAATGGCTCCAAACCGGATCCGAATGTCATTGCGACCACGAATGAGGTCACCAATACACTGGTGCTGACAGCGCGCACGCCAGGATCCGCGGGCGGCAATATCACGCTGACTGCCTCCGTATCCAGCGGCGCCCAGATTACCGCCACTGCCAGCGGGACGACTCTGACCTACTCACAGAACTCCAGCGAAATCGCGCCGGGAACCCTGATTACCGTGTCCGGCACGAACCTCTGCGACCACACGACCGTGGGGGCGGGCACGCCCTATCTGCCCGCGACTCTGTTCGGCTGCGAGCTTTACATCGACGGCCAGCGCGCGCCGCTCCTCTATGTATCGCCCACTCAGATCAACGCGCAGATGCCTGTCGAATACAGCGACAGGACCACCGTCAGCATGTACGCCCGCGATACGCATGCCGATGGCTCCATTTCTGTCACGACGCCCATAGGCATCACTATTGTTCCTCAGAACCCCGGCATCTTCGCCGAGTACGGAACAGATCCGCGGCCAGGCATTGTCTACCACGGCTCGAGTAACGCGGTCTCCGTGGTTTCGGTGGGCGCCAGCAGCATTCACGCGGGCGACGTCGGAACCCTCACCATCGGAGGCACTGCGTACACCTATACGGTGCTCTCAACCGATACCCTGACAACCGTGCGGGATGCTTTCGTAAAGCTGATCAACAACGCTCCAGACCCCAACGTTTATGCGGGACCTGTCAATGAAAACTCGAGCATTGCGCTGGTTGCCAGGCAGGCCGGAGCGGCAGGCGAAGGCATCGCCGTTACCGAGTCGGTCACCGGGACCAGTAATACGCTGACCCTCACCGTTTACAATACGCCGACCTGCTGCGATAATTCGCAGGGCGGGCTGGTCACGGCCGATAACCCCGCTGTGCCGGGCGAAGTGGTCTATCTCTTCGCCACCGGCCTCGGACCTACCAATCCATCCGATGTGGATACCGGCGCAGTTACTCCGGGAGGCAAATTTAATCCCCCGGCCAGTCCCGTCGACTCCATTCAGATCGACGGTACTCCGGCGAACGTACTCAGCGCTTCGCTGGTTTCCGGCATGGTGGGCGTCTATTACGTTCAGTTTCAGATCGGCACCACCACGACCACGGATCTGGAGGCCAAGCTGACCATAGCCCAGAAGTCCTACGTCAGCAATGTCGTGAAATTCCCGGTCGTCGCGCCGGCCGCGGCCTCGGCCCGAAAAGGTACGCCCGACGCCCGGACTACCCGTCAGTAGCAGTTATTTATCGAAGTTTACGGACGAATCGGACCGGAACTTTCTGTAGTCCTGGTAGCGGATCGTCAGTTTTTCGCGAATGGGCGCACTGCGGAAATAGAGCGTGTCGTCCGCCGACGTCACGGCGGGCAACCAGAAGCCGTTCACTGGCCGGCGGATGGTGGTGAAGCGAGGAAAGAGATTCTCCTGCCTCGACGTGATCATTGCAGGCACGGCTTTGCCTTCGCTGCGGACCACCGAAAAATGATCCTCTTCGATCCAGAGCATCCCGTCGAAGAGGCGCTGCCCGGAAAGAATCTGCCGCGGTTTTATAGAGAGCAGCCAGCAGTCGCGGCCGTCGACAGGCTCTTCGCCTTTGTACTCGGTTTGGTAAAGCCGGAGCTGTTCTTCCGTAAAAATCCAGGGCTGGATATTACGGATGTCGGCGAAATCCCCGGGGGTCATGCTGAGGTTCCGGAGCGTCGAAACCGGTGGCTTTGCAAACCGCTCAGTCCGGTCCCCTGTCGGCGAGAAAATGACTTCGCGGGTTTCTCTGTACTCGCCGGTTTGTCTCCCGCGAGCGTCCATTTCGAGCAGTTTTATCGACTGCGTGTAAGCGTAGTCGCGCCGCTCCTGGGTGGTTTCACTTTCCCGGTGCGCTACCCGTTTTGCGAGGTCGGCCGGAGGCTCGGCAGCGCGCACGGCCCCTGAACACGCGAGTGCTATCATGACCGCGATGCGAAATTCGCCGGGCCGCCGCACATGGGCCGGACAAGCGGCGACTCTGGGCGGAGCCTGGGTTCTGCTGGCCTGGGGAGCGTGGGTATACGCCCGTATGCGGGGCATGCCGGAATGGGCCGCAATGCCGGTCGCAGCGGCTTTTCTCATCGAAATTCCATTCTATCTTTCACCGGGATTCAGGGCCGCGCGCGAATGGCTGGCGGCGCTGGGTAAGCCGAGGGCCGCGGCACTGCTGACTGCATCGGCGCTCGTGCCGTGGCTGGTCTGTAGTCTGGCCACCGGCCAGGCTAACCCGCTGAACTTGTTTCTGTTGCTTCTCGTCGCGGGGGGCGTGTCTTTCTGGTACATCGCGCTGCCGATGGCGTCCGCCACAGACGCGCTTTTTCTGATCTTCATCGCGGGTGTTTACCTGTCGAAAATTTTCGAGCGGATCTACCTTTCGCCGGCGCCGAGTCTGCCCTCGGCGGCTGTAACCACATTGGGTCACCTTATGCTGATCCGGACCGCCGCGCTCTCCATTCTCATAATTCGGGGCAACGTCAGAGCCGAATACCGCTTCCTGCCAAGGCGCGAAGAATGGCTCACAGGGCTGCGATATTTCGCGGTCATGCTCCCCGTGATCGGAATCGTTTACCGGGCGCTCGGCCTGGTCGAGTTGCGGCGCCTTCCGGTCAATCCAGCCCTCACCGTATTGCTGGCAATCGGCACGTTTTTCACAATGCTCTGGGTGGTGGCGTTATCGGAGGAGTTCTTTTTTCGGGGGCTCCTGCAGGGCTGGCTGGAGCGCTGGACCGGCAACGACACCGCTGCCCTGATCGTCGCCTCAGTGGTTTTCGGCTGCGCGCATCTCGGCTTCCACCGCAAGTTCCCCAACTGGCAGTGGGCCATCATCGCCGGAATTCTGGGCTTGTTCTGCGGAGCGGCATGGCGCCGTTCGCGCAGCGTGCAGGCGGCCATGGTGGCACATGCGCTCCTTGTGACCGTTTGGCGCGTGTTTCTGCGCTCCTGACCCCCCGGGTGAATCTGGCCCCCGGGTTGCTCTCTGTCATTGAAACGTAAGCCTCAGTACTTTTAGTCCAGCTAACCCATGCGACTTTCGGTGGTTCTGTTCACAGCTCTGCTTCTTCCGGCCGCGGCGTTCGCGCGCGACCTTGCCCGTTATGCGGTAGTCCTGTCCGACGCCGCACCCATCTCCGCCCGGACGCGCGACGGCAGGGCCGCGGTCGAGAGCGCACGCCTGAAAGTCGTGAACGCGCAGGACAACATGAAGCGGGAACTGCGCAGGCGCGGTATTGCCGTCTCCGGCGAGGCCCGCACTTTCCTGAACGCCGTCTTCGTGGCCGCTTCGCCAGCGGAGGCCGAGCAGTTGAAGTTAATTCCGGGCGTAGCGCAGGTCGCGCCCCTGCATCGTTTTCAACTGAGTCTCGACAAAGCGGAACAACTCATCAACGTGCCTGCCGCCTGGAACCTCGTGGGCGGCGCTGCGAACGCAGGGGCCGGCGTCAAAATCGGCATCATCGACACGGGCATACAGGCGACCCACCCGGCGTTTCAGAACTTTTCTGCGAGTCCGCCGGCTGGATTTCCCATCTGCCGGGTGACTTATTCCACCTCAACCAACGCGGTTCCGTCAGACTGCGCGGCCACCGATACAGCCAGGTACACGAATAATAAAGTGATCGTAGCCCGCAGTTACGTGCCGCTGCTTTCGACGGGCGCCGCGGCCACTTCGCGTCCCGACGACCCCTCGCCGCGCGACCGCGTGGGACACGGCACCGCCGTTGCCATGGCAGCCGCGGGACTCACCAACACGGGCCCGTCAGACACCATCACGGGAGTAGCCCCCGGAGCGTTCCTCGGCAGTTATAAAGTATTCGGCTCGCCTGGAGTGAGTGAATTCACGTCGGGGGAGGCGGTGATCGAGGCCATTGAGGACGCTTATGCGGACGGCATGGATATCGTCGTCCTGTCACTGGGCGCCCCTGCCCTCTCGGGTCCGCTCGACAGCGGCGCGGTCTGCGGACTCACGGCGGGCCAGCAATGCGACGCCGAAGCTTACGTGGTCCAGGCGGCCGTCAATGCGGGCATGGTGGTGGTGGCGGCGGCCGGGAATCAGGGTGGATCGGGATTACACACCACAGCCGCGCTCAGCACCATCGCATCCCCCGGGGACGCCCCGGGAGCCATCGCCGTGGCCGCCTCCACGAACTCGCACAGCTGGG
>JALYHT010000213.1 GCA_030776225.1 Acidobacteriota bacterium | reverse complement strand
GAGCAGGACGCTTCGCAGGAAGACGCGGTTGCGAAACTGGAACGCGCCGGATACCCGGTGATTCGCATCGACATTGCGGACCAATACGATCTGGGCGCCGAGTTTTTCCGCTGGGAGATTGCGGTAGCGGCCGCGAGCGCGGTGATGGGGATCAATCCCTTCGACCAGCCGGATGTGGAAGCCAGCAAGATTGCGACCCGCAAGCTTACAGACGAGTATGAGAAGAGCGGTAAGCTTCCTCCGGAATCGCCCATGCTGGAAGCCGACGGGCTGAAGTTCTTTACCGACAATAGAAACGCATCTCAACTACCCGGCAAGACAGCGGCGGAGATTCTGCGTTCTCACCTGAATCGTATCCAGCCAGGCGATTACTTCGCGCTCCTGGGATATATCCAGATGAATGCGGAGCACGAGGAAGACCTGCAGGAGATGCGGCTCGACGTACGGGACAGCAAACGCGTGGCGACATGTCTCGGCTTCGGCCCGCGTTTTCTTCATTCGACCGGACAGGCGTATAAGGGCGGACCGAACAGCGGAGTTTTTCTGCAGATCACATGCGACGACGCGCACGATCTCGAAATCCCCGGCCAGAAATTTACGTTCGGTACGGTGAAAGCGGCGCAGGCGCGCGGAGACTTCGACGTACTGGCGGAACGGCAGCGGCGAGCGCTGCGCGTGCATCTTCCGGCCGATCTGCGCGCGGGACTTGCAACACTGGGAGCAGCCATCAAGGAGGCGTTGAAATAAATGCAAATGGGAATGGTGGGTCTGGGCAGGATGGGCGGCAACATGTCGCGCCGTTTGAAGAATGGCGGGCATGAGATCGTGACATTCGATCTGGACTCGGCGAAGGTTGCCGAACTGGCAAAAGACGGCATGAAGGGCGCCACCGATCTTAAGGCATTTGTGGCGCTGCTTCAGAAGCCCCGCGTGGCCTGGCTGATGGTGCCGGCGGGAGACGCGACGGAATCGATGGTCAACAAATTGGCCGAACTGTTCGAACCCGGCGACATTCTGATCGACGGCGGCAATTCCTATTACAAAGACGACGTGCGCCGGGCGCAGGTTCTGAAAAACAAGGGCATTCAATACGTGGATGCGGGGACCAGCGGCGGAGTCTGGGGAATCGAGCGCGGGTATTGTCTGATGGTGGGAGCGGAAGCTGAAACGTTCAGTCATCTGGAGCCGATTTTCAGAACGCTGGCTCCAGGCACGGGTAACGTGGAGCCGACAAAAGGCCGGCCGCTCGAAGGCCGCACGGCGCATCTGGGCTATCTGCATTGCGGCCCGAATGGGGCAGGACACTTCGTGAAAATGCTGCATAATGGCATCGAGTACGGGATGATGCAGGCGTACGGAGAGGGCTTCGACATCATGAAGAACGCGATGTCGAAGGAGCTTCCGGAGGCGCATCGCTACAACCTGGATGTGGGGGAAGTGGCGGAGTTGTGGCGGCGCGGCAGCGTAGTGAGTTCGTGGCTGCTCGATCTGAGCGCGATTGCGCTCGCAAAAGATCCGAATCTCGACAGCTATACAGGTTTCGTGCAGGATTCAGGGGAAGGACGCTGGACCATTCAGGCAGCCATTGAGGAGGCCGTACCGGCCGAGGTCCTGACGGCGGCATTGTATGTGCGGTTCCGTTCGCGGCAGGACCACACTTTCACGGAAAAGATGCTGTCCGCCATGAGGCAGCAGTTCGGCGGGCACATCGAACAGCACCCGGACACAAGCACCGGGAGCAAATAGTCCATGCCGGAAGAATCACAGGACCAGGGGCACGTTGCGGATCGCTGCATTATGGTGATCTTCGGCGCGTCGGGCGATCTTACAACCCGGAAGTTGCTGCCGGCGCTCTACAATCTGGCGCGAAGTAAACTGCTGCCGCAGGAGTTCGCGATTATCGGGTTCGCGAAGGATGAGATCTCGGAAGATCAATTCCGGAAGAACGCGCGGAAGGCCCTGATCGAATACGCCGGAGCGTCGGAGAACTGCGATCTGTGCAACTGGATCGCGGACCGGTCTACGTACATAACGGGAGATTTCAGGAATCCCGCGGATTTCGTAAAACTCAAAGACAAAATTGCGGAGCTGGACGAGCAGAAGCATACCAACGGGAACGTCTTTTATTATCTGGCGACCCTGCCGCAGTTTTTCGCGGAGATCGTAAGGCAGCTGGGCGAGCAGGCGCTGACGACCGAGGATCGCGGGAACTGGCGACGAGTAATTATCGAAAAGCCTTTCGGCAGCGACCTTGAATCGGCCAAAGCGCTGAACCGGGAAATCAGCCTGGTGTTGAAGGAAACCCAGATTTACCGGATCGATCACTATCTCGGCAAAGAAACGGTACAGAATATTCTGGTCTTCCGGTTTGCAAACGGGATTTTTGAACCGGTGTGGAACAGACGCTACATCGATCACGTGCAGATCACGGTCTCGGAAACAATTGGCGTGGAGCGGCGCGGCGGCTATTACGAGCATGCGGGCGCGCTGCGCGACATGATCCCCAACCATATGCTGCAGCTGCTCTCGCTCACGACAATGGAGCCGCCCATTTCATTTCGCGCGGACGCGGTGCGCGATGAGCAGTCGAAGGTGCTGCATGCGATCCAGCCGATTCAGCCGGAGGATGTGCTGACGAGGGCGGTTCGCGGGCAATACGGCGAAGGCACAATCGAGAACACACACGTGCCGGGATATCGAAGCGAAGAGTTTGTGAACGAGCACTCGAACACAGAAACTTTCATCGCTATGAAGCTGCAGCTCGACAGCTGGCGATGGGCCGACGTTCCGTTTTATCTGCGCACGGGGAAAAGGCTGGCGAAGCGCGCGACGGAGATTGTGATTCAGTTCCGCCGCGCGCCGCTGGTTCTGTTCCGGGATACCCCGGTCGAGAAGCTCACGCCCAATCTGCTGGTGATTCATATTCAGCCGGATGAGGGGATTTCGCTGAGCTTCGGGGCGAAGATTCCGGGAGCGCACGTGCGGCTGGGCGACGTGAAGATGGAGTTTAAGTACGCGGACTACTTTGGCGCCGACCCGAGCACCGGTTATGAACGGCTGCTCTACGATTGCATGATTGGCGATGCGACTCTGTTCCAGCGGGCCGATATGGTGGAGGCAGGGTGGTGCGTGGTCGAGCCGGTGCTGGATTTATGGAAGGCCCTGCCGCCGCGGAATTTCCCGAATTATGCGGCCGGAAGCTGGGGTCCGAAAGAGGCGGACGATCTGATGCGGCGGGACGGGAGGAAGTGGCGGACGGAATAAGGCGCGGGTTTGCTAAGCTGGTAAAGTTATGGCAATTCCAAACATTAAGCGGTTCCGGCCGTTCTGCCCCACGTGCAACGAGAGCTACACCCTGATGGCTGTGCTGCCGAAGGACGCGAATGTCGACGCATTTCTCGCCGACGCCGTGACCCGGCACGACCATAAGGGCTTCGCCGACGCCAAGGCGCAGCAGACCAAGATCCGCGTCGGTCAGCAGAAGCAGAAGAAGGCGAAGTAGTTTCCCGTTACCTCAATCAAATTCCAAGACGGGCCCGGAGGGATCTCCGGGCCCGCAAACCTTCCTGGGCAACATCCTTATCCGTATCTCTGCTGAGCTTTTCCACATACGGCACAGACTCGGCATCTCCACTCACTGACAGCACGCGCGCGAGGTAGATTTTCTCTTCTTTCGTGCCGGGCTCGATCTGCGTATAGAGTGCCTGTAGAACGGCCTGCCGACGCGCGGCTTCCGCGAGATACGCGAATGCTGCATCGTCATAGGCAGCCGAGTTCAGGTTGTTGATCAGATACCGGAATGCGCCGTCGTCGGCAAGATCCAGCCTGCCTTCCATCACCAGGGCAAAAGCAGCCCCGAGGCGTGGCGCCATTTTTTGTTCGTCGCGCCACGACATTTCAACCGCCGGGATGTCGGCCGGGTCGCCGATGCGCCCCAGGCCTTCGTTCGCCGAGGCGCGCAGCTTGTCGTCTTTGGCCGTCAGTTGACTTAGAAAGAGGTCGCGATCCCGCGGCTCGGGCATCATGGCGATAGCGGCCAGGGCGCTGCGCTGGGCTTTATTGTTGCGCGGACTTGCCACGATCCCGCGAAGCGACGGCAGAGCGTCGGTGCTGCGCAGAACGCCGGCGGCTTCGATGGCGGTCATCTGCACCTTGTCATCGAGATCGCGGAGCAGATAAGTGATTTTCGGGCCCGCGGACGGGTCGCGTATCTTCTCGATGGCAACCAGGGCTTCGTACATCAGACCGTTCTCTTTCGAACGCAGCGCGTCGATGAGTTCGGGGAGGGCCGCCTGCCCGCGGAGAATGCCAAGCGCCCGGCAGGCGTTGGCCCGCGACTCGAAGCTGGAGCCGCCGCGCACCAGTTGCGCCAGCGCCGCGATGACGTCAGGACGCACAGTCACGTACGCATCGATTATTTGATCGTTCGAATCGGTGAATTTCGATTTGATCGCGGAGCCGGCGCGCACCAGGCTGGAGCCCAGGCCCTGTTTCACATAGCCGGGCAGATAGTAATTCACCAGACCGTCCGTGGCGCGGACCTGCATTTCAGGATCGGCGTCGTGTGTGGCGCGTATCAGGGGCTCGATCGTGTCTTTGCCGCCGAGAGCGGTCAGCTGTTTCACGGATTCAATTCTGGTATCGACGCCGGCGCTGTTGAGATAGCCGGCGATCGTGGTGACGTTGCCCTGTTTCGCAGCCGCACGAACGTCTTTCGGGGCCTGGGCAAAGCACGGTATAAACACCGCAAGAGTGAGAAGAAGAGCCGAGCTGCGCATTCACCTATGATTATGGCGCGAGCAGGGATTGTGTTTCGCTCCTGGATTTTGTGCGGATCTGAAAAGCGGTGTCTGCTTCCAGCGCGAGGAAATCTGCCCGCGCGTCTTGCCAGCGGGCGTGTATTTCCGTGGGCACGTTTGCAAACTGCCGCTGGATTACGTGGAGATCGCTTCGAAGATAAAGCAGATCGGAACGTAACTCAACGCTCGTCGCCGGCGATCTTTCTTCCAGCCGCAAAGTGCCGGTCTGGAAGCCGGCCCCTGCGGAAAGAAGAACGACGGAGAAAAACAACGCAAATGAGGATTTGGACACAGCCCGTACCAACCGTACCAGTATTTGGGAGAGTAGTCCCAGGAGCAAGATTGAAGGTGGACTAACAGGGAGACGTCAACGACGGATAGCGAAGCGGGAGAAAAAACCGGCAGGTGCCCCGGAGGAGAGCACCTGCCGTCTCACCAAAAGCCCTCAGGCGCTCGGAGGAGTGCGCCTGCTGGCTGGACTGCTTTTTACCTATGCGCAACGATGAGTCACGCCAGAAGCAGTACCAATTGTGAAAACCATTCCTAAACAACCGGACGTTAAAATAGCTGATGTGGTTGCGGGGAAAAATACAGCCCGCCTATCGCGCAACAGGCAATACGTACTTAAGTATACCATTAGTTAACATTAAATTTATCGTTACCAAACGAAACATAGATTCTACCGAAGATAAAAGAGGCTCAAACGGCAAAGACCCGCTGCCTCCAGTGTCGAACGATCCAGAAACTGGCTTTCGAGCATCGCGAGTTGGGGACCGCTCATTTTCCCACGCCATTGCCGAAGTTGGGAATCCAGCTCGCGGCGGCTCTGCAGCGCCTGCTCTTCCGATTGCCGGGCACGCGCGATAGCGATGAGTTGTTGTTCCAGCACGGACAAATGCTGTTCGAGCGCCTCAAGATCGGCGGCCTGGGAGGCAAGATCGGCGGCAGTTCGTTCGAGCGATTCGGCAATCGCGGCAAATTCAGCGACACCCGTGGCCCGTATCGTTGCCGAGTTCGTTTCTATATAGGCGCGCAGGTCATTTTCAGGGAAGGGCGCCGGACTCCGCTCGCGTTCTTTCAGTTGCCCGGCGTCCGCCATACGCTGTGCTTCCGTGACGACAGCCTGCGTGCAGTAAGCGATGGAATTCACCATTTGCAGACGGGATTTTTTCGCGCGCCACTTCTCAAACGCGATATCGATGCCGCGCAGCACCGCTTCCAGCGGCACGCCGGAATTCTTCCAGGTTTCTATAAGAGCCCAGTCGAGCGGGGAGAGCAGAAACAGGCTGGTACCGCGGGCGCGCTGGAAATGTTCTTCGATTTCCGTGAAGAAATTGAAATAATTACTGAAAGGCTCAGCCGTCATGGCAGGGCGCGTGTTTCTAAACCCGCGTACGCTCCCAAATCAATTGCAGCCCGTCGAGCGTGAGGTTCTGATCCACGATCCGAATGTAGCGGGAACCGCCTGCGATCAGGCCCGCCTGTCCACCCGTGCCGATAATGCGGGTATCGGTCCCCAGTTCTTCCACCAGCCTTTCAACAATGCCGTCTATTGCGCCGATTGCCCCGTAATACAGGCCCGATTGCATGCTGCCGACCGTGTTCCGGCCTATGAGGCTGTCGGGTTTGCGGAAATCCACCAGAGGCAGGCGGGCCGTCCGGCTGAAAAGCGCTTCGGCGGAGATCCCCATCCCAGCCGCGATGATGCCCCCGAGGTATTCGCCGTGACGTGAAATCGCATCGAAGGTGATGGCCGTGCCCAGATCCACGATGACGCAGGGGCCGCCGTATTTGCGGAAGGCGGCAACGCTGTTGACGATACGGTCCGCCCCCACCTCGGAAGGAGTCTCGTACAGAACTTTCATGCCGGTGTCGGTGGCAGCCGTGACGAACATCGCTTCCGTCCCGAAATAGTGGCGGGACATTTCGGCCAGCGCGCTGTTGAGCGGCGGAACCACAGAAGAAATAATGATGCCCTCGACAGGAACCCGATCGAGTGATGCAAACCGGAGGAGGCTCACCAGCAGGATGCCCCACTCATCGGCCGTTTGTTCGCGAATCGTGCGAAGACGCCGGTGATCGGCGAGCTTGCCCTTCTCGAAAATGCCGACCGTTACGTTGGTATTGCCCGCGTCCAAAGCGAGAAGCATAAAGAAATCAGTCCCAGTATGCTACATGTACGCCGGGACGGCGATGCCGAGGACGGCGAGCGTGCGCTCCAGCTGCGAACTGAAAAAATCGGTCATCCAGAGCAGGAAGACCTTGCGCTCGGGATCGGGTTCGGCGAGGACAGGGTATTGGTGATAGAAGTTGTTAAACGTCTGCGCAAGCTGGAAAGCATACTTCGCGACATGCGCCGGCTCGCCGGCCGTTATGGCGCGGTGCACGGCGGAATCCGCTTTCGATGCCGCGAGCAGGATCTGCCAGCATTCTTCAGATGCCAACTGGCGCGCCATGGCTTCGGCGGTCAGCACCGCGGGGAAATCCGGTTTTGACTCGCCGCGTTCCTCCAGCTTGCGGAAGATATTGCGGGCGCGCACAGCGGCGTATTGCACGTATGGGCCGGTCTCGCCTTCAAAACTCAGGGCTTCCTGAAAATCGAAAGCAATGACGGTGTTGCGGGTAAATTTGAGCAGGAAATAGCGCAGAGCGCCCATCGCGATTTCCGTGGCAACAGCGCGCTGCACGGCGTCGTTGTCTTCCGCATGGCGGGAGGCAACTTCGACCAGCGCGGTCTCGACGAGCTTGTCGAGCAGATCGTCGGCTTTCACCCCGAGACCTTTACGCCCGGAGACTTCGATATAAGGGCGCTCAGCGTCTTCCGGCGAGAGGGCGATGCCCAGATCGGCGCAGCAGCGCCGGGAGAGCGCCACCATTTCGTAAGAGAAGTGGATTGAATTCTCCGCCTGCTTTTCATAGCCGAGGGCATTGAGACCGGCTACTACGACATCCTGCAGGTAAGACTGGCGAACGTCGATGACATTGTAGACGGTGTCGGCCTTACCGAATGCAGGAGCCGGGCGGGGCTGTGGTTCGTCGGTCGAAACCCAGACTTCGTGGCCGTCGGCATAGCGGATCAGGGGCCTGTAATAAAAATCTTTGCCCAGCAGACCGAACTTCCAGAGCTGGTACGCGATGTCCTTACCGACATAAGTCACGGTGCCGTTCGAGCGCACGATCACTTTGCTGTCTTCGTTGGCTTCATCGCCCCCGCGGAAAGCCGCTGAAGGCATAACCCAGCAGCCGCTGTTCTTGCCTTCAGTTTCAAAATAGATGGCTTTACGTTCTTTCAAAAGTTCGAAAGCGGCGGCCCAGAATTGCAAATGGAGGATCTCACTCTCGCGGGGCAGCACGTCGTATTGAATATTGACGCGCAGCATGGTGGCGAGGTGCGCGTTGACGATGGAATCGGCTACCAGATGCGCCAGTGCCGCCAGTTCGCCTTCGCCCGACTCTATGGCATGCAGGGTCTCGGCGCGCCATGTAAGGTCTTCGGGGTGATCTTTATAGTGCTGGGATGTGCGTGCGTAGAGGTCCCAGCAGATGTAATCGAAACGAGTCTTTGCCTGGGGAATATCGGAATCGGAGAGCGAAGCCACATCCACTGTTGTCATCTTTTCCAGATGGTGGAAGCCCGCGACCACATCGGCAACCTGCACGCCCGTATTATCTATATAATTCTGCACTTCCACGCGGCGCCCGGCGGCGCGCAGCATCCGCACGAACGTATCGCCGAGAACGGCGTTCCGCAGGTGCCCGATGTGGGCGGCCTTGTTCGGGTTGATATTAGTGTGCTCGACGATGACCTTGGCGCCGGCTTCGGGCTGCGCCGAATCTTCATTCCTCAGCAAAGCCGAGCCGTAAGCGCCCCGATCGAAACGAATATTGATGTAGCCGTTTCCAGCCGTTTCCATGGCGGCGACGCCCTTGATTTCACCCACTGCGGCGAGCAGATCGCCGGCAATCTTTTGGGGCGGCTGCTTCAGACTTTTCGCCAGTTGAAAAGCGATCGGGACCGCGATTTCGCCGAATGAAGGCTGGCGCGGCTGTTCGAGGGCAAAGGGCGGATCAACGTTGAACTGCGCGCGCAGACAGGCCCGAAAAGCCGCGTGAATAGTTTTTTCCAGATTGTGGAACACGGAAATTTGAGTATAGGGGAGGGGCTGTCAAAAATTTGTCATACGTCAAAAATCTGACGGCTGTGCCCCAGCCAAAGCGCTGATTTCATAGAGAATTGAAATGGCGTACCAGGTGCCTGAATCGGCAGCATGGGTATAGGTCCAATCGCCAGTCTTGCCAGCGGCTATGTTACGTCTCTGCTCTCAAGTTTGACTCAGTCAGGGACATCGTCTACCGCGAAAGCGACATCCGGAACAACATCCGGCGCCACGGATTCCAATCAGCTTTCGCCCCTCGCGCAGATCCTCGCCAGTTTACAGAAACTGCAGCAGACGGATCCGGCGCAGTATCAGCAGGTCACTTTGCAGATAGCCAACAATTTGCAGGCCGCTGCGCAATCCGCGACATCGAGCGGCAATACGACACTGGCCAGCCAGTTGACGCAGCTTTCTAAGGATTTCAAGAACGCGTCGGGCAGCGGGCAGCTTCCGAACGTGCAGGATCTCGCGCAGGCGGTCGGAGGCGGAGGCTGTCACCATCAGCAAAGCAGTGGCCAAGCCTCAGGGACCAATCAGTCATCGTCTGGCGCGAGTTCATCCGACAGTTCGCTGAACCCACAGACCGTTATTACCAACACCCTGTCGAGCACCGGCGTACTCTCTTAAACGCTGGGCGCCTATTCGCGAACACTACGGGGCGCGGGCATGGATTTCAGGAAATCTTAAGCTTGCTCATTTAAGGTTGTTGTCGGATCGCAAGGTCCCGCAAATCAAGGAGTCAAGCATGAAATACCTTCTCGTACTGGCTGTGACGGCGGCCGCCATAGCCGCTCCGCCCACCTATAAAGTAACCGGCAAGATCAAAATCGGCGGCGCGGGACGCTGGGATTATGTTTATGTCGACAGCGCCCACCATCGGCTCTACGTCTCCCATGCAACGCAGACCGAGGTTATCGATACGAGCTCCGATAAAGTGGTGGGCACGATTCCCGGCACCAACGGCGTCCACGGGATCGCCATTGCAGACGACCTGGGCCGGGGATTCACAAGTGACGGAAGCGATAACGACGTGACGATCTTCGATCTGAAGACCATGGCCGTACTCGGCAAGGTGAAGACGGGCACGGGTCCGGATGCCATCATCTACGAGCCCGTGTCCCGCCGCGTGCTGACGTTCAACGGACGCAGCCACGACTCCACTGTGTTCGATGCCAAAACCGGCGAGGTGTACGCGGCGTCGATTCCTGTGGGGGGCAAGCCTGAGTTCGCGCAGATCGATGGCAAGGGCCACGTCTATTTCAATATCGAAGACAAAGGCGAGGTTGGCGAGATCGATGCGAAGAACGCTACGCTCACGAAGCACTATTCCATCGCGCCCTGCGAAGAACCGAGCGGGTTGGCGATTAACCCGAAGACCAGCTATCTCTACTCGGTCTGCGGCAATAAAATGATGGTCGTCAGTGATCCGGCGGCGGGAAAAGTCATTGCCACTCCCGCGATCGGGCAGGGTCCGGACGGAGTCGCTTTTGACGATGGCTATGCCTTCAGTGCGAACGGACGCGACGGAACGATCACGATGGTGGGCGAGACTTCGCCGGGCAGGTTCGAACCGGTGGCGACGATCGCGACGACCAACGGCGCGCGAACGATTGCCTCCGACCCGAAGGCGCACAAACTTTATCTTCCGGCAGGGGAGTACGGTCCCCCTCCGCCTCCTCCCGCCGGCGGGGGCCGCCCCGGCCGTCCTCAGGCTCTGCCCGACAGCTTTATGATCGTGGTGGTCGGGAGATCGTAAGCGCTGCTCATTTCGCCGGCGCCGGCGCTGTCTGAGGAGCATGCCGGGCTTCTTCGACGCGCTCCGTCAGCATCTGCTCGAAACGGTCGGGAATAAAGCCAATCATCCGGCTTGAAATCCGTCCGTTCGGATCTACGATCATCACGGTCGGGATGTTCGCGATCGCGAACTGGCGCGCGAGACCGGCTTCGAAATAGCCTTTGTCCGCCCAGCCCTGCTCTTTCAGGAAAGGCGCCACCAGGTTTGGATCGTCATCCGCATCCACGGGCACGAAGAGCACGTCGGGGGAATGCTCGAACCGTTTTTTCACTTCTTCGATCAGAGGCTGCTGGGCACGGCAGGGCACGCACCATGTGGCCCAGAAATCCATCACGACCGTCTTGCCTTTCAGAGACGAAAGCACCAGCGGGGGAGCGCCATTTTCTACAGCCGGCAAAGCGAAATCGGTCAGGTTAACGGCGAGCGCATTCGGGTCTTTGGATTTCAGCAAAGCGCGCCGCGCGTTCATTAAGCCCGCGGTTCTGTCATAGGCCTGGAGAATCGCATCGCCGAGACCCTTCTCGGAGCCGTGCAGCGCCGTATATAAACTTCCGAGCCGTGCCCTGTCCTGGGCGCGGTCGGCCTCCGTGTTGCGGCTGTCCTCCACGGTGAACGAATCCGCGTAATACTCGATGGCTTCAGCCTGACGCCCGAGCTTAGTCAGCCAGAAGGCAATCTCGCGAGCACCGTCGCCGGCAGGATATACCGCCCAGGATCTGCGGGCAATCTTCTCGGCTGCCGCGGGATCGCCGGCGTAGCCTGTGGCGCGGGCCTGTAATGCCAGCGAACGCGCCAGTGCCTTATCGAGTTCCTGCGACCACTGGCCCGCCGTGAGATGGCCCGGGGGTTCGACTTTAATGCGGGCGGCAGCCACATCCTCTTCGTAGCGCTTTGCATAGACCAGCGCCTTCCTGGCCTGCGCCACATCTTCCCTTTCCACCAGGGCGCGGATCACGCGATCGATCAGCGGGGGAATATCGCTTTGCATATCCGGCGGCGTCTCGCGCGCAAGGACCTTCTCACCATAGAGAATGATACGGGCGCTGTCATTCAACTCCATGGCCGATTTCGCGAGTACCTTTTCAAGCGCAGGCCGCTGTTTGGAATCCGGATATTTTTTCAGATGCAGTTCGAGCGCGCGTATAAGCTCAATGGAGCTCGACCCTGCCTCATTCATTGCCTGGGCGAGGTCCGTCTGTTCTTTGAGATCGGCTGCGCGGAGATCGGCCGCGCGCCCATCGGCGGCTTTCGCTTCCGGGGACGTATCGGCCGTTTGCGCGTGCGAAGACCCGACAGCCAATACCGCCGCCCCTATCAGGTGAAGGAGCCGATTCATTTGGGAAGCGCTCTGATGCCCTCGGCGAGCCCCGCGGCCCGGTCGCGGGCTATGTGGAGAAAGCTCTCGTTTTTCGCTATCCGATCAAGCAGCGGCAGAAACTGATTGGCCGCCACAAGTCTGTTTCGATTCCGCAGGATCTCGATCTTCAGAATCGAATCCTGCACGCCCAGCTTGTCAAAACGAATGCAGCGTTCGAGAGCGATCAGGCTGCGCTCCGTTTCAGCAATGCGCTCGAACCAATCGGAAAGATTTTGCGCATCCGGATCTTCCGAGTAGTTGAATTTGACCTCGCCCGCATGCCCGTCAGCTTCATACCGAAAAGTCTTTGCGCCCATATTGGCGACCTTGTGAGCGGATTCGAGCGGGCGCGAAAAGCGATCCAGCTTGTCGGCAAGCGCGAAGATCGGGCTGTATTCAGCGGCTGAAAGCTGGAACTTCACCGGATCGTCGTCTTTGGGGTCTTCCTTATACACCCCGGCGCCTGCCGTATCGAGGCTGACTTCCGTGTAGGGAGGCGTGCTGCCCAGGAAAGCCTTTGTCCAGATTAACCGCGGAAGATCGGGTACCACCCCGGCAAGCACCGATACCGATAGAAAAATAATGAATGCCTGGCGCAGGCCTGCGATCACGCGCGTACCTGCCATGCGAGAAATGGCGCGTGGGTCGCGTGGCAGATCGCGATGGCCAGTGCGTCGCTCGCGTCTTCGGAAGCCAGCGGCTCCGGCAAACGCAGCAGCGAAGCCACCATCTGCTGCACCTGCGATTTTTCCGCGCGGCCGTAACCCACCACGCTCATTTTGACCTCAAGCGGAGAATACTCGGCGAAAGCCACAGACGCTTCGGCGATGAGCAGCAGCGCCACGCCACGCACATGCGAAAGTTTGAGGGCGCTTTTCGCGTTCACCGCGAAAAATACCTCCTCCACAGCCGCCACTTCCGGACGATACTCCGCGATCAGAGTCCTGAGATCGCCTGCAATGTTCATCAACCGCCGCTCCAGCGGGTCTTTCGGGGAAGAGCGAATACAGCCGGCGGCAACCATGCGATGCGCGCGGCCATCGCTGTCGATGACGCCGTATCCGGTCCTCTCCGTACCGCAATCGATGCCCAGGACTCGCATCCGGCGCCGGTCCTTTCGCGTGATTATGCGAGCGCTTCGACTTCTTCTTCGCTCTCGAAGTTTGAATACACGCTCTGCACGTCGTCGTGTTCTTCCAGCGCTTCACTGAGACGCATCATGCCTTGCGCGTTCTTCCCTTCAAGCTTCATCAGATTTCGCGGCAGCATGACCACTTCAGCCGATACGGTCTCGATTTTCGCCTTCTGAATGGCGTCGAGCACGGCTTCATGCATAGTCGGATCGGAGATCACTTCCCAGGAATCCCCGCCGTCTCTCATGTCTTCCGCGCCGGCTTCGAGCACAAGATTCATTAACTGATCTTCCGACGCGTTGTCCCTTTCAATCAAAATCTGGCTTTTGCGGTCGAACATCCAGGCAACGCTGCCCTGCTCTCCCATATTGCCCCCGTGTTTTGAAAACATGTGGCGGATTTCGCTGACCGTGCGGTTCCGGTTGTCGGTCGCGACATTAACCAGCACTGCGGCGCCGCCCGGTCCGTAGCCTTCGAAAGTGACTTCATCAATCTGGCCGCCTTCGAGCTCGCCTGTGCCCCGCATAACGGCTTTCTTGATGTTATCCGAGGGCATGGACACGTTCTTGGCGGCGAGGATCGCCGTGCGGAGGCGCGGATTGCCATCCGGGTCGCCGCCGGCTCTTGCGGCGATCTGAATTTCTTTAATCAAACGTGTGAAGGTTTTGCCGCGCTTGGCGTCGAGGGCTGCTTTCTTGTGCTTGATTGTCGCCCACTTTGAATGACCTGACATTTAAGATGACTCCGGAAGAATATTGGTACGCGCCATGCACGCCCGGGGAAAAGTTCCTGACTAGCCAGAATACCAAATTTGCTAAATCCTGCCGGCGTGCCTCTATTGTAATAAATCGCACTAAGCCTGAGGGGCGCGGCGCCCGCCGCAAGGCACGCAATGCGATTTTGAAGTTACAATCAGTCAGATTCTGCATTCACCTGTGGACAAGCTCGATACAAGCCTGTCGCCGGACGAGTTCTCTCTGTTCCGCGACGAGGCAACTGCTCCGGAACCGGCGGTTCGGGCGGCCTGGGATGCGATTCCCGATGCTCTCATTGCTTTCGCGGGAGACCAGCAGATTGTTTTTGCAAACCGGGCCGCCATCGATTATTTCAGCCGTCGCGGACTGCCGCTCGAAACCGGGGCCCTTTGCAGGACCATCAGAATCTTCGATTCGAGGCAAAATCGAGTTCCTCCCGACCGGTTTCCGGCGGCTCGCGCGCTGCTCGGCGAAGCGCTCGAAGGCATCGAATATATGGTGCGGCACGCCCGTCAGGGAGCCTCCACGTGGGTGGAGTGCGCGGCACGGCCACTCCGCGGAGAAAACGGAGAAATTCTTGGCGCGATTGTCACCTTCCGCGATATCACAGTCCGCAAAAAGCGGGAGCTGGCGCTCGAATCTACCGACCAGCTTCGCAATTTCATCTACCAAAGCAACCTTGCGGGAATCATCCATTCCACCGTGGACGGAAGAATTCTCGATTGCAACGACGCGATGGTGCGGATTCTGCGCTACGCTACGCCCAATGAATTGCGGGGGGTTCGTTCTCCCCAGCTCTATTACAATCCCGCGGACCGCGACGAACTGCTGCACCGAGTCACTATTGCCCGGGAAGTGCGCGAAGCCGAAGTCTGTTTTCGGCGCAGCGACAATTCGCGCTGCTGGGCGATCGTCAATATCCGCCTGCTGAACCCTCAGCCGGGAGAGGTCGGGGGCACGCTTGTCTCAACAGTTATCGACATCACCGAGCGCAAGCTTTGGGAAGAAACCTTGCGCCAAAGCCAGGACCGTTTCAGGGCTTTCATGCGGCACCTGCCCGGAGTCGCCTTCATCAAGGATCTGTCCGGAAAGTATATTTACTACAACGAGGCCTCAGTGCAGGAATTCGCGAAGAGGCCTGACGAAATCGTGGGCCGGAGCGACGCGGAAATCTGGCCCGCCGAAGACGCTTCGATTTACAGAGAGAACGACGAGAAAGTGATCGCCTCCGGACGTCCGGTGGAGTTTCTCGAACCCATGGTCCAGCCAAACGGCACACATTCCTGGCTGATTTACAAATTCCCCATATTTGAAGACGGCAAAGTTGCGATGGTCGGCGGTATTGGAATCGACGTCACGGAAAGACGGATTCTCGAAGAGCAGCTGACGCAGTCGCGCAAAATGGAAGCGCTGGGTCGCCTGGCAGGCGGCATCGCGCATGACTTTAACAATCTGCTGACCGTGATCTCGGGTTATGGACAGCTCGCTCTCGAAAGCCTCGGCAACACGCCTCATGAGCGCTTGACCATCTACATGCAGGAGATCCTGAACTCGGCGCGGCGGGCTTCGGGGATGACCGGGCAGTTGCTGGCTTTCAGCCGCCGTCAGACCGTGCAGCCGCGCATACTCGATCTCGGGGATCTGCTCCGGAATATAGAACGTCTTCTCCAGCGCATGATTGGCGAACATGTGGACCTTACCGTGCGCTGCAACCATGAGCCTTGCCTGATTCGCGCCGATGTCCACCAGATGGAACAGGTGCTGATGAACCTCGCGGTCAATGCGCGCGACGCTATGCCCCTTGGAGGCATGCTGGAGATTGAATGCGGAATTCTGTCCGAGCCACTGGAAAAACCGGGCATTTTGCCGCTCAGCGTACTGCTCGAGGTCCGCGATACAGGCGTAGGCATAGATCCGGCCGTGAAGGCCCAGATGTTCGAACCGTTCTTTACATCGAAGGACAAGGGCAAGGGTACCGGACTTGGACTTTCAACGGTCTACGGCGTGGTTTCGCAGGCGGGCGGCGAGATTGAAGTGGAGAGCGAGCCGGGCCAGGGCAGCCGGTTCCGGATCTATTTCCCGCAGGCGAAGGGAGAAGTGGAACAGCTCCCCCCGGTACCGGGCGATGCGACGCCCGTGGGTCTTGAGACTGTGCTGCTGGTGGAAGATGAGCCGGGCGTGCGCGCTTTGGCTGAAACAGTTCTCCGCAAGCTCGGCTATAAGGTGGTCGTGGCGGATAGCGGCGAGGCTGCGCTCAGGATGTGGGAAGACAAGCGCAGTTCGATCGACGTCCTGCTCACGGACGTGATCATGCCGCAGATGAGCGGAGGGGAACTGGCGCACAAACTCCGGGAGATGAATCCCCGGCTCAAAATTCTCTTCATGTCGGGCTACACGGACGACATGATCGCCAGCCACGGCGTATTGGCCGGGGAGACGCAGCTGATTCAGAAGCCATTCACGGCTGAAGCGCTCGGGCGCAGGCTGCGCAGCGTCCTGGACGCCTGAAACTTAAGGGTGCGTTTACCAGACGATCCCGAACTCCGCCGTGTAGCCCCGCGGGCTGATGAAATGGGTACCGCTGAAGGTTGACAGGAAGTTGTAAAGAGCAACCACGTTCGTCAGGTTCACCGCCGTAAACTGCACCCGATAGCGAAGTTTATCGGTGTGAAAAAGATTATCATTGCCGATGGCGACATCGAACAGATTCCGGGGAGAGACACGCGTGGGATTCGTATCGTCGTTCCCCGTGCCCGCCTTCGGAATGTTCACTAACGTCGCGGAGGCATTGCCGGAAGGGCAGGAAGAGATCGGAGACCCCACCGCCGCATAAGTTGACCCGCAGTGGAAGCCGATGGAGGCCTGCTGATCGCCCGTCAGCGCGTAAACGTCGGCCAGCGTGGCAACGGCCCCGGCAACTTCGCCGCTGTCGTAGCGCCACGTAAACGACGCCCACGGGCCATTCTTCTTCGGCTGGTAGCGCAGGTTGGTCGTTTGCTCCAGCGCCTGATCGTGGTCGATGCGAAACACCGAGTTATTGAGCGGCGAATTAAAAATCAGGCCTCCGTTCTCCGGACCGAAAAAACGCGCGCGCGTATGACCAAGGACGGCATAGGCCGTAAATCCTTTGATGTCCGTCAAAGTGACCCGTATGGCAGCGCCGTCGATCTTACTCTTGCGCCACTCAATAGGGAAGGCGATCGGAGTGTTGAACAGCGTATCGAAATCGAAAGCGTTGTGCGTAAATTTCCAGAAATAGCCGGCGTCGACGAGGAGATGCTTTCCGAACCCCTGTTGAAATCCGACGTTGTATTGATCGCGCGTGCCAGGCCGCAACGGCTGCGATCCAAACGCGCCGAACACATTGCCCGCCAGCCCGCCCGCGCCGGTGATGCTCGAAACCAGCAGGTTTTCGTTGTAAGGCGTTTCATAGAACTGGGCGTAAGAAACGCGCAGCACCGTGTTGGTGGGTTTAAACAGGTAAGAGATGCCGATACGCGGCTCGACTTTCTTCCCTGACGTCAGACCGCGATAAAAGTCCGCACGCAGGCCCGCCTGAAGATTCAGCCCGCCAAACGTCAGGTTGTCCTGAACATAAAGGGCATACTCCTTGATATCCGTATGCCCCGCGAAGGTAAACAGGTGTCCGCCGGCGGTCAGATCGTAAGGGGCCAGGCCCGGCGCATTGCCGGCGCTGACGAAACCCGGTTGCGTGATGCCGAGAAAGAATCCTTCGTTGAGGAACGTGTGCTGGGCCTGTATTCCCGCCTTGAAATTGTTGTGGTGGTTGACGTACGCGTAGTCGGCCTTGATGCCCACATTCATCAACTGGCGGCTCTCTCCCACGGTCGCCGGCTGGTCCGCCAGTGGATTGCGGCTGGGGTCGTAGCGTACCTGATCGCGCCTGACATAAGGATTAATCGTAATCGTGGAATGCGCATTCAGAATGTGCACCCAGCCGGGGGCGATGTTATAGCTCAGAATCAGCTCACGTTGGTCCTGACCGGCCGTCTGCTGGTCGTACGTGTTCGGCGTCTGAAACCATGCGCGCGCAAAAAACAGGTTCAGATGCAGCGTGTCGTTCTGATCGGGCTGGTAATCAAACCGGTTGAAGATCGTTTCATTGTTGCCTTGATCATGCAGGGCGGAAAATTCCGGGGGATCGAGATACCGGCCGGATCGCACGCCGTTCAGCGAAACGAACTCACCCCACTTCTGGCCGCCAATGCCTTCCGTGATGCTCGCCATTGTGGTGCCGAACGAACCGTACGAAGTCGTCAGGCTTCCGAAGGGCTTGCCTGCCCCGAGGCCGCTCTTGGTGGTTGCATTGATGACGAGACTCGTTTTGTCGCCATACTCGGCGGGCGGCGCCCCCGTGATCACCTCCACCGAAGCGATCGCATTTTCCGGCATCGACGTGGAAAACTGCTTGCTTTGCTGATCGGTGATGGGCTGGTTGTCGAAAACGAACTGTGTTTGCGCGTGATCGCCCTGTGGATGGATGAATCCGTTCGAGTCCTCGACGATGCCCGGCGCGGAATGCGCGATCACCGAATTCAGGCCCGAGGCCACCGAGGTCATCGGCAGCTTATCCAGTTGGGACGCATCGATATCCACATGCGCGGTGGGTACCGATTCGATCAGGTCCGCGTCCGACTGCACGCTGACGCTGGTCGTTTCCGAGGCCAGCGCCATCATGACTGTCAGATTCACGGCCACCGTGGTCCGCACCGCGACATCCTCAACGTGGTCCTGAAACCCGGCCGCTTTTACGACAGTGTGGTAGCTATTCAGCGGTACGCCCAGGAACTTGAAGGCTCCCATGGCATCAGTGGTGGTGGTCTTATCGTAGCTGGTGACTTTATTGTGAATCTCGACGGTAGCTTTCGCGATGAGCGCGCCGCTGGGGTCGGTCACTGTGCCTGTGAGTGTTCCGGAATTACCCATTCCCTGGGCAAACAGTGCGGCTGAACCGCAGACAGCCATGCAAAGCGCAAGCCCCGCAAATCGAAGTCGTGTCATTTTTCTCTCTCTGTGCTCTGGTTCTTCAATTCCGCTTCGCATAACGCGAAACGGGGATGAAGATCCTGAGAGCGCGGCATCCGCCGGGCGTTCGGTCTCACTTTTGAGGCTGCGGCGCCTTATCGCCTTCAGGCTGGCCAGGCGCGGTTTTGTCGTCACCATCGTCGAACGTGATGGATGTGTCGGCGGAATACTTTCGATAGCTGCGAAAGTCGATTTCGTTTTTATTCCCGACTCCCTGCGTACGCATCACAATCTCGCCTCGCTGCGGCAGCAGAAACTTCTGACCGCCGATATCGATGTATCGGTAATCGAGCTGTTCATGGATGTTCTGCATCGGAAAACCGGCGGGGGGTTCCGGCTCGACTGTAATGCGCCAGAATACGTTCAGGCCTTTCTCCACAAAAACTTCTCCGTGATAGCCGGGCGTCGCCTGTTGGGAATGGTTGACATCGAGCGTCTGGTTCGAATGGATC
>JALYHT010000212.1 GCA_030776225.1 Acidobacteriota bacterium | reverse complement strand
GGTTAACAACAACGCCAGGTTCAAGAGCCCCCAATAGAACATCCAGGACAACGATTCTTTCTCTCGCCTGGTTTGCTGCCCATCGGCGCCTAGTACTACTGTGTCATAAACTATTGAAGGGGCTGGGTTTGGCTGCTGGCGTTGCGTAATCTGAAGGGGTGAGTGACGCAAGTGCGGGCAGAGCAGGCGAGCCAGATGCCGTTTACATGGCGGTTTATGCCGCAATTCGAAACAGGCGGGCGATATCGGCCTGGTATCACAACCTGCCGCGCCTTTTCTGCCCTCACCGTTTGGGACGGAACAGCAAAGGCCACCTTCGCGTGCTCTGTTATCAATATGGCGGGGAAAGCGTGAGCGGTCTTGCTCCGCAAGGATCGCCGGATAACTGGCGCTGTATCGCACTGGATAAGCTGAGCGCGATCGAATCGCTTGATGGGCCGTGGCACACAGCCGCGAATCACCAGCGCCCTGCCTCCTGCATTGTCGATGCTGACATTGATGCCGAGGATTACCCCGAGCGCGATCCGCAGAAGGGACAACGCGGCAGCAATCCGAGCAGATAGCGGCTTATGACTGTCCGCAGAGTGGAGATCGAATGCGGGCTATGCCGCTCGGGGCGTACGCGGTGAACCGCGTGGCCGGAAGCGTTTCGGCGCGGCGATGCGTAGTTCAAGATTCCCGGTGCGGGCTGAGGGGGAAAAACGGCTTCGTTCGGAGACCAGGAAGCCGTAAGCCGCAATGCACAAACTGGCATGGTGATGGAATCCTCGCCAGCCGCGCCCTTCAAAATGCCCCAGCCCGAGTTCCTGCTTCAGTTCCTGATAATCGCGTTCGATAATCCAGCGGTGTTTGGCGGCGAAGATCAACCGAGCAAGCTGCGTGTCAGCCGGCAGGGTTGAGAGCCAGTACTTTGTCGGCTCGTTCTCTCCGGTTGGCCATTCCGCGAGCAGCCATTCTTCCGGATGGGGTTCAGCGCGCTCGTAGTCACGGTGAGCAGGCCTCACACGAACAGCGGCAAACCGTGAAGTGAGTTTGCTCTTTACTCCCTGTCTCCAGGAGACGCTCTTCCATTCTTCACGGGGAAGCGACATCGCAAGCTCCTTCGCGTTTACCGGCTGATGATCTCCGGTTCTTTGCAGAAGTTTGGGTGGCCGCCCCATGCCTTTGGCCTGCTTTGCCGGTTTCGGTTGCTCACCGGGCTTCCACACTGTCACTGTGCTTTGCACACCGGCGACATACAGTAATCCCCACTCGCTGAGTTGCGCACGAAAATGCGAATCGTTGCCATATCCGGCATCGGCCAAAACCACACCAGGAGGCACACCTCGCTGCTGAGCACGCCGAATCTGATCCAGTGCGATTCGGGGCTTGGTCTGGAAGGCGATATCGTCGGGCACTCCCGCTTTCTTCCGCCGCTGTCTATCGTTCGCCCATACTTCGGGAAGATACAAGCGAAACGCAATCGGCATGCTGGCGCTTGCTGTCGCGACGGAAAGACTCACGGCCACGCGGCAGTTATCCTGTTTACCCACCTGCCCGCAATACTGGCGCGTAACACCGACCGAGTGCTGTCCTTTCTTCGGAAAGCCCGTGTCATCGACGATCCAGGCTGTGATCGGAGCCTGCCGCTGCATGGCTGGAAGCACCGTATCGAGCGCGCGGTCGAGCAGTACGTCGTCATCCCACGGAGCATCGGCTACCAAATGATGCAAACACTGATGCATGCGGCCCACATGATCGGGATCCAGCCGCGCTGCCATCGGTTCAATGCTCTTCCGCTCGCCCGGCAAAAGCAGACCTGTGCAATATGCCTTGAACGGAACAATCCGATCCGCGTGTCCGGCCGCCTGCGCCAGGCTGTCGAGGTATTGCGCGAGCCGTTTCTGTTGTGCGCCTGGCGCCCTCGATGATGTGGCGCTCACAACAAAAACACTATATCATGTTTTATGACACAGTAGTACTAGCTAGGATTCGGAATACCGTTTTTCTTCACCCGAATTCGCTGCAGATTCTCCCGATTCCGATCACCCATTCTCCTTTTTGCGGCTGCTTACGGCGACCAATCCGGAGAGCGGGACAACGACTTACACGTATGACAACAATGGCAATCTGAAGACGCGGACGGATGCGAACGGCACGACGATGACCGTTGCGGGATACGACGGGCTGAACCGGCCATATGTGAGCAGCGGCCCGGCGGTGACATACAGCGCGGCGGGCCCGACCGTGCCGACGAGCCCCGTGACGTACACCTACGACGGCGATTTCAAAGGCGCGCTGTCGTCGTGAGTTCGCTACTCACATTTGGCCCCTTTTGATACTCTGATTTGGCCCCACCTGAGAGCCCGAATGAAACTATTCGGGAATGAACAGGAGAGGCAAAGTGGAGCTATTCGAAAAGATCCGGCAGGAGCATGCAGCCGGAGAAACGATCAGAACGTTGTCAAAGAAGAATGGCGTGCACCGGCGGATGGTGCGGCAGGCGCTCGCCGAGGCGACACCTCCTTGAGCGAAAGAAATCGGTCAGGCAGCGCCCGAAACTCGATCCGCTGAAAGAGCGGATCGATGAGATGCTGGCTTCCGATCTGGGAGCTCCGCGCAAGCAGCGGCACACCGCGCACCGGATCTGGACAAGATTGTGCGTGGAAGATCCGGCGGCGAAGTACTCGCCCGATCGCGTGGAGCATGCGGCCGAACGGGCGCTGCTGACGGGAGCCGTGAGCTATCACAGCATTACTGTAAGCTGCGGAACGCTCGTTAATCCAGATGCATAGCTATTCAATCTGGGTGACTATTGCGCGTTCAATTCCTGTAGTGCCTGCTGGACTGACTAACTCATTTTTACGATGGGGATAATACACCAGATCGGGAATAGCCCTTACGCCAGTTTCGGATAAATCATCCACCTGAGCGTGCCATGCGGAGTCCCGCCCATCGCAGCGCAATCGATCCGCACCATCGCCGCCTTCTTCATCTCAATTCGCAAAGCCGGGCTGGCAAGCAGATAACACACAAGGTGACTCAACAGCGGCTCATGACCTGCCAGCAGGATGGCGGTTTCGTCCTTATGGTCCCGCAGTTCGCTCCATACCTTCTCAGGAGAACCGTGCGGAACCAGCGCATCGGTCTGAAGCACGCTGCTTTCATAATCGAATCCAGCGGCAGCCAGCGCCGCGGTTTCAGCCGCGCGCTTATAAGGGCTCGAAAGAATCAGCGACGGTTCTGCGCCGGCGCGGCGGGCGGCCTTCACAACTTCGGCCACCTTTTTTCTGCCCTCGCCCGTAAGTTCGCGATCGGCGTCTGAATGCCCCGGCGCGCCGTCTTCAGCGATGCCGTGTCGAAACAGATACAACTCCATCAGGCCTTACCTGTCGAATTGCGTTTCCGCGTCGAACTGCGTTTCTGCGGCGTGGTCGTTACCTTCTTAAGCTGCAGCGACGAGATACGGCTCTGCAGATCCTGAAATATGACCTCCGGCGGTCGCGTCGCATCGATATCGATGAACCCGTATCGGCTGGCCATCCGATTCAGCGCCTGAATCAGCCGCGTCTGGTATTTAACGAAACTCTCGTACATGTCGTCGCCGAAATGGCAATCCATGCCGCTTTCCCAGTAATCGAAAGCGCCGCGCCCGATCACCACGCGCGATACAAGGTCCTTTACTCGCGCCCGCAGGTAATAAATAGCGTGCGGCACAAGCCCAAAACCGCACACGCGTTCGATCCACTCCGGATCTTCGCCCCGCGCAATGGCGCGGGCCATGATCGAAAATGTGTAGCGATCCGTAAGAACGATAAAGCCCGCCCGCAGCGCCGGGATGATTTCGTTTTCCAGGCGGTCGGCAAAATCCGTGACGTAATAGAGCGTCATGGTGACCGGGCCGAGCGTGTTGCCATCTTTCGCGCGCGAGATCCCTTTCCCTGCCAGCGCGGAGCGGGCCATGCCCGTATCGAGCACCGCGTGCCCTTCCTGCTCGAGCCACTGCCGCAGTTGCGCCACCTGCGTGGAGCGTCCAACGGCGTCCGCGCCTTCGATCACGATCAGCTTGCCCGAAAGGGTCGCTGTATCCACGCCGGGCAGCGACTGTGAGTAAGGCGCGAGCGGCTTCGGCAGGGCGAGCCTGCCGCGCGGGAGCGTTTTAGCGATGGCCATGAAACTCCGCGGCCGTCAAAGGCACAGGCGCGCGCAGCACGCTGGTCTTCAGGCTCCGTCCCAGTTCCTTCATCACGATGGCGCGCATCTGCTTCTGCTGATCTTCAATCGACTGAGCCGCATCGATCACGTGGAATCCCATCTCCTCAGACATTGCCTCGTATTCATCCAGAATGCGCCCCTGAAAAATCCGGAAGCTTTCGACTACGTCGTTGCTGAGGCCGAGGTCCATGCCCGCCTCGTAATACTTCAAAGCGTCGCGGCCGCCCAGAATGCGGCTCAGAGCGACTTCGAGGGGCGTGCGAAAGTAGAACGCAAGATTGGGGCGTATGGCGAAACTATACAGATTGCGCACCCACTTCGGGTCCACGCCGCGGGCCACGTCGCGCGCAAAAGCAGTGAAGGCGTAGCGGTCGGCGCACACGATCGCGCCCGCCCGGATCAGCGGAAGGATATACCGCTCGGTGCGATCCGCGAAATCCGTGGCGTGCATCAGGCTGAATGTTGCAGGAGTGAACATCTCCTTTCTCTTGCCGCGCCGCGTCGTTTCATGCACCAGAGGCGAAGAATTCCATTCGCTGAAAGCCACCGCGAATCCGCTTGACCGCAGCCAGCGGCTCAGCAAAGATATCTGGGTGCTCTTTCCCGACCCGTCGATTCCTTCAACAATGATGAGCTTGCCGCGATGTTTGTTGGGGGTAAAAAGAGAATCCATGCGCAGAGTGCTGAACTGCGCTTATTATAGCGGCGCTCTGTGAACATCCGGTTACAAACCCAGGTTCTCAATCGCACCCGATATGATGGCGGTTGGGATATGCCGCGCTATGCCTCGATTGACATCGGCAGCAACTCGGTCCGAATGGAGGCGGCGGAAATCGCCGCGGGCCAGCCTCCGCGCATTCTCGCTTCCGAACGCCAGGTAACGCGCCTCGGCGCCAGCGTATTCCGCACCGGCCGTATCAGCCAGGAGGCTATGGATTCCATCTGCGGCGTGCTCGGCGCGATGGCCCACCAGTACAAACGTCTCGATACCGTAGCCGTGCGCGCCGTGGCCACAGCGGCTGTGCGGGATGCCGGTAATCAGCAGGAATTCATAGCGCGCGCCTCGGCCGCTTTGGGCACTGAAGTCGAAATCATTTCCGGCCAGGAAGAAGCGCGCCTGATTCACCTGGGCGTAAAAAGCCGCTGGCCACACCCCAAAGAACGGTTTCTCATTATCGATATTGGCGGCGGCAGCGCCGAGATCATGCTCAGCGAGAACGAGCGCATGGGCAAGGCCTTCTCAAAACCACTGGGCGCGCTGCGGCTGCAGGAATTATTTCTGCGCTCCGATCCTCCGAAACCGGCCGAACTGCACCGGCTGCATGAATATATAGAGGAACGCATCGGCTCGGCTATACGCAGGATCGGGGCCGCTCACATCGATCGCGTGGTGGGAACGTCTGCTACGGCGTCGGCGGTGGTATGCGCGGTGAACGGCATTCCGCGCGCCCGGCGCGACGAGGCGGACAGGAAACGCGCGACTACGGCTCAGGTCCGGCGCCTCTACAAAGATATTTCCGCTCTGGATCTGGCGGCGCGTCAGAAGATCACGGGTATCGGGCCGAGACGAGCCGAAATTATCGTGCCCGGCGCCGCCGTCCTGCTGCACATTCTCGATGCGCTTCAAATGCCTTCGCTGTTCTACTCGGCAGCGGGCGTGCGGGATGGAATCATCGCCGATCTGGCGGCGCGCGGCATCAATCGGGGCTTCAGCCAGTTGTCCGTTGAGCAGCGCAGCGTAGTGGAAGAAATGGCGGAACACTATGGCGTAGCGCTTCGGCATGCGCGAAAAGTCGCCCGCCTCGCTAACGATCTTTTCATCGGCTTTCAGAACGCCCACCGGTTGCCGCCGCATTACGGCCGTTTGCTCGAAGCCGCCGCATACCTTCACGACATCGGCCATTACATCAGTGACACGCGTCACCACAAGCATTCTTACTATCTCGTCGCGAATTCGGACCTCCCGGGTTTCACGCTGAAAGAGCGGGAGTTGATCGCGAACCTCTGCCGGTACCATCGAAAGGCTCTGCCGGCGCCCGAACACGGAAACCTGCAGCAACTGGATAATGAAGGCCGCCGCGCCGTCCACTTCCTGATACCGTTGCTGCGTATGGCCGACAGCCTCGATCGCAGCCATGGGCAGCGTATCCGCGCCCTCGAATGCAGGGCAAGGGAGAACGATTTTCTGATTACTCTGAATGTCGCGCCGGAGACGGACATCGATCTCGAAGTCTGGGCGGCCGAACGTCAGGCGGAGACCTTTCGCCAGGTCTTTGGCAAACCGACCGCCATAACTCGGGTCAACCAAATATGATTCAGGCGCCGAACTTCATAGACCTTCCCTGGCTGCAACACGGGTTCGGTTTGCGAGACAGTGTGCTGCCCGGGCACATTCGCATCCTGAAGCAGATCCATTCCGCGATCGTTTTGAATGCGGGGGCGGATACGGCTGCGAACGGCGCGCAGGAGGGCGACGCGCTGTCCTCCGATCGCGCCGGTGTGCTGGTGGGGGTGAAGACTGCCGACTGCGTACCGATTCTCCTGGCAGAGCCCTCCATTCCTTTAGTTATCGCCGTCCACGCCGGGTGGCGGGGCACGGCTGAAAATATCGTGTCTGCCGCCGTAAATGAACTTGTTGCATCGTGGAGAATCCGCCCTGAAAATGTTCGCGCCGCGATAGGCCCTTCAATTGGCGTGTGCTGTTACGAGGTGGGGCCCGAAGTGGCGCGCCATTTTGGAGCGTGGAATCCCGAACTGGCAGGCGCCGGCGGACCGGTGCGCCTCGATCTGCCTGCAATCAATCGGCAACAACTGGAAGAAACTGGCGTGGAGAACATCTGGACCTCCGGGGAGTGCACCTTCTGCAACGCCGATAAATTCTTTTCCTGGCGCCGGGATCGGGAACGGGCCGGGAGAATGGTCTCGTTTATCGGGCTCCCAAAAAACATCGGGCGGACCTCAGTGGGGCCGCCCGGAAAACCTTGAGACGTGGGGAGACGAAAAGGATGTGTTAAGCGGCGCTCGCAAACAGATCGGCCGAATCGTCGACCTCGATCTCGTGACGATCCACCTGTTCCTGGCATTTGATGCAGAAAGCGGCCCACGGCACTGCGTTCATCCGTTTTACTGAGATATCTTCTTCGCAATGCAGGCAGACACCATACGAGCCGTCCGCGATGCGCGCGAGGGCCCGGCGAATCTGGCGCAGCATGTTTGAATCGCGATCCAGGTTCCGGATTGCGAGTTCGCGTTCCCCCGCCAGTTGCACTTCATCGAGAGCGTCAGGCGCCTTCTCGATCACAATTTCATCTCTGTTGCGAAGCGAACCGCTCAATTCCTTCTGCTTCGCTTCCAGGATAGTTTTGTATTTCTCCAGTTCAGCCTTGGTCATTTCGTGTTCCTTGTCTCCAACCGTCCCGAGGTTTTCAATCCTTTTAATTTTCTATATGTGGTACAGACGAAAATTCATCGCCAAAGTTTCAAACATCTGCTGAGTGGCGCAGTACTGAACTTTTCTCAAGTCCACCGTTGTTTTTATCGCCCGTCTCATGTCTCCACCCGTAAGCAACTGCGTTGCCAAATGGTTTAACCCTATCCAAGTCAGTCCAGACTACATCAATCGAAGCCTGGCGTCTATTAGACGAAGATTAATTTTTCTACGCTGAACTTCTGCATTATTGCAGTCGCACGAGGCAGTAGCCCGCCAAAAGTTGCTTTCGGAGCCCATGGCCCCCTTACGAGTTCTCTCGTCGCGGTCGGCCCCGGATAGCATGTAAACTATACCACAACAACGTTTTTGCTCAGCGGAGCATAGTCTCGTGAGACGCGGGGTACACTGTTTCGTGCCCATCGATCCCAGTCGAGAGCCGGAGCGCTCGAATGCGTGCCGCGGATTTGTCCTCGTTCTTATTTGTATTACGGCAGCGGCTGCCATCCCCGCCCTGTGGCTGGGTTCGTCCCAATACATTGAATACGACGGTTATTGGCATGTTTTCATAGCGCAACAGGATCACTGGTCGCGCTTCTGGGACGACATCCGCGTCAATGCGCATCCGCCGCTCTTCTTTCTGTTGCTCAGGGTCATGCTGCGCTTCGGCCATTCGCTGCTCGTCTACCGGAGTATTTCGCTGGCTGCCGGAATTGCCTCGGTTTTTCTGGTGGGCTGGGTCGCGCGCAAAGTAACGAACTCCAGCCCGCGCTCCTGGCAAAGCGCGCTGCTCTACGGCTTCGCGTTACCGGCTGTCATTATGGCGTGCGAAGTTCGCTCCTACATGCTGAGCGTCTTCTTCGTGCTGCTGTCGTTTTCGTTTCTGCTGGATGTCGCGGGCGGGGATGCTCCGGGGACTGCCGGCTCGCGAAACCAGGTGAAAGCGAGAGCGGGCTTCGCCATATTCGCGATACTCGCCTGTCTATCCCACTATTTCGCTTTTTTCTACTGCGGCGCGGCGATGGCGCTGCTCGGCGCGCGATTCGTGAGTCGCAAAACGCGGGGCCTCGCTACCAGTTGGCTGGAGGAGGCAGCCACTCTGCTGCCCATCACCGGAACCATCCTGACCCTCTATCTGGTCCATGCCCGGTATCTCGCCGAAATACAGGGGCATCTTCTTCCTTACTACTACGACCGGGCGGGCCATGAATCCGGCGCGGCCTTCCTGCTGCGCAATTCGGGGAACCTGCTGAACCTGTTCGCCCCGTGGCCGATTTCGAGCGACACGGTCACGCTGGCTGTCGCGCTGCTCGCGATGGCAGGCGGTATATTCGCGCTTCTCGTCATGCGCCGGCTGCGCGACACCGTATCCGCCAGCGCCACGTGGACTCTCCTCATCACGTGGATGATGCTGGCCATGATCGCGCTCGCGGCCCTCGCGGGAAAGTATCCCTTCGGGGGCGACCTGCGCCAGCAATACATTCTGTTTCCTTTTTTTCTGCTGTGTCTGGCGATCGTGCTGGAAAGGCTCGTCGCCCCCATCGCCGCGAGAGTGCCGCGATTCGCCCGGTTGCTCCTGAATGGACTCGCCGCCGCGCTGATCGTCGCGGTGGGCCTGGGACAGTTCAGTGAGTATCCTAAATCCGGCAACAACGTTCTGGCCGATAACGTCCAGACGTTCGATCGGGTGGAACCCGCCCCGGCGGTTGTCTATCTCGACCAGTTCAATCTGATTACCTTTTTCATCTACCACCACGACTGGAACTGGAAGCTGGAAAAGCGGCAGCCCCTCCCGGGAATCGATATCTACAACCTGGTCAGAGGAAATCAACGGATACTGGTGCTCCGTGACAGGGAACGATGGAATCTGGATCCCGAGGAACTCGGCTTTTACGGGCAGATGGCCCGGTTTCTGAGAACGCTGAAAGTTCTTGGCATTACAGTTTTCGATGTTCGTCAGACACCGCCCTATGTTCCGTATGGAAACGTGACTATGGTGCGAGCTTCCATCTCGCACAAAACGCGCGATGCGGGGCTCTGTCTGCCGCAAATGTGGGTCGACGCTTCGGACTGGTTTGCCACCTTGAGCCTGTCCGGATGCGCGCCTGCTCCGGAAATACCCGCGGCGCAGCCCGTCACCCCGTCAGGAAGGCTCGAAGCTAGGTTCGATGGCGGGTCCAATAGCGGGAGCCACGCGCTGGAGTTTGTGGGCAAGTGGACGCGCCAGACCGAACCCGCCGCGGCAGGAGGAACCATCAGTTCCTCCAGTGACCCCGGCGCAGTGGTCCGCTTGACTTTCGATGGCGGCAAAATTACCTGCACGTTCGCTAAAGGCTCCGACCGTGGAATTGCGGCGGTGCGGATCGATGGCAATGAGCAAAAAGAAATCGACTTCTACAGCGAAAAATTTGTACCCAAAGCCAGCATCTCTTACGCCGATCTCGGCCAGGGTAAGCACACGTTCGAGCTGGTCGTTACAGGCAAAAAAGAGCCGCGGGCCACCGGCACATCGATCGATTTTAAAAATCTCAGCGTGCAATGACTTGCGCGTTCATAAAACTCAATTGCGAAACAACGGGTTTTCCGGTTTCGTCCACTGCCTGAAATGTCAGCGTATGCCCCGGTTCGTCTTTCGTAAGTAACGGGATACTCATCTCGAAGTTACCGGCCTTCTGTATACCCTCGTCAATGAAAGGGCCGCCATTCGCGCTCATCGACAACCGGACCGGAGACTCGGCGAACAAAGACATACTGACGGAGTTGCCGGCTTTTGTAAGAATTCGGAACACCGAATCCACCTGTCGCATTCCGCTCTGCGCAGGCGGATGAAAGCCATCCAGCAACGATACGGGCGCGGCGCCCGCAAGATCCCGCACGCGCTGGCCGATCACGAGCGGCATACCGGGCTTTTTCAGAAGTCGCCAGCCGCCGGAATCGTAATCAACCAGATAGTCGTATATGCCGATCTCCGAAAGCGGTGGGGCATACGTCGCAAACTTCAGGCGATTTACAACAATATCTGTTTTATTGGAACGCACGTTGATCAGGAACATTGGATCCCAACCGATCCAGTCGGCCCTGAAAGGGTCGTTCATCAGCAGCACCCGCGCGCCGGCCGCGGGTTGAACTGCCCAGGCATCGAGTTGGGCGGAGAAGGCTTCATACTCCCCGGCCTGCACTGTAAAATTCGGATCGTAGAGCTGCTTCATGTGAAAGTGAAGCGCCGCCAATAATACGGCAGCGGTTACAAAACATGCCTGGGCCGCGCCCGGTCTGCGCACAAAACCCAGCGCCCGGTCGATTGCCGCCGCAAAATAGAGAGCCCAGAACGCGACCGGTATATATATCGCAAATGCGCCGCGGGGAGCCATAAACGAGACTGGAAGCTGAGCGATCACGATACACAGAACGCAAAACACCATCAATTCCGAACCGAGCAGCATTGCGATTGCCAGCATTGAGACTATGATCCACAAAGCGCCTGTCGGCGTAGGCAGTCTTTCCGGCATGTAGAACAGTTCCCGGATGTAACTGGCGCTGATTGTGGCGAACTGATGCAGCGTAAAGTGCGGGGCGTAATTCGGATCGTGCGCCAGCGTGTCGGGGCCGGTCATCTTTCCGGCGGTGTAGACCGCTCCCAGCGCGAAGCATATAAGAATGGGCAGCCCGCTCCGTAAGGGCCACTTCCACCGTTCCGATCTCAGCCGGCCGGTCAACACGAGGTTATAGACGGCCAGCACCGCTGGAAATGTGACCACCATTTCTTTGCAGCACAAACCTGCGATATACAAACCGGCTATTAACGCCACCCGGAAACCCGGGCTCTTTCCCTCCCGGATCGATACCGCATAAACCAGGAAAGCGGAGAAATAGAACGTGTATCCCAGCACGTCGTAAATCGTGCCGAAATCAAGATACAGCCCATTCATCGCCGCATGATACGAACATAGAAGAAGAGCCCACAGAGCGATCTGCTTCGATCCGGATAGTTCTCCCGCTGCGCGGAAGTAGATGGTCATGTTGGCCATCAGAATTGCGAAAAGCGCAATCTTGAATGGCAACGCGTGAAATCCGAAAAGATGGTAGATCGCAAGATAGATCAGGCCGCCCAGCGGGCGGTACCAGGCGCTGGACCAGAATTTCAGGAGTCCGGCCATCCAGTAGGAAGCGGGGTGTTCGAGGTAATGAAACAGGTTCATTAAATCGTCACCCCCAAAAAACTCCCTGATTCCATTGCCCGCCAGGCAGAGGAATAAGAGAAAAGGAAGCAGCAGCTGTACTGTAAATTTTTTATTCAACGATGGCCGGGTTTAAATGATGGTGAACGTCTCTATTTTGCCGCCAGTCCCACTGAGTTGGCGACAACCCCCAACTCCCGCCGGTCGACAGCGGGTGGAACACTCTTATCCAGCTCAAAATCGATCCTGACCGTATCGGCGGTCAGCAATGATGCCGGTACATCGGCGGTGAACGTCTGCACGCCCGACGTACTGTACTCGGCCGCCTTCAGCATCATCCCGTTGGTCGAAGCCGAAAGCCTGAGGGTCTTCAGTTGCTGGAGCGAGACGTCGGGGATTGTGAAGGTAAATGAAAGATTACCTCCCCGTTGCGCGCCACCTGAAGGTGTCCGCAGCAGAATCGAAAATGTTTTTCCGGTCCACCGCCAGCTATTTGCTTCCACCCCATAAAAGCCGCTCAGCAACTGCCCGGCAGCGTTCGCATCGTTCATGCTGAAGCTCGAAACAGGGCCCGCGTCGACCCGGTCGTGCTTTCCCCGGCAGGATGCTCCGGCGAATGCCCCCAGCAGCAGACATACGGCAATGGCGTAATGTTTTCTAGTCTCCAATTTTCTCCACCTGAACTAAACAACTATAGAATGTCGGTCCGCCGCCTTTATCGGTGAGCCTTTGCGAAGTCAGCATGTTCACCGAGTTTCCATCGGGCGCAAGCTTCGGCCAGCGGACCGATGGCGCTGCCACCACTCCGCTCGAAATGTCCTCCGATACTTCGGCGCACAGCATGCACCGGCCCCGATCGTTGAACATCAGAACCGCATCGCCGGCAGCAATGCCGCGCGCGGCCGCGTCTGCCGGATGGATCTTCAGCGCCGCCGTTTGCCGGTCCGTGTCGGAGCGGAAACCGAACGTTGAGTTCATGCTGTCGTCGTTTTTCGGCGAAATCATTTCGAGCGGGAACCGCGCCCGCAGACCGGAATCCCCCAGGCGCGATTCTGTGGGCGGCTCATACCCGAGCGTGGCCGCGTTGAATTCGCATTTGCCCGAAGGCGTTCCGAAACCGCCGTTCGCGAAGGGCAGGAACGGGTCGCCGATCTTCAGACGCACGGAATGCTCCCGATCCAGTTGTTCCATCGTGATTCCCGCAAGGTAAGGATGCGCGGTATCGAGCAGGGTCCGGATCATGTCGTCATCCGAATCGGAGAAACACGGTTCGTCAAAATCCATCAGCTTCGCCAGCTTCCGGAAAATCTCCACGTTCGGAAGCGCCTCGCCGGGCGGCGCCAGAGCCGGGCGCGCCAGTTGCAAATGAAAATGCCCGTAAGAAAAGTAAAGATCCGTATGCTCCAGAAACGTCGTCGCGGGCAACACGATGTCGGCGAAATCCGCAGTGTCGGTCTGGAAGTGTTCGAGCACGACCGTAAACAGGTCTTTGCGCTGAAGCCCGCGCCGCACGGCGTGCTGATCCGGCGCAATCGCCGCCGGGTTCGAGTTGTAAACCACCAGCGCCTTCACCGGCGGATCGGCGGTTTCTGTCAATATCCCGCCCAGTTCCGCCATATTCAAAACCCGTGCCTCACGCCGCAGCGGCGACGCCAACTGCAGATCGGCGCGTTCCAGCGCCGCGCGATTCAGCTGAAAAGCATACGACGTGGAAAGTTGAAGGCCCCCGCCCACATCTTTCCACGCCCCCGTCAGAGCGGGGAGCAGAGCGACCGTACGCACTGCCATGGCCCCGCGCTCCGAGCGCTGCACTCCATAGTTCAGGCGAATGGCCGCGGGTCTGGTGGTCGCATACTCGCGCGCGAGTTCGACAATATCCTGCGCGGCGATGCCCGTCAATTCCGCAGCGCGCGCCGGCGTCCACTCCCTGACCCGTTCGGCAAGCTCGCCCACGCCCAGCGTGTGCTGTTCCACGTAAGCCCGGTCTTCGAGCCCTTCCGCCAGAATTACGTGCATCATCGCCAGCGCCAGCGCGGCGTCGGAACCCGGCCGGATCGCATAATGGCGGTCCGTCAGTTTGCCCGTCCGGTTCCGGTGTGGATCGATCGTATAAAACTTCGCGCCGTTCCGCCGCGCTTCGACGATGAACGGCCAGAGGTGCACGTTCGTCCCGAGAATATTCGCTCCCCAGGCGATGACCAGCTTCGCGTGCCGGAACTGTTCAGGCTCAATTCCGTATCGCACGCCCAAGGCATCGGTCAGCCCCACCGTGCCGGCGGCGGAACAGATGGTCCGGTCGAGCCGGGAAGCTCCCAGGCGGTGGAAAAAGCGCCGGTCCATCCCCGCGCCGTTGAGCAGGCCCATGGTTCCCGCGTAACTGTACGGCAGAATGGCCTCGGGTCCGTATTCGTCCGCAACCGACTTGAGCCGTTCAGCGATCTCGTGAAGCGCTTCGTCCCAGGAGATCCGGCTGAACCTGGCTTCGCCTTTTGAGTCCACCCGCCGCCGCGGATAGAGCAAACGTTCCGGCGAATATTCGCGATCAAGGTAACGCGCCACCTTGCCACACAGGAAGCCGCGCGTCACCGGGTGAGCCGGGTCGCCGCGCAGTTTTGAACCCCGGCCCGCTTCGTCGACATTGATCAAAAGCGCGCAGGCGTCTGGACAATCGAGAGCGCAGACAGAATGACGAATCGCGATGTTTCCGGCAGCTCCGGACGGCATGTTTGATTGTAGTAAAACAATTTCCACCGGGAATGCGCTATACTGGGCCAGTAATCGAACTTAATCCGCTTCGCCCGCCTTGTATCTCTGGCCTCGCTGATTGGCCTTTACACCCAAAAATCTGAATGAATAACTTTTCCGACTTAGTCACTTCCCCTGTCCTCCGCAAAAACCTCGCAGCACAGGGATTCGTTACGCCGACGCCTATTCAGGCCGAGGCGATCCCGCCCGCCATGCTCGGACACGACATCGTTGCCACCGCCCAAACCGGTACCGGCAAGACCCTCGCGTTCGCTCTCCCGATTCTCCAGTCGTTACTCGGCGAATCGAACGGCAAGCCGCAGACCGCGGGCCCTCAGGCTCTCATATTGAGCCCCACGCGCGAACTCGCGCTCCAGATTCATGCAACGTTTATGCTTCTCTCGCCCGGTACGGGCATCCGCGCCGCTGTTGTCGTCGGCGGCATGAGCGAAGCCGGACAATTGAAATCCCTTCGGCAGGGCGCGCAGGTCATCATTGCGACGCCGGGCCGCCTGTGCGATTTCCTCGACCGTAAACTGGTCGGGCTTGCCGCCATTCGTATGGTCGTGCTCGATGAATCCGATCGCATGCTCGACATGGGCTTTCTGCCCGCCGTGGAAAGCATTCTGCGGAAAACGCTCCCCACGCGCCAGACTCTCTTCTTCTCTGCGACGCTCGAAGCCTCCGTTGCCCGCCTGATCGGCAAGCATCTGAAAGACCCCATTCGCATCACGGTGGGTTCGATCAGCAAGCCTGCGGACAAGATCGACATGCACGTTTACGAAGTCGATCAGGACCGCAAGCTCGCTCTGCTGCACCACCTCCTGGTAACGAATGATGGTTCGTTTCTGGTCTTTGCGCGTACGAAGCGCGGGGCCGAACGTCTCGCCAAAAAGCTGTACGGCGCAGGCGTAAAATCGACCGCCATTCATGGCGACCGTTCGCAGAACCAGCGCAACATGGCTCTGCGCGGCTTTCAGGATGGCCAGTACCGGGTTCTCGTCGCGACCGACGTTGCCGCCCGCGGCATCCACGTGGACAACATCGCGCATGTCGTGAACTACGATCTGCCGCAGCAGCCGGAAGATTTCATCCATCGCGTAGGCCGTACGGGCCGCGCCGGCGCCAGAGGCGTGGCTTCCACTTTCGGCACCCGTGCCGAACGCCGCGACGTGCAGAGCATCGAGCGCGTACTTAAAATGCGCCTGACCCTCAAGGAAACTCCGGATGGGCTGGGCCGTGAAGAAAAGGGCGCCGCCGTAATTGAAATGCCTTCCCCGGCAAGAAATTTCGGCAGCAAAACACAATCTTTCAGACCGCGCAAGCGCTTCGGCGCCGGGCGCTAAACCGCCGTATTTAATTACATGAAAGCAAAGGGCTTATAGCCATACTGGCTTCGTTTGGCAAGCCCTTTGCATTTCGCCGCCCGCCCCAAACTCCCCGGAAGCCAGCCCGCCCCGCGCACGTCATATACTCTGTAGGCGGGATATAATGGAGGTTCAGAAGATCTCATGAACAAATACGGGAAATTTGCCATTCTGATGGCGATCATCGTCGGATCGCTGTCTTTCCTGGCGTACTCGGGCATCCAGGGCTCCACCACCTATTACAAAACCATCCCCGAACTCCGCCAGATGGGCAATACCGCGCAGACACGCCACGTGCGCGTCGGCGGCGATGTGCAGGGAAATTCGATCGTCCACGAAGCCGGACTGGTCAAATTCAACCTCGTGCAGGACAAGCAGATTCTCCCCGTCGCCTACGAAGGCCGCGACCCTCTCCCCGACACTTTCCGCGATGGCGCGCAGGCTCTTGCCGATGGCCGCCTTGGCCCCGACGGCGTTTTCCACGCTTCTGAGATTCAGGCCAAGTGCGCTTCGAAATATGCTCCCAAGCCCGGCGTGGCTCCGGATCAGCTACAGCCCGGTTTACGCAAACCGGCCGTTGTCAGCTCTCCCATGCGCTCCAGCCTGTAGGGTTTCAACGGGTGTTCATTTTTCTTCACCACTGCGCGATTTCGGCATTTAACAGGACCACACCACCATGGAAAACGTAGGCGCACTCGCCCTTCTGCTGGCGTTCTGCATCTCGCTGTACGCGATCGTCGCCAGCGTCACAGGCCGCCTCAGGAACAAGCCGTTCCTGACCCTCAGCGGCGAACGCGCCGTCCTCGCCGTCTGGATTCTTATCTCGACCGCCGCGGGTATTCTCATCTATTCGCTGATGACCGGCGATATGCGCATGGCCTACGTGGCCTCGCACACCAACCGTGCCATGCCGTCCTTCTATAAATTTTCAGCCTGGTGGGGCGGACAGGAAGGCTCGCTGCTCTTCTGGAGCTGGATACTTTCCACCTATGGCGCGGTCGTCGTCCTCACCGGACGCGGCAAGCACCGCCTGCTGATGCCGTGGGTCGTCGCGATCCTCTCCAGCATCCAGATCTTCTTTCTCACTCTCAACGCTTTCGTCGTCAGCCCGTTTCAGGTTCTCGCGCTCGATAAAGTCATCACCACTGTGCCGGACGGCATGGGTCTCAACCCGCTGCTCCAGTATTGGGCGATGGTGATCCACCCGCCGATGCTGTACCTCGGCTATGTCGGTTTCGCTGTTCCCTTCGCCTTCGCGATGGCTTCGCTGATTGCGAAAGCCCCGGGCGACAGCTGGATCCACACCACCCGCCGCTGGACCATCGTTACCTGGCTCTTTCAGGGCACCGGCATCATGCTCGGCTCCGCCTGGGCGTATCACGTGCTCGGCTGGGGCGGCTACTGGATGTGGGACCCGGTCGAGAACGCTTCTCTCCTTCCCTGGCTCGCCGCCACCGCCTTCCTTCATTCGGTCATGATGCAGGAAAAGAAGGGCATGATGAAGGTCTGGAACATGGTGCTCATCGGCGCCACGTTCTTCCTTTGTATCTACGGCACATTCCTCACGCGCTCCGGCATCGTCAGTTCCGTCCATGCGTTCGCCGAGTCGCCCATCGGAAAATACTTCGTCGGCTTCCTCGCGCTGGGTATCGCCGCTACGGTGTGGCTGATCCTCGACCGTCTCGCTTACCTGCGCAGCGAAGCTGAACTCGAAAGCGTCGTCTCGCGCGAATCGAGCTTCCTGTTCAACAACCTGATCCTGCTGGCCAGCTGTTTCGCCGTGCTCTGGGGCACCATGTTCCCGGTGCTCTCGGAGAAGTTCTCGAGCGAAAAGATCTCGCTCGATGCCGTCTGGTTTAACCGTCTCATGGTTCCGATCGGCCTCTTCTTACTGTTCCTTACCGGTGTGGGTCCGCTGTTCGCCTGGCGCCGCACGTCGATGGAAAGTCTTCGCAAGAACTTCCAGTGGCCCGGTATCGGCATGCTGGTCGTGGTCGCCGCCCTTTACATCGGCGGTATGCGCTACCCCTATTCGATCATTTCTCTCGGGCTCTGCTTCTTCGTCACCGCGACCATCTTCACCGAGTTTTTCCGCGGCGCGAAAGCCGTGAATGAGAAGACGAAGGTTGGCATGATCCCGGCCATGATCGAACTCACCCATCGCAACACTCGCCGTTACGGAGGGTATCTCGTGCACATGGGCATGGTCCTGATGTTCATCGGCTGGAGCGGGCACCCCTTCAACCAGACCGCCATTGGCGAAGTGAACAAGGGCGACACCATGCACGTGGGGGCTTACACCCTCAAAGTCGTCGACCTCACCCAGGGCGATATGCCCGATTACCAGTGGGACACTGCGATCCTCGAAGTTTCAAAGAACGGCAAGTCGCTGGGCATTCTGGAACCTGCCCGGCGCTTTTATAAAGTGGCGCAGCAGGGCACCGCCGAAGTCGCGCTGCGCACGCGTCTCAACGAAGATCTGTATATCAATTACGCCGCGCGCGTGGGCGATAAAGCCACTCTTCAGGCTTACGTCTTCCCGCTCGTCACCTGGATCTGGGTGGGAGTGGTCGTGCTCATTTTCGGCACTTTTGTATGTCTGGTTCCGAGCAAGGTGGCGCGCTCTTATCCGCGCACCGAAGTCGTGGATATCGCGAAAACGAATGTACCGGTTAAAGCTTAGTCTCTTAGTCTTACTCGTGGCCGCGTCCGCCGCGACGATCTTCGCTCAATCCGAATCCCAGATTGAGAGCGACGAAGTGAAGCGCGTTGGCAACCATTTGTCGTGCCAGTGCGGCGCCTGTAATGAGAACCTCAACTGCATGATGTCCGCCGGCCAGTGCCACTTCTGCAAGCCGGCCCGCACCCGGATCTTCAAAATGCAGAACCAGGGCATGAGCGATTCGCAGGTCGTCGCCTCCTTCGTCATGCAATACGGCGAGAAGATCTTCCGCCACGATCCGAACTCGTATTTCTGGCTGGTCCCTTACATCTCGCTTGGAATCGGCGCCGTGGCCATTTTCTTCATCCTGCGGCGCATGCGCGGCCACCAGCCGATGAAGCCCGCCGTGGCCGGAGGCGCGCCGCCCATTCACGACGCCACACTCGCCCGCTACCGCGAAGCGATCGAAAAAGACACGGACAGGCTGGAATAGGATTTGGAAATCAGCTTAGTACTGGGAGCGCTCCTCGGAGCCGGCATGATCGGCTTCCTGCTTTTCATTCGGGTCAAAGACATTCCCCAGCCCGCGCCCGAATCGCCTTTCAAGCACCTGGAAGAGCGGAAGGCCGCGATCTACGAAAATCTGCGGGACCTCCAGTTCGAGTACCGCCTCGACAAGCTTTCGGACGCGGATTACCAGGCGACCAAGCTTGAACTCCAGAAGGACCTGGCCCAGGTAATGGCCGAAACCGACCGCATCAAAGCCGAACTCGGCATGCCCGCATCTGTGCCCGCTGTTTCCAACGTTGTTCTCAGACCAGCGAAGAACGTGTGTCCGTCCTGCAACGCGACCTTTGACCGTCCGCTGAAGTTCTGCGGCGAATGCGGCAAACCCATGGGAGTCGCCGCTCAATGAAGTACCTGTTCTCTTTCCTGCTACTGGCCGCGACAGCTCATGCCGCAATCGACGGCGTAGTCGTCAACGGCAGCACCGGCAAGCCCCAGCCCGGCTCTACCGTCACGCTCTTTCAGACCACCCGGCAGGGCCCGCAAAACCTGGGCAGTATCAAAACCGACG